>NZ_AONB01000026.1:0-54161 GCF_000585235.1 Nitrincola nitratireducens | reverse complement strand
AAGCTCAGCGACAGCAAGCCGTCTGGCGTTTTGAAATGCGGGATGAACAACAGCCGGACGTTCGTTTAGGGAACGAGTTGCAGGTCAATTTGATCGAATTGAAAAAGGCAGATCGATTAGAGTTGAATTCGGGGTCTTTAAGGTTTTGGATTGAGTTTTTGGAGCATTGGCAGAGTCTGGTTCAGATGGTGGATATACCTTATGAGCCAGTGAAAAAGGCAATGGAGCGATTGAAGATGATTAGTGCAGATGATGAAGAGCGTCGGTTGGCATTTGTGCGTCAACGGGCGATGCATGATGAAGCGACCTTGTTGAAGGAGGCGAGAGAGGGTGGTTTTGAGCAGGGCATTGAAAAAGGTATTGAGCAAGGTATCGAAAAAGGTATAGAGCAAGGAATTGAAAAAGGCATTGCACAAGGCGTTGAAAAAGGTCGCCAAGTCCAAATGCGTGAAACGGCTCTAAATTTAATATCAATGAATGTTTTAACCGATGCACAGATTGCGCAGGCGTCGGGTTTGAGTGAATCAGAGGTTATGACTTTGCGAGACGATGGTAAGCACTAATCTGATATGGAAGTGTTTTATCATCTTTGGGAGATTAAGTCGAAGCATCGATTTGGTCATTCAGCTGAGTTTTAAAGCCAACCACTGATTTGTTAGTGGTGCACAAAGCCGATGGTTTATCTTAGGCACTCTACCCACCTCTTCCAGAGAGCCGCCGTGAATAGGTCCGTGTAGGCTTGAATGCCGCATCCATGCGGCATGCACTCTCTGAAAGTGATGGGCAGAGTGCCTTTAAGAGTGTTGTGGTGTATTTGGCTTTTTAAAAGCATTAAAGTTTAGGTAGTAAGTTCAGCCATTGAGTTGGGTTTACGGCTTTTAAAGGATAAATAACATAAGGATCAGGATGATCATCATGCAAAATTTCGATTTGTTAGACCCTCGTAACGACTATGTGTTTAAACGCATTTTTGCTGAAGCGCCAGATTTGTTGGTGCATTTGATCAATGATGTGCGGCCAGATTTACCGAGTATTACATCGGTAGAGGTTTTAAATCCAAGCATTAATCCAGCTGAGTTGACAGGCAAATACATCATTCTCGATGTGCTGGCGCAGGATGCGGAGAATAACCGCTATAATATTGAGATGCAGGTACGCCGTTACAATGCATGGGGTAAGCGCAGCGCGTATTATTTGGCGCGGATGTTGAGTGAGCAGTTGGATGCGGGGATGGATTATGCCAAGCTGCAAGCCGCGGTTGGGATCCATCTTCTGGACTTTGATTTATTTATGGATAATGAGGCTCAGCAGCAACAGGCGGTTTGGCGTTTTGAAATGCGAGATGAAAAGCAGCCGGATGTGCGCTTAGGGAACGAATTGCAGGTCAATTTGATCGAACTGAAAAAGGCGGATCGATTAGAGTTGAGTTCGGGATCTTTGAGGTTTTGGATTGAGTTTCTGGAGCATTGGCAGAGTCTGGTTCAGATGGTGGATATACCTTATGAGCCAGTTAAAAAGGCAATGGAGCGATTGAAGATGATTAGTGCAGATGATGAAGAGCGTCGATTGGCATTTGTGCGTCAACGGGCGATGCATGATGAAGCGACCTTGTTGAAGGAAGCGAGGGAAGGTGGTTTTGAACAGGGCATTGAAAAAGGCATTGAGCAAGGCATTGAAAAAGGTCGCCAAGCCCTGATGCGTGAAACGGCACTTAAGCTTATTGCCCAGACCGAAATGGACGATGTGATGATTGCAGAGCTGTCAGGTTTAAGTGTGGACCAGGTTGAACAGTTGAGGCTTAAAGCTAACCACTGATTTTTTAGTAGAGCTAGCTGACTGTTTAGCTTAGGCACTCTACCCACCCCTTCCAGAGAGCCGCCGTAAATACGTCCGTGTAGGCTTGAATGCCGCATCCATGCGGCATGCACTCTCTAAAAGTGATGGGTAGAGTGCCTTTCGGGGTTTGCATTGAACTAAACGTATAAAGCAAAAGCCTGAGTGTAAACAGAGTCAGCAAACTGGCTGCAAGTTTATGGGCCCGTCCAAAGTTCATACATCGCCTTAACCAAACGGCTTATACGCCTTCTGCATTCGCTGTCCTTTTTTCAAATCATGGTTTTCATCAAGCAACTCGGCTTTGAGTCGTTCTATGCGTTGGCTCATGCCTTGGTCGGCATCTTTTATTTGATTCAGAATTTCAGCCAAACGTAGGCTTTCTTGTTCGGATTGCACGGGGCGTTCGGAGATGTGATCGCGTAGTTGCAGCAAGAGCTTTTCGCGTTCGTTTTGCAGCAACTCTAGCGCTGCCCAATCCCTTGCATCTGTATAGGACAGCGCTTGTCGGGTCAGGTCCGATAACTTTTCGGCTAGGGACATTAAGGTCATGCACGCGTCTCCAAAGATAGAATAAACATTTTTGCTAAAGTTAAGTGTGCGCGAGTCGATAACTGAATTCAACCACGGTGCTTTGAATCAAATATGAAAAAAGTTCTAAAGGTTCTGACAAAGTGGGCGATATAGAGATCATAAGCTCAGTTGACATGTCAGTCAGCTGTTGATGAATAAAGACGCATACGGGCATTCCGATGCACTCTGAGGAGAGACTCTCATGGCTATGGTAATTAACTCAAATATTCAGTCACTCAACGCGCAGCGTAACCTGAGTAATGCTCAGAACGATATGAAAACTGCCATGGAGCGTCTGACCAGTGGTAAGCGCATCAACTCTGCTAAAGATGATGCAGCAGGTTTAGCGATTGCAAACAAGCTGACGTCTCAAGTACGAGGCCTAGATCAAGCGGTCCGTAATGCGAATGATGGTATCTCCTTGATCCAAACAGCTGAGGGGGCGCTTGAAGAATCCACCAACATTTTACAGCGTATGCGTGAGCTGTCACTTCAATCAGCCAACGGAACTTACTCATCTGGCAACCGTGGAACTTTGAATGCTGAGGTTACTCAGTTAAAAGCTGAATTGGATCGTATCGCGACGACAACAAGCTTTAACGGTCAGAATATCCTAGACGGTTCAATGGGCGAGCTAAGCTTACAAGTTGGCGCTCAATCGAATCAGACTATTACTACTGGGATTAAAGAATTGTCAACCAGTACTTTGGGCGTTGCTCAGACCGCTGGTATTTCTTCTCAGGGTAAAACAGATGCAGCTGCATCGATTCCCGGTTTAGGTACTGGCGATCTGATAATAAATGGTATTGCGATAGGCGCGGCCATTACTGATGCAGATAAGTCATCCGTTGCTGCTAAATCAGGAAGCGCTATATCCGTCGCTGCAGCCATTAACGAGAAGACAGCTGAAACAGGTGTGGTTGCAACCGTTGGTGAAACTCGTCTGGGTGGTACTACTATGACTGCTGGTGCTGGTACCGGCGATATTAAATTAAATGGTGTAACTATTGCTTTAACTACATCTACTGATGCAGCAGCCAGCAGAAACGCTGTTGTTAGCGCTATAAATGCTAGATCCTCCGAAACAGGGGTAACGGCAATCGATAGTGGTACTGACAATGGTGGTGTTTCGTTGGTTGCTGCCGATGGTAGAAATATCGCGATAGTTATAGGTGGTGAGGGTGGTGCTACTGAGCTAACAGCTGCTAAAACAGGGTTAACGTCTGTGATTGTAGGCGCTGCAGGCGCAATTCCACCAGCTACTGTTGGTAATGTGACTACGGGTAGTGTTTCTCTCTCTTCAATTGATGGCAAAGATATCAAAATTGAGTCAGGTGCAACTGGTAACGCTAGAGATGCTGGATTTTATGAAGGCACTTTTAAAGGCAATCAAGCTCAGATTACATCTGATTTAGGAGCAAATTTAACAGCAATCCAATCGGGTGATGTTGTAATCAATGGCGTAACTGTTGGACCTTCTAATGCGCTTAGTGATACAGCATCTTTCGCCAACAAGGATGCTAGTGCAATTTCAAAGGCTGCTGCCATTAATAAGGTTTCTGATCAGACAGGTGTTACAGCTGTTGTTAATGAAAATGTGGTTAGAAATAACATTGGCCAAGATACTGCAGCCGGTGGCGTTGTTTCGGGAACAATTAACGGTGTTGCAATAACAAACTTTACTGTTATAGCTGGTGCAGATGCAGCAGAAACCCGACAGGCGTTTATGAATGCGGTAAATCAAATCTCAGGCCAAACAGGTGTGACTGCCAGAGACACTGGAGAGACTGGTACAACAGGTGGCGGTGGTGTTGAATTGATTGCTGCTGATGGTCGTAATATTACTACCAATTTCACTACAGATAATCGTGTATTAGTTGGTGCCCAACTTGGAAATGGTGGTGTGTTAACTCAAGCGGGTAGCTTTACCTTAAATTCTGATAAATCCATCACAGTAGAGCGTGGATCATCAGATGCCATTGCTAACTCTGGTCTTCGTGTCGGTACTTACGGCGCAGCGGATAGCGGCGGTGCTCTAAAAAACATTGATATTTCGACTGCAAAAGGTGCTCAAGACGCAATCTTTGCAATCGATAATGCAATAGAGACAATTAGTTCTATTCGGGGTGATTTGGGTGCGGTGAGCAACCGCTTAGACTTCACCACTAAAAACCTTTCTAACGTTATGGAGAACGCAGCTGCAGCTCGTTCACGTATTGAAGATGCGGACTTTGCTAAAGAATCAGCGTCTTTATCTCGTGCACAGGTTCTTCAACAAGCGGGTACTGCGATGTTAGCTCAGGCAAATGCTGCACCACAGCAGGTCTTGTCTCTACTTCAGTAATTAAAAAGCTGGTAGGATAGACGGATAAACTAGCACCGCCCGCTTAACTGGGCGGTGCTGTCATTATATGAGGTGTGTTATGTCAGTCGAGTCCATGAATCTGACACCATCAGTCAGCCAAGAGCCTTTATCGCGTGTAACAGCACAGCCGGCATCTGAGTCTGCTGTAAAGGCAACGTCTAACAAAACTACACAAGAGCCTGAGCCTCAGGTATCGGTTGAAAAGTTAGAAGCGGCGGTTGAAAAGTTAAATGATTTAATGCGAAGTGATAAGCGTTCGTTAAATTTTTCTGTTGATCAAGATGCAGGGAAAGTTGTTGTTAAAGTGTATGATCAACAAACCAGTGAGTTGATTCGTCAAATTCCTACGGAAGAAACGCTAAAGTTTGCGGAGCATCTCGAAGGCATGATGGGTGTTATCTTTAGTGATAAAGCCTGATGTCTGTTTGAAGGATTAAGTGTGATGGCGAGTTAGCATATAACTGAGCTCGTTATTAAAAGAGAGGTGATGTATGAGTACAAATTTGGTCAGTGCACTGGGCGGTGGATCAGGTATTGATACCAAGACGTTGGTGTCGCAGTTGGTGGATATTGAAAAAGCCCCGACTCAACAACGTATTGACTCTCGTCAATCCACTCTTCAAGCTCAGATTTCTGGATATGGCGCACTTAAAAGCGCATTAAGCACTTTTCAAGGTATCCTAAAACCCTTATCTGATTCAAATACCTTTTCTGCTCGAAGTGTTGCTTTTACAGAAAGTAATACCGTCACGCCCACCAAGGTCGAAGCGAATGCGCTGCCAGGGACCTACCAAGTAGAATCCATAGGTCTTGCTCGTGTTCAGTCTTTGTCAATGGCGCCTGTATCAGACCCTAAGTCGGTGGTTGGTGAAGGTACTATTAATATTCGTTTTGGCCTATGGGATGGAACGAGCCAGTTTACCCAAAATACAGATCGTAATAGCCTTTCTATAGAAATAGACTCAACAAACAATACACTTGAAGGCATTCGGGATGCAATTAATGCATCCAACTCTGGAATACAAGCATCGATTGTTGCTAACGCAGGGCAGTTTCAGCTTCTGATTGCATCACCAACGGGTGAGCAAAATGCGTTAGAAATAACGGCAACAGGTGCGCTCACTGATTTAGACTATAGAGAAGGTTTTCAAAACTTAATCCAAAATCAAGCAGCGCAAGATGCAGAGCTTAAAATTAATGGTTTAACGGTTAAGCGCCCAAGCAACGAAATTACAGATGTTATTTCTGGTTTGACATTTAGTTTGAACCGAGCAAATCAAGGTGAAATTATTAACTTCACCATATCAGAAGATAAAGCGACGGGTGAGCAGGCTGTTCGTGACTTTGTTACCGCTTATAATGATTTTTTAACCTTTAGCCGAGGTTTAACTGGCTTTAGTCGCGATGAGGATAATCAGATCGTTAGGGGTGATTTATCCACTGACTCTATAGCAAGAGGAATGGTGCAGCAGATTCGGGATATGATGACTTCGGCTATCCCTGGTATATCGGGGGGTGCCTCATCTTTAGCAACCTTAGGTATCGAAACTCAACTGGATGGCTCCTTAGGGATCAATGAAACTTTATTTAACCAAGTTCTAACAAACAACTTCTCTGCTGTCTCAAACATATTTGCTCCCAAAATTGAAAGTAATACAGTTGGTGTTCAAGTAGAAAAAGGGTCTCAGTTTGCTAATACACAAGGAGGTTTGTATACACTTACTGAGGTAGTTCCGGGTACGAAAGGCCAAATTTCCGGTGATGCTTCAACGGTTGATTTTGGTACATTTGATACAGCGTCTGATACCTATAGTTTTCAAATACGTGTTAATAGTGTTGTGTCCAATACAATTACGTTACCTGCGGACACTCAGTACAGCAATGAGCAGGAGTTCGCTGCTGCGTTGCAATCCCTAATTAATAATGACAGTAACTTAAAGTCATCAAATATTTCATTGGATGTAAGCTTTGACTCAGTGTCAGGATCATTTAATTTTACATCTCGTGAGTATGGAAGTTCATCAAACGTATCCTTTGTTTCCGCTAATAATATGAGTGACTTCGGTATAAACACAGGGCTCTCAGGGACAACTGGCACGGATGCATCTGGTAAGATTAATGGAGTCGCAGGCTTTGGAGCAGGTAATGTTCTATTGCCAGCCATAGGTCAGCCAGGTGTTGGTTTAAACTTTGTTATACAAGACAATGCACCTTCTACTGCTGAAGTGCGAGTATCCAAAGGTTTAGGATCTGAACTAAATAGCCTGATTGCAGGTTTTTTATCTCGAGATGGTGGTATTAAGAATCGAGAAGACACGTTATCTAAGCAAGTAACGGTCGTCAAAGAAGAGCAAACCCGTTTGGATTCACGAATGGAAAAACGCTTTGACCAGTTGCAAGCTCAGTTTTTAGCGATGGAGCGTATCATTGCACAATTTCAATCAACGGGTAATCAGTTAGACGGTATTCTTGATCGTCTCCCCTTTACCGCCAGTCGTAAGTAATCAATAGGTTTAATTAAAATGAATGCGCCAAAAGCCATGCAGCAGTACAAACAAGTGGACGTTAACTCAACGATCGCCACTGCCTCGCCTCACAAGTTAATTTCAATGCTGATTCATGGCGCGCTTGAAGCTTTCGCCAAAGCGAAAGGTGCTATTGAGCGCAGTGATATAGAGGCACGTGCATTGCACTTGAATAAGGGCAACAGTATTTTGTTGGGATTGCGTGATAACTTGGATCTGGAAAAGGGTGGAGAAGTTGCCGCCAATCTAGACCGTTTATATGTGTACATGTTGGAAACATCCTTACAAACAGGCCGTGAAAACAGTGCTGAGAAAGCACAAGAGATTATTGACTTGCTTCTTGAAATCAAACAAGGCTGGGACGAAATGCCCATAGAATACCGTAACGGCTAGTCACCTATCCATCTCCTCCCTTGCCCCTAGTGCGACTCCGTTGCCTAGGGGCTTTTCTTTGAATCTTCTACTACATCTGTTTGTCAGTGTTTGGATGCAGATCTGAGTTTGATGACTTCTTCTATCGGTAAACCAGAAACATCTGCGATTGTGGCATCGTCCATGTCGGTGCGGCTAATTAAATTATGAGCGATTTTAACTTGGCTCGCTTGCTCACCTTCCATGCGACCTTCCATGCGACCTTCCACGCGTCCTTTTTGTATGCCGCGAATCTCTCCGCGCTGTTCACTCTGGAGGCGTTCTTTTTGTACTAAATTTTCTAAATTCTCAGCTAGCATGTCTCTGTCCTCTATTAAGCTGTTGAGCTTGTCTAGGTTGATCTCTGCACATAGGTACTTCAAGTGGCGCTTGATCCAGCGTCATATCTCGGGATTATCGGGCAGAGAAGAATCTGTCAGTTGGCTCAGTGTTGTAGAGAGGGACCGCTGCCGGGGTGCCATATACGGTGGCAGATGAGCAGTCAGGGATGGCGCAAAGCGTGTCCCTCGGAAGCAGTACCACCACCCCGGAATGGCTTCGGGTTTGGTCAGTTAGTACTGATTGCCCTAGTTTGTAATGGGTCTGAACTTTACTGTAAGTGCGGTATCAATTAAGATGTCCCCTTATTTGTCCTGAATCGGAGGGAGAAACGACATTATGTATGCAATAGCTTTTGATTTGAAGGTGTCTGATCTTGAACAGCACTACTCAGGTAACTCTTACAATAACGCTTACGGTGATATTAAAAAATACTTAGAAACAAAGGGATTTACGCGTCAACAAGGTAGCGTTTATTTTGGAGACCCTGATCAAGTTGATGCCGTAAAGTGCGTTATGGCTGTTAATGCTTTAAGTAATCAATTTCCTTGGTTTAAACAGTGTGTAACCGATATCCGCATGCTACGTATTGAAGAAAATAATGACTTGACCCCTGCTCTTTAAACTTCATGTTGCCTAGGGAGATTTAACATTTTTTACAGTCGTTCGTCAGAGTTTGGATGCAGATTTGAGTTTGGTTATTTCTTCTATTGGTAAACCAGAGACATCTGCGATGGTGGCGTCGTCCATGTCGGTGCGTGTAATTAAATTATGAGCGATTTTAACTTGGCTCGCTTGCTCACCTTCCATGCGACCTTTTTGTATGCCGCGTATCTCTCCACGCTGTTCACTCTGGAGGCGTTCTTTCTGTACTAAATTCTCTAGATTCTCAGCTAGCATATCTCTGTCCTCTATTAAGCTGTTTAGCTTGTCTAGGTTGATCTCTGCACCTAAGTACTTCAAGTGGCGCTTGATCCAGCGAGTGACGATCTTATCAATGCGTTCCTTATTCGGATCTGCTTTAATAATCGCGACAATTCGATCCACTGCACGTTGCAAGTCTTCAAAGCTTTTACCTGCGTTCTCAATTGAAAACATCCCACTTAATGGTGTGCTTTTAAGACCCAAGTCTTCATTAGTATAGCGCCCTTCATCAACCAAGTAATAGCGTAAGTGTGGCTGATAGGCCTTTAAAAAAGCGGGAGGTTCAGGTGTGATCATGTCGAATATATCGTGCTTTGCCGTCCAGCGTTTCGAGCCGTTATATAAAACAATGGGTAAGATGGGTGGTAAGCCTTTCTTTAAAATGGTCTTTTTGTTTTTTAATAGGTGATCATAGAAGCAGGCCACATAATGCAGCAGGCGTATGGGCATTTTGGCATCGGGTTGGGATTGAAACTCCAGTAAGATATAGATGAATATGGGGTGTGTAATGCCGTCCCATGAGACTTCGACAGACCAAACGACATCTTCAAGCTTTTCTTCAAACATGGGAGTGATGTAATTACCACTGTGGATGGACAGGGTTGAGAAATCCATGATCTCAGCGATTTCGACGGGAATAAAGCCTTCAATAAGCTGTTGGACGAACTCAGGGTAGCTAAAGACTTCCTTGTACGCGGTATCGTAGTGCTTTGCCATAATAGACTCCTTTCTATTGGCGTGTTCTACCTTGTATTACAGTCGAAAGTGTATGTTTTCACTCATCAATACTCAAGCACTAGCACTGATTCCTTTCGTCTGTCGTCACATATCAGGATTATCGGAGAGAGAACGCAGGCTCGACACATCTCTCGGTTGGCACCCTTTTCTAGAGGGGTGGTGGTATCGCTTCCGGGGGACCATCTGCCGCCAGGACGGCGGCAGTTGAGCGGTCATGGATGACGCAAAGCGTGTCCCACGGCAGCGGTACCACCACCCCGGACTGGCACTGAGTTTGATCAGTTAGTGCGATTGCCCGGGATTAAACCGTCAAACGATTGACAAAACTCAGATACACGTTACCCTAGTGCGATTCAATTTGCTGAACACTGGGCTATGACGACGTATAATTTTGACGTTTTACTTCTCGATGACGATCCAGAGCGGCGTTTAGCAGTGCAAACCTGCTTAGCGTTTCTGGATATTCACTGTCATAATTTTGACTTTGTCACGTGGTTACAACAGGGCGATACCTTCAATCTCTCCCATATTGGATTGGTGTTGATGGGGTACAGCCGTTTGCCCTTATCGCCCGCTAAACTCATGGCTGCATTAACCGACAAGCAGCATTTAATTCCCAAACTCTTGTTGTGTGAATGGACAGAGTTAGAAACCGATACCGCACGGGATTTAGGTGTACTGGGTTTGTGGTCGCCCCCTTTTCGTTATAAAACCTTAATGGACACCTTGCATCAAGCATCAGTTTGGCGCGAGCGCTCGGTTGCGCAGGAGTTGTGGGCAAAAGACCTAGCGGGGTTTGTTGGACAGAGCCCTAAAATTCGTGAGGTGCGAAGCCTTGTGCACCAGGTGGCGTGTAAAGATGCCAGTGTGATGATTTCAGGTGAGTCGGGTACGGGTAAAGAAGTGATTGCACGCGCCTTGCACGAGCATTCGGATCGGAAGGGTCAGCCCTTTGTCCCTGTGAACTGTGGTGCTATCCCAGCGGAGTTGCTAGAAAGCGAGTTGTTTGGTCATGAACGTGGCGCATTTACCGGGGCGATTAGCAGCCGAGCGGGGCGTTTTGAAATGGCCAATGGCGGCACGTTATTTTTAGATGAAATTGGTGATATGCCTTGCCGATGCAGGTCAAGTTGCTGCGGGTGCTGCAGGAACGCCAGTTTGAGCGGGTCGGGGGCAGCAAGACGATTGAGGTGGATGTACGCATTATCACCGCCACACACAAGCATCTCGAGACCATGATTCACGAGGGCGAGTTCCGTGAGGATTTGTATTATCGTTTAAACGTTTTTCCTATCGAAGTGCCGCCGCTGCGTGAGCGCATTGAAGACCTGCCGTTGCTGATCAATGAACTGGTGCAACGTTTGGCGGCACAGGGCTTAGATCCGATACAGTTTCATCCGGCTGCTCTGGAGTCCCTGCGCTGCCATACCTGGCCAGGTAACGTGCGCGAATTGGCGAACCTGATTGAACGCCTGTCGATTCTGCACCCTAATCGCGTGATTGGTGTCTCGGAGTTACCGCCAAAATTCCGACACTGCCCTGAGCCCAATCCAAATCATTATCTGACACCTGTGAAGGATGAGTGTGTGATGCCATCACCAGTCTTGCAGGCAGCCAACACCGACTCAAAAGGGGTTGAATCCTTGGTGACTGCTTTGCAGTTGCCAGATGAGGGCATCGATCTAAAGTCCTTTTTGGAGCAGCAAGAGCGACAATTGATTGAGCAGGCATTGGATGGCGCAGGCCAAGTGGTCGCGCGTGCGGCGCAACAGTTGCAAATTCGACGTACCACTCTGGTAGAGAAAATGCGTAAGTATGGAATTTCACGAGCATGAGTGAGACAGAGCACGCGTTGCAGGCACGGATAGTGGCCTTGGAGCATGAGGTTGCGGCACTGCAAGAGGAAAAAAAAGCCTTGGCTCGCCTGCGTGAGTTGATTGATTTAATGCCCGGCGGGGTGTTGGTGATCGACAACCGTGGCCGTATTGCGGAGTGTAATCCCGCTGCGGAGCAGTTGCTTGGAACGCAGTTGCAGGATGAGGCTTGGTTGTCGATTATTCAAACCTGCTTTGCACCACGGCCCGATGATGGTCATGAAGTGTCGTTAAAAAACGGCAAGCGCGTGAGTTTGGCGACAGAGGCCTTACCGGATGAGCCGGGGCAGCTGGTGTTTATTACCGATCAGACTCAAACTCGGGATTTGCAAGCACGTTTACATCATTATCAACGTTTATCTGAAATGGGTCGAATGATGGCGTCCTTGGCACATCAAGTGAGGACACCCTTATCCACGGCCTTGATTTATGCATCACATTTGATGTCACCGAGTTTACAAGACGAGCAGCGTATCAAGTTTGCGGGCAAGGTAAAAACGAATCTAACGCATCTTGAACAACAAGTACGCGACATGTTGATTTTTGCGCGTGGTGAAACACGCCTTGATAATCAAGTGACGGCAGAGGCTCTGTTGGTCGCCATTGAAGACTTGCTGGATCAGCCGTTGAGTCAGTACGATGCGGACTGTGAGTTCATCAATCTGGCGGGCGATGTGTCCATTCAATGCAATCTAGAGGCCTTGTTGGGTGCGGTATTGAACCTTGTGAACAATGCGCTGCAGGCAACGGGTCCGGGAGCCGAGCTGAGTATTCGCTTGGCGCAAGAGGAGGGGAGTCTTCGTCTGTCGGTGCAAGATCAGGGGCCTGGTATTGCGCCGGAGTTGCTTGAGCAGGTACAAACACCGTTTTTTACCACTAAAACGCATGGGACGGGCTTGGGATTGGCCATCGCACAAGTTATGGCGAGGGCGCACCATGGCCGTTTTGAGTTGCAATCCGTGCTGGGAGAGGGTACTTGTGCCACCTTTATTTTACCAATTAAAGCTTAGCGCTCAGCGTGAAAGGCAGAAAATGTCAGTGATTAAATTAAAATGGGGTTGCGTATGTCCTTGAAGGTGTTAATCGTCGAGGATGATTTGGGATTGCGTGAGGCCTTGTGCGACACCTTAAGCTTAGCCAAAATTGGCTTTGTCGAGGCTGGGTCAGCAGAAGACGCCCTAGTATGTTTAGAGCATACCCGTGTTGATATGGTCGTTACCGATGTCAATATGCCGGGGATGGACGGCCATCAGTTGTTGGCGCAGATTAAACAACGTTTTCCGTTGCTGCCTGTGGCGTTAATCACCGCCTATGGGCAGGTTGATCGTGCGGTGGATGCCATACGCTCAGGGGCCGTGGATTATTTGATGAAGCCCTTCGAGCCGCAGCAGCTAGTAGAGCTGGTACTGACGCACACAAAAGGCTGGGTGGCTGGTCAGGTGGATACGCCTGTTGCAGAGTCTCCCGCCAGTCAGCATTTGTTGCAGATCGCACAGCGTGTGGCGCAAACTGATTCAACGGTGATGATTACGGGTGAGTCTGGAACGGGTAAAGAGGTGTTGGCACGTTACATACACCAGCATTCTGCACGTGCGCAGGCCCCCTTTGTGGCGATTAACTGTGCGGCAATTCCCGAAAATATGTTGGAAGCGACACTGTTTGGTCATGAGAAGGGCGCATTTACGGGTGCCTTGAGCAGTGTGCCGGGTAAGTTTGAACAAGCCAATGGTGGCACCTTGTTGCTGGATGAAATCAGTGAAATGGAGTTAGGCTTGCAGGCTAAGCTGTTGCGAGTGTTACAGGAGCAAGAGGTAGAGCGAATTGGCAGTCGCAAGCTGATCAAGCTGGATGTACGTGTCCTGGCCACCAGTAATCGACAGTTAGAGCAGTATGTCGCAGAAGGTCGATTCCGCGAAGACCTCTATTACCGCTTAAATGTGTTTCCGTTGCAATGGCTGCCACTGCGTGAGCGTGTGGAGGATATTGTACCGCTGGCGAAGCGTTTGCTCGTTCAACATTGTAAAAAAATGAAGCGTTCATTGGCGAGTTTGAGTGAGGCGGCCTGTGAGCGCTTACAAACCTATGCTTGGCCTGGCAATGTTCGTGAATTGGACAACACGGTTCAGCGCGCGTTGATTTTGCAAATGGGGTCGGTTATTCAACCAGATGATTTGCATATGGGGGTGGCCAGCATTCCAATGCGACACCTTGGCTCAACATCAACACCGTCGCAGGACGTAAAACCCACCCTTGTGGAGCCTACAATCCTTGAGTCATCTACAGGGGGGGCGCTGGATCAGGATTTACGTCAGCATGAAAATCAAATTATTATTGATGCCTTGGTGAGCTTTAAAGGCAGTCGTAAGCTTGCCGCTGAGCATCTAGCATCAGTCCTCGTACCTTGCGCTATAAATTAGCTAAAATGCGTGAGCAGGGCATCAATTTAGAGGATCTATTGTCTTGATGCGGCGCTGTTAGATCATCAGAGCGCGGTTGTTAGCGCTTGCACATTAGTCGAACGGAGGGGATTTATCGAAAAATACGACTTAAGAGAAATTCAATGTAGGTCATTACGTTAGCGCCGTTTTACGCGCATATTCGCGGTCTTAGTTCTATAGTTAAAGATTGGTGAGACCAATGTCTAATTAAGGCCGAGGGTAAGCTTCTGTATAAACGTATTAAAGCCATGCGAATTTTGCGTTAGTCGCAATAAAAACAAAAAAGACAGCGTATCGGGCGGTATAAAAACAAATCTCAAGCTAAGGGCATATACATGAGTGATCAGAACGTTTTTCCGGTAGATCCAGCGTTTGCAGCAAACGCACATATCGATAACGCTAAATACGAAGCAATGTACGAGCAGTCAATTAACGATCCCGAAGCTTTCTGGGGAGAGCAAGGCAAGCGTATTGACTGGATTAAGCCATACACGCGCGTTAAAAACACCTCCTTCGATCCACATAATGTGTCTATCAAGTGGTACGAAGACGGCACATTAAACGTGTCTGCTAACTGCCTAGATCGTCACCTTGCCACACGTGGTGATCAAGTGGCTATTATTTGGGAAGGCGACAATCCCGAAGAAGATGAAAAAATCACCTATCGTGACCTGCATGAGCGCGTTTGTCGCTTTGCCAATGCGCTAAAAGCGCAAGGCATCCAAAAAGGAGATGTGGTTACCCTGTATTTACCGATGATTCCAGAAGCGGCTGTGGCGATGTTGGCCTGTACGCGTATCGGTGCAATACACTCCATCGTGTTTGGTGGTTTCTCACCAGAGGCATTAGCGAGCCGTATTATCGGTGCGAAGTCTAAGTTGGTAGTGACCTCAAATTATTCACTGCGTGGCGGCAAACAAGTGCCATTAAAAGCCAACGTAGATGCTGCGATTGACGAGCACGGTGCCGCTTCTTGCATTGAAACTGTGATCGTGGTTCAGCGCACAACCAAAGACGTTGCTTGGCACGAAAACCGTGACGTATGGTGTCACGAAGTCTGTGCGGCCGCTTCTACTGATTGTCCTCCTGAAGAAATGAACGCTGAAGATCCCTTGTTCATTCTGTATACCTCCGGTTCAACAGGCCAACCTAAAGGCTTACAGCACACCACTGGCGGCTACTTGGTCTATGCGTCCATGACGCATGAGTACATCTTTGACTATCACGAAGGAGATGTTTATTGGTGTACGGCTGACGTGGGTTGGGTAACAGGCCATTCCTATATTGTGTACGGTCCTTTGGCCAACGGTGCGACCACGCTGATGTTTGAAGGTGTGCCAAGCTATCCTGACAACAGTCGTTTTGGTCGTGTAATCGAAAAACACAAAGTTAACCAGTTCTACACCGCTCCAACGGCGATTCGTGCGCTGATGCAACAGGGTGAGGATGTGTTGGGCGATTCAGATCTATCCAGCTTGAAGCTGTTGGGGTCGGTAGGTGAGCCAATTAACCCAGAAGCTTGGACCTGGTACCACCGTATTTTTGGTAAGGGCAAGTGTCCAATCGTGGATACATGGTGGCAGACAGAAACCGGTGGCATCATGATTGTGCCATTACCGGGTGCGACGCCGACGAAGCCAGGCTCAGCGACACGTCCATTCTTTGGTGTTCAACCAGCCCTTGTTGATAATGAAGGCAAAGAAGTTGTTGGAGCAGGTGAAGGCAATCTGGTCATTACAGACTCTTGGCCTGGTCAAAGCCGCAGTATTTTTGGCGATCACGAGCGTTTTGTGCAGACCTACTTCTCAACCTTTAAAGGTAGTTACACCACAGGTGACGGCGCACGTCGCGATGAGGACGGTTACTACTGGATCACAGGCCGCGTGGACGACGTAATCAATGTGTCCGGTCACCGTATGGGTACGGCTGAGGTTGAGTCGGCGTTGGTTGCACACCCAGCCGTAGCTGAGGCTGCGTGGTGGGGTATCCGCACGAACTCAAAGGTCAAGGCATATACGTGTATGTGACCTTGAAAGCGGGCTATGAGCAGTCTGATGAGCTTATGAAAGAGCTGCGTAATTGGGTTCGCAGTGAGATCGGTCCAATTGCATCACCTGACTTAATTCAATTCTCCCCTGGCATGCCAAAAACACGCTCAGGCAAGATTATGCGTCGTATTTTGCGTAAAATTGCTGAAGATGATTTCAGTGCATTGGGGGATACCTCGACGCTGGCTGACCCATCGGTGGTTGATGATTTGATTGAACATCGTTTAAACCGTAAGAGCTAATTAAGCGTTTTGACCTAAATTAACTCCCTCCTGGCTTGGCTAGGGGGGAGTTTTGCGTTTAAAGTGATGCTATTATGCAATCATAAGAAAGCGGGTCTGAGAGAGGAATACCATGCAATTAGCACAAAAGGTTATCATTGCTGACGATCATCCACTGTTTCGCGCAGCTCTGAAACAAGCGGTTATGCAAGCAGTCCCTGGCGTTGAGATCGTGGAGGCTGACTCACTTTCGGCGGTTCAAGGCGCTGCTGAGCAGCATGTTGATGCAGATTTGATTCTATTGGATATCCATATGCCTGGCGCACATGGCTTTTCTGGATTGGTGTTTTTACGTGGACAGCATCCAGGTGTGCCTGTGATAGTGGTGTCGGGTAGTGAAGAACCCCATGTGATGAAACGTGCGATGGATTACGGTGCCTCTGGGTTTATTCCTAAGTCTTCTCCATTAGAGGTGATTTCGGAAGCGATTACACAGGTGTTGGAGGGTGAAGAGTGGTTGCCACAGGAAATCAGCAGTGTCGCGGATTTACCGGAAGAGGACTATAAGTTTGCGTCAGCCTTGGCATCCTTAACGCCACAGCAGTTTAGAGTGCTGACTATGTTGACCGAAGGTTTGCTGAATAAGCAGATTGCCTATGAGTTGAGTGTGTCAGAAGCAACGATCAAAGCACATGTGACAGCCATTCTTCGCAAGCTCGGTGTTCACAGCCGCACCCAAGCGGTGATTGCAGCGCAGCGTTTAGGGGTTGAGCCTGTCAAAACCGATGGGATGTAAAATCCATTGATCTTTGAATAGACCCCTAAGGGGGTCTTTTACGTTATGGCATCAGCCACTTAAGCCAAGGTTAGCTATTCCTCTCGATTTTGAGCAATTAATTTGTTGATCATCGCACGCAGTGCGGCTGGCTTAATGGGCTTGGTTAATAACTGTGCGCCTATCTGCTCAATTTCATCTTTGACGGCTTCGGTTCGATCTGCCGTAATCACAATCGATGGCACAGGTTGGCGCCAAAGTTCACTGAGTTGCTCAAGCGCCATCACGCCCGTATGAACATCGCTTAAATGATAATCGGCCAGAATAATATCCGGTGTAAAATTACGCTCACGAATCGCCTGTTCGGCTGAGTCTGCATTCAGCGCTGTTAAAACGTGGCATGACCAACCTTCGAGCAGGGCGTTCATGCCTTCAAGAATTTTGGGCTCATTGTCAATCACGAGGACATGTATGCCATTAAGTCCTTTACTGCGAATCCAGCCTCGTTTTTCAGGTTTACTTTTCACTTCAAGCGCCGGATCGCCTAAGGGGACGCGCACACTAAATACAGAGCCTTTTCCGGGCCATGAGCGGACGTTAATGTCATGACCCAGCATGCGTGCGATACGCTCCGTGATAGCCAAGCCGAGTCCCAGTCCTTTGACTTCGCTGTGACGAGGGTTGTCGATGCGCTTGAATTCCTCAAAGACCTCTTTGATCTTGTTTTCAGCAATCCCTACGCCTGTGTCCCATACCTCAAGTCGCAAATAGTGTCCCTCGCGTCTTGCTCCTAACAGTACCTTGCCCGTTTTCGTATAGCGCATGGCGTTGGATAAAAAGTTTTGTAAAACTCGACGCAAAAGTTTTGGATCGGAGTAAATCACTTGCTTTGAACAGACGTACCGATACTCAAGGTTACGTTCAGATGCCAGTGCTTTAAATTCGGTGCTTAGGTTATTGATCAAGTTGGACAAGGAAAAATGGCTGGGTGAAGGCTCTAACGCGCCTGCGTCCAGTTTAGAGATGTCGAGAATAGTCGTGATTAGCTCTTCTGCCGCACGTAACGAGCCATCTAGATTTTCGACCAGTTGATTGACATCGGGCTCATAGGTTTTTTGTGCAAGCGCCGAGATAAATAAGCGAGCTGCATTTAAGGGTTGCAGTAAATCATGACTGGCTGCCGCTAAAAAGCGGGTTTTGCCTAAGTTGGCCGCTTCTGCGTCGGATTTGGCTTGACGAAGTTCGTCTTCTATCAGAGCACGTATGGTGTTTTCTTTACGTAACTCTTTGTTGACGACCGAGAGCGCTTGCGTCCGTTCGCGTACGCGTTGCTCTAGATTTTCATTGGTTTCCTGTAGGGCCAATTCCGCAATACGGCGCTCGGTAATGTCTTGATAGAGGGTAAAATAGCCCAATAAATCGCCATGCTCCCCCATATGCGGAATGTACGTCACTTCGGCAAAACGATCACTGCCATCTTTTGTGGGTAACTTTGTTTCAAAGCGCTGTCGTTCACCCGAAAGGGCTTTATCGATATAGTAGCGGCGGTATTCATATTCTTCACGTGTGAGGACGCTGTAGCAAGGGATGCCTGCAACACGGTGACGATCTAAGCCAAAGACGTCGGCATAGGCTTTGTTAATAAATAAGTAACGCATTTGAGGATCTAAGTAGGCAATTAAAACTGGCACGTTGTCGGTGTAAATGCGGATATTTTGTTCGCTCTCACGCAAGGCCTCCTCAATCGCTTTGTGATCGGTAATGTCCATATAGGTGTTGACATAGCCGCCGTTGGGCATAGGATTGCCACGAATTTGCAACACGCTACCATCAGGACGCATCCGTTCGTATGAGTGGGGATTGTTGTCGAGCAGCAAAGCGATTCGTGCTTTGATGTGTTCGTTAATGTCGCCGGGGCCGTATTCGCCTTGTTTGGCATTGTGGCGGAAGACATCTTCGATGGGACGACCAATGCAAATCAACCCATCTGGGTAGTTGAACATTTCAATGTATTTACGGTTCCAAGCGACTAAACGCATTTGTTGGTCAACTACGCTAATGCCCAGTCCAATGTTTTCAATGGTCGATTGCAGCAAGGATCGATTAAAACGCAAGGCTTTTGAGGCTTCGTCTACGATGGTCACGACATCACCAATCATCATGGTTTTACCGCGTAGAGTAGAGTCCATGACTATGCGTGCTGACGAGGCACCGATGGCGCCAGCAAGCATGCGCTCCGTGTATTGAATGAGTTCCGGGCTGGCTTTGTCGCCCGGTAAAGGGTAGTGATCCCCTCGTTGTAGCGCAAACCCTGTAAAGGCATGGCGTGTACGGCTAGCCCCCAAGAAGCGCTCGCTCAGCATTTCTAAGTCTTCAACCGTGACATGCCCAAAGAGTCGAGATTGATCGCTGATGTCTTTATTGTGAACGTTAATAAAGGCGGTCGCTTGAATGCGATCAACCAAGCGGCTACGGGATATGCGCGAGATGAAGATAAAAAAGAACAGGTTGAAGAATAGGCTCCAGAAGACACCATGTGTGAGAGGGTCGAGACCAGTAATGCCAAAAAGTGCGGTGGGCTCTAACCATGAAGGCGTATCAGATGGAATGAGGTCGGTAAGTGCGTACGGGATGTCTAAGGCGGCACGAGTGGTCGGTAGAACCAGTGTGTAGGCCCATAGAATCATACCTGCGATCATGCCTGCCAGTACACCTTGTCGGGTGCCTTCTTTCCAATAAATACCGCCAATAATTGCGGGCAAAAATTGGATCGCGGCCACAAATGCCAATAAACCAAATGAGGCGAGCGAGCGTGATCGCCAAATATTCGGTAGTAAAAATAGGCAAGAATCATTAATCCCAATATCGTGATGCGACGCACACGAAGTAAGAGCGCACCCAGATCGCCCGATTTCGATAAACGTAACCAGCGAATACGTAGTAATAAAGGCATGACAATGTCGTTACAGACCATCGTCGAGAGCGTAATGCTGGCGACGATGACCATGCTGGTGGCCGCCGACAAACCGCCGATAAACGCGAAAACGGCAAGATGTTCCCATCCAGCAACGAGGGGGAGCATGAGTACGTAGGAGTCGGCATCAATTGCGCTGCCCGCAAAAATATCCATACCTGCAACGGCAATCGGTAAAACAAACAGCCCAAGTAAAATGAGGTATAACGGGAAAAGCCAGCGAGCCATTAATAAATGTTTAGGATGGGTGTTTTCAACGACTGTGACATGAAATTGGCGCGGTAAACAAATCACAGCGGCACAGGCAAGCACTGTTTCTGTCAAAAAACTGCCAGCAAAAGGGGATTGAAAGGTTGGGGTGTAACGAATTTGGTCAGAGATCAGGCTGAGCGTGTTCCCTAACCCATCATACAAATAAAAGGTGACAAAAAAACCGACAGATAAAAAAGCCGTTAGCTTGATAATGGATTCAAACGCAACCGCCAGCACCATACCGGGATGATGTTCAGTGGCATCGATATGACGTGTACCAAACAGCACGGCGAAAATCCCCATGAGTAACGCCACAAATAATGCGGTATCACTACCTTTGCTGAGCGCTTCTGTTGCCCCAGGTGCAATCGCGTTATAGCTAAGGGCAACCGCTTTAAGTTGCAGCGCGATGTAGGGCATGGTACCTAAGACAGCGATTAGTGTGACCAGAACAGCAAGGCTTTGGCTTTTTCCATAACGGGAGGAAATAAAGTCGGCGATGGTGGTAATGTTTTGTTGTTTGCTGACGAGAATGATCTTTTCGATCATGCGCCAGCCAAAAATAAACACAAGCACAGGTCCTAGATAGGTGGCTGCAAACTCCCAACCCGTGGTGGACGCTCGACCTACGGCACCATAAAAAGTCCACGATGAGCAATACACCGCTAGCGACAATGAGTAAATTAACGGATGGTTGGCCAGTCGCTGTCCGGTGGAGCTTTTATCACCGTAGTAGGCAATTGCAAACAGTAGAATTAAGTAGGCGACAGAGATAAGTATGATTAATCCGCCAGACAGCATCGCGATATCCTGATATCAAAGTAGAAGGCTAGTGTACCGATAATCCCATAGGATCACATCTAGTTGATTTCAACCTATTATACCATTGTCGTGTTTGACTAAAGGTTTGATCATCGACAATTCGGACGTGTCACGCTCTAGTGTCAGAAATCATTAGGTTTTTTCTGAAATCATCAATTAAATCATTGGTTTCTAGACTAAAGTCGGGGCTTTTCTTTTACGGGTGACCTTTGTTAGATTGAAGCTGTATTTTTCTCAACTCCAATAACAAAAAAATGGAGAGTCACCATGGCAGATGATAAGCAAAATGCAGCTGCATACTGGCAGGCGAACGTTCGCCTTATCACCTGGAGTCTCGTTGTTTGGGCTCTAGTATCGTATGGCTTCGCCATACTCCTTCGTCCTATGTTAGCCGGTATTCCGGTTGGCGGAACTGATCTAGGATTCTGGTTTGCACAACAGGGTTCGATCCTCACCTTTATCGCGATCATTTTCCACTATGCGTGGCGATTGAACAAGCTCGATAAAGAATTTGGTGTCGAGGAGTAAACGGCATGAGTCAATTTGCAATCAATCTTATATTTGTGGGCGCATCCTTCGCTCTTTATATAGGTATCGCGATCTGGGCACGTGCTGGGTCAACAAAGGAATTCTACGTTGCGGGTGGGGGTGTAAATCCCATCACTAACGGTATGGCGACAGCTGCGGACTGGATGTCAGCTGCATCTTTCATCTCAATGGCGGGTTTGATCGCAGCGGGCGGTTACGCTAACTCGACTTTCTTGATGGGATGGACAGGTGGTTACGTGTTATTGGCGATGCTGCTGGCACCTTACCTGCGTAAGTTCGGTAAGTTTACGGTGCCTGACTTCATTGGTGACCGTTTCTACAGCCGTGGTGCACGATTAACAGCGGTTATATGCTTAATCATCATGTCTGTGACCTACGTTATCGGGCAAATGACAGGCGCTGGTGTAGCTTTCTCTCGTTTCTTGGAAGTCAGCTCAGCAGCAGGTATCTGGATTGCAGCGGCAATCGTATTCCTTTATGCCGTATTTGGCGGTATGAAAGGGATTACCTACACTCAGGTGGCTCAGTACGTGGTGTTGATTGTTGCGTACACCATTCCAGCTGTGTTCATTTCTTTGCAAATCACAGGCAATCCAATTCCTCCGTTAGGTTTGTTTGGTACTCATGTTGAGTCTGGCATGCCTCTGTTGGAAAAACTCGATGAAGTGGTACGTGAATTGGGCTTCCGCGACTATACTGCTGACGTTGATAACAAACTGAACATGGTATTGTTCACTTTGTCTCTGATGATCGGTACAGCAGGTCTGCCACACGTTATTATTCGCTTCTTCACTGTACCAAAGGTTGCTGATGCGCGTTGGTCTGCAGGTTGGACTTTGATCTTCATCGCTTTGTTGTACCTGACGGCTCCTGCTGTTGCATCTATGGCTCGTTTGAACCTTGTTAACACTATCTACCCTGAAGGCCCAACGGCTGATGCCTTGGCCTATGCGGATCGTCCAGAGTGGGTGAAAACGTGGGAACAAACAGGTCTGATTCGTTGGGAAGACAAGAACAACGATGGCCGTATCCAAATGTACAACGATGCTAATGCGGCGTTTGCTCCAACGGCACAAGCACGTGGTTGGAACGGCAATGAGTTAACGGTAAACAACGATATTCTAGTACTGGCGAACCCTGAAATTGCGAACTTACCACCTTGGGTAATCGGTTTGATTGCAGCGGGCGGTATTGCAGCAGCACTTTCAACGGCGGCAGGTTTGTTACTCGCGATTTCGTCAGCGATCAGTCATGACTTAATCAAGAATATCATTAACCCGAATATCAGTGAAAAGAATGAGATGATGGCGGCGCGTATCTCCATGGCGGGTGCGATCCTCTTAGCAACCTACCTTGGACTCAATCCACCCGGCTTCGCGGCACAGGTGGTGGCGTTGGCCTTCGGTATTGCGGCAGCTTCTTTGTTCCCTGCATTGATGATGGGTATCTTCTCTAAGCGTGTGAACGACAAGGGTGCTATCGCAGGTATGCTTGCTGGTTTGATCTCTACATTGGTTTACATCTTCACTTACTTGGGATGGTTCTTTATTCCAGGTACGAACATGTTGGCCAATACACCAGATAACTGGTTGTTCGGTGTATCACCTCTGTCCTTCGGTGCCATTGGTGCAATCATCAACTTCGCAGTCGCCTATGCAGTGTCTTTGGCAACTGAGGAGCCACCACAAGAAATTCAGGATCTGGTTGAAAGCGTTCGTACACCAAAAGGTGCTGGCGCTGCTCTTGATCACTGAGCATAATAGAACCTAGCACAGCGCAGGCTGTAAGTTAGGGTCTTCTAAGCGGGCCTCCAAACGGAGGCCCGACTTATTTCAGGAAAGGTTAAGCATGATTTGGACAATAATCGCGATTGTGTTTGCAGGACTAGGTGCGGCGGGGATCGCGTTAATTCTGCGTAAACTGACACGTAATAAAGTGCCAAAGTGGATTATTCCTGTGTTTGCAGGTATAGGGATGTTGGCTTATCAAATTTATTATGAATACGACTGGTTTGATCATCAGCAACAGCGTCAACCTGAGGGGACAGTGGTTGTATCCACAGAAGAGGGGCAGGTGTTTTGGCGTCCTTGGACCTATTGGTTTCCTATGACGATTGCGTTTAGTGTATTGGATACGAATAACATCGCTAAGTCTGAACTGAATGGGATGGAGCTGGCAGAATTTATTCTTTACCGCTTTGAAAAACAACACATTGATCATGTCTCGGTAAAAGCGCACGTGCTGAATTGCGAGACAGCCGAGCTCTTGCCATTATCGTCAGAGCGCACCTTGCAGTTTGAGCGATTACGCGTTTTAGCAAAAGACGATATTCTCTATAGAAGTGTCTGTCACGACTAAAAATTGAGACTAAAGTCAGGCTTTTCTCTTGCTTGTGTCCTTTGTTAGAGTCGAAGGACATTAACAAATGTGTTCTATAATAATTTTACGACTAAGTGCATAGTCCTCAAGCCTTATCCACTGTTGATAGGGTGTTGGTCATACTACAACCACAGAGAAAGCAGCCAAATGTTGCCTGAACATCTCTTATACGGTCTACTCGCCCTAATCAGTGTGTTTGTTATCTATGCTGTGTATAGCTTGAGTCAAGGCCATGCTTCCACGCAGTTTTATATGGCGGGAGGGCGTGTCTCACCCATGACAAATGGTGCCGCCATTGCGGCCGATTGGATTTCAGCTGTGACGTTTTTGTCTCTGATAGGTTGCCTTTTTGTGGCAGGTCAGGAGGCTTTTCTTTACATGCTAGGCTGGAGCATGGGCTTTATCCTATTGGTTGTATTGCTGATCCCTTACTTACGGCGTTTTGGTCAAGCCACTGTGCCGGGCTTTATGCTTAAGCGCTATCAATCTCGTTGGATTTGTGTGATGGCTGTTCTCACCAGTGTTTTGATTGCACTTTTCTACTTGGCGGCTCAATTGCGAGGAATGGGTATCGTGTTTTCACGCTTCCTGCAGGTGCCCATCACAACCGCTATTCTGTTTGCTGTCATATTATTGATTTTTTACGCCATTATGGGTGGAATCAAAGGTGTGACCTATACACAAGTCATTCAATTTTCTGTTTTGATTTTTACCTTTATGGTGCCGGCCTTTTTTCTTGGCTTTCAAGTGACTGGGCAGTTTTTTCCCCAGACGTTGCCGTTTGCTGAAGTCGGGGATCAGGGGCGAGTCTTCGATTGGTTTGAACGACTTAGAGTGGATGTGGGCTTGGATGCATTTGTATCAACGCATGTATTGTGGTTTGAAAAAGGTCTATTGGTGCTGCTACTGGCCTGTGGTACGGCTGCTTTGCCCCATTTGATTATGCGTTTTTTCTCGGTGGGAACACCACGGGAAGCCCAGTTGTCCGGAGGCTGGGCACTGTTGTTTATTGTCTTTTTTTATTCCGCTATTCCGGGTGTTGGGATGGTGGGAGGCGCACAGTTTTTACATACAGTGAAAGAGTATGATGGCGAAGGTTTGTATGCGGCGGCAATGCCTGATTGGGTTGAAAAATGGCAGATGACGGGATTGCTGGAGTGGCAGGATGATAATCAAGATGGACGTGTGCGCTATGCGCAACCCGATGACACACTGGGTCAGCTGAGCAGTGAGTTGTCGTTGGATGCGGATGTAATGGCGCTTGTTTTCTTAGAGGTTGCCTCTCTCCCTTCTTGGGTGATTGCTTTGTTAGCATCAGGGGCTTTAGCGGCGGCATTAGCCTCCGCTGCGGGCGTTTTGATGGCTGTATCGATATCCGTGTCTCGTGACTTGATGAAAAAATGTTTCACGCCGCAGATGACGGATAGGCAAGCATTGCATCTAGTGCGTTGGGTGTCTGCAGGTTTGGTTGTCTTAGCGTCGGTCTTTGCCATTTTTCCGCTTGGGACCTTGATTGAGACCCTTGCTATTGGATTTATAGTCTCGGGTGCGGTGTTGTTCCCTGCGCTTGTGTGCGGTGTGTACAGTCAGCGAATACATGCAAAAGGTGTGTTCGCGGGTATGTTGTTCGCATTGTTGCTGATGTTGGGTTTTCTCATCGTCACACGTGTATCGCTTTCTATAGGTGCGTATTGGCCTTATTCATTCGCAACCTTTGGAGGAGTGGCCTTGTTATCGAATTTCTTGGTTAGTGGCGTTGTATCGTATTTAACACAGGCCCCAGATGATTTGGTAGAACAGAGGATGGCCAAAATGAGGGTGACCTCATCACCTTAGCGTTGCAGGGATTACAGTATTGAACCAACCCTTAACAATAACAACGGAGTAAACAATGCCTGACTCATTCAAAATGGATAATTTGCCGTTCAGCTTACTTGATGAGCGAGAACAGGCTTTGCTTCGCAGTCACTTAGATATTACCTATTTTCAGAAAGGTGAAACCATCATTGAGGCAGGAACAGCGCCAGAGGGGTTGTATGTCATCTTAAAAGGCAGAGTGGGTGAGAGTGATTTGGGCGAGACCTTGGCTACAGGAGAGGTTGTTAGCTCGAACGTCTTTGTTCACTATCAGGATGAAGATTATTTTGGTGGTTGGTCAGCGCTAAATGGCAAAGCGATTCATAATTTTATTGCCGTTGACGAAACTATTTGCCATTTATTGCCGACTAAAACGCTCTTAGAGCTCATATCAAGCAATCATTTATTTGCTGATTATTTCCAACAAAATCTGACGGCTAAGCGTGAAATTGTCGCTCAACATGGCCAGAGTCAGGACATGGCTGAGTTTATGTTGGCTCGGATTGATGACGGTACGATACGCGAACCGTTGATCGTATTGGAAGGAACCTCAATTTTTGAAGCGACGCGCTTGATGCGTGAAATGAAAGCCGATTGTGTGTTGGCTAAGAAGGGCAATCGATATGGGATGGTAACAGGAACGGATCTCTTGGATGCGGTGGTCATCAATCAGCTACCTCTTGATTCAGACGTTTCCGATATCGCGAGCTATCGCTTGATTACCATCGATCCCCAAGACTACTTGTTTAATGCGCTGATTATGATGACACAACAGCAAATAGAGCGTGTTGTGGTCATGAAAGATGCTCAGGTGTTGGTTGGAATTGTAGAGCTTACTGATGTTTTGAGTCATTTCTCAAGCCATTCTCACGTCATTGGATTGCGAGTTGAGCGTGCGCAAACCATTGCTGATTTACGAGATGCCTCCCGAGGGTTGACGGAGCTTATCAAGGCCTTGATTTCAACGGGCGTGAAAATACGGTTTACCATGGAATTGTTGGCGGCCATGAATGGACGCATTTTGTCAAAGCTGTTTGATTTAACCATTCCTCAGGATATGCGCCCCCATGTGTGTTTAATTGTGATGGGGTCTGAAGGGCGTGGCGAGCAAATAATGAAAACGGATCAAGACAACGGTCTTATTTTCCGCGATGGGCTGGAGTGGCCTAAAATGCATGAGGTGATGAAGCAGTTTAGTGAAACATTAATGACATTTGGCTTCCCACCTTGCCCAGGCAATATTATGGTATCAAACCCTGAATGGGTGAATTCAACGGAGGCTTGGGCGAATAAGTTGTCACGTTGGAGTCAAAAATTTGACGGTGAGTCGGTCATGAAGCTGGCTATCGCGGTTGATGGTAAGCCTGTGGCTGGCAACGTGGCATTATTTAAAGTGGCTCGTAATGCATTTTTACGCAGTATTCGCAATAACGAAATATTTTTCTCGCATTTTGCTAAAGCCTCATTGGATTTTAATACGCCTCTCACTTTTTTTGGCAAGTTAAAAGACAAGGGGAGTTTGGATATTAAAAAAGGAGGTGTTTTTCCAATTGTACACGGCATTCGTACCATGGCACTTGAACATAAAATTCTTGAAACCAACACCTTTAAACGTATCGAGTTATTGATAGAGAAAGGTGAGCTGCCTAAGGCGTTAGGTGCTAATTTGTCTGAGGCCTTGTCATTGTTTGTTCAGTTGCGCTTGAAGCAACAAATCGATAGGGTTGAAGCGAGTGAGTCGGGTGTGGATGATACCCCGAATGCTATCGACTTACAGAAACTAAATAAGCTAGAGCGTGAGCTGTTGCGAGACGCCTTGAGTATTGTTAAAGATTTTAAAAAGTTTCTTACCAATCGTTATCATATAGGGACCTAACCCAATGATCCTTCCACGTATGATTAGACGCCTAAAAGACCGACGTGATCACAAAGACAGTGAATATGCGCATTTGTTTGAGCCGTATAAGGGTGATGAAATTGTGTCCCTAGATTGCGAAACGACGAGTTTAGATGTCAAAAAAGCCGAAATACTATCCATTGGAGCGGTCAAAATTAAAGGACGTAAAGTCATTACGAGTGATCGATTGGATATTAAATTAAAGCCACCTGCGTCCTTGTCAAAAGACTCTATCTTGATACATAAAATCCGAGCCAGTGATTTGGTGGATGGTATTGAGATAGACGAAGCGCTAGAGCAAGTTTTACAGTTTGTGGGTAATCGTCCGATTTTGGGCTATTATGTCAATTATGACATACGTGTCTTGGATAAGTTTATCCGTCCTCAATATGGGTTTGGCTTGCCGAATAAGGCCATTGAATTATCCCATGTTTATCACGACATTATTAAGTGGAAGTCTGTGGGTGGGGAAATTGATCTGCGCTTTGATACCATCTCAAAAAAATTGGATATTCCGATTTTACAGCGTCATACAGCGCTTGGAGATGCGATTACGGTGGCGTTGATGTATGTTCGCTTGAAGCACGGCTCCCCGCCTTCGGTCGCGTAGATAGCCTCTCGTTTTTTTGACACATTTCAAAACAGGTCGGTTGGCCTGTTTTTTGCATTCTAACCTGTGTTGCGCCACTCTTTGTGAGAAAGTGACAAAATACCGTCATTGGTGGGGTATATTTGTTTGTGTTGTGGCGTAAATTTTTTATAATGTCAAAAAAATGCCGTAAATGAGTGGGGTAATTGCATGATTGAGCGCACCGATATTACAAGTGTATTGTCACAGATGCGTTCTCTGCGTGCGGAAATGCAAGCAGGGGCGCAACAGGTTGCATTGCCATCGATAGGGCAGCTAAACACAGAGTCGGTTAAACCGACGGACCGTTCTGGTTTTGGTGCCTTACTCAAGTCGGCGGTTGATTCCGTTAACCAGCAGCAAAAAACCGCAAATGTGATGCGTGAGGCTTATGAGCGAGGGGATGCAGGTGTTGACCTGCCTCAGGTCATGATTCAAGCGCAAAAAGCATCGGTTTCCTTTGAAGCCATGACACAAGTTCGTAATCGTTTGGTGTCTGCCTACGAAGACATTTCCAAAATGCCGATTTAATAGAGCTTGACTAAATGGAAAATACAGCAGGATCACTGACGTCAAAAGGCGGACTGATGGCGGGCTTTAATAGTCTCGGCATTTTGCGTCAGTTGGGGTTGATGGTGGGTCTTGCAGCTAGCATTGCCATCGGCTTTTCAGTCGTACTCTGGTCCCAAAAGCCCGACTATCGAGTGCTTTATTCGAACCTTAGCTTTGCAGATGCCAATGAGGTCATCGAGCAGTTACGCATGAGCAATATTCCATATCGCTTTGATGCGGACGGTCGTGCGATTTTGGTGCCTGAATCCCATGTCCATAATGCCCGATTACGCTTAGCAGCGGATGGTTTTTCCGCAGACCGAACGGTGGGGTTTGAGCTTTTAGATGGTGATCAGGGGCTTGGCACCAGTCAATTCATGGAAACAGCGCGTTACCGTCGGGGTCTTGAGGGTGAGTTAGCAAGAACCATCTCCAATATGGTTGCCGTTAGAGCGGCTCGAGTGCATTTAGCCATTCCGAAAGACACCGTTTTTATTCGAGATCAACGTAAACCCCGAGCATCGGTATTCTTAGAGCTGACCTCAGGACGTCAACTGGAACGAGATCAAGTGGCGGCGATAGCTAACTTTGTCGCATCAAGTATTCCTGAGCTTGATGTAAAAGATGTCACCATTGTTGATCAGCGTGGGCGCTTGTTGAATATTCGCGATGCCGATACCGATGTTGTGTTGGCGGCGCGGCAATTGGAATACACGCGTCAGGTTGAGGATACGCTGGTTAATCGTGTGAACAGTATTTTGCAACCTGTAGTCGGTATGGGCAATTTTAGGGCCGAAGTGTCGGCTGATGTTGATTTTACCCAGGTTGAACAAGCCAGTGAAATGTATAACCCGGATTTGCCCGCTTTACGAAGCGAACAGACGCTGGATGAGCGACGTGCTGCAGGCGAGCCAGCGGTCGGTGTTCCGGGAGCATTATCGAATCAACCACCAGGACCTGTTGCCGTTCCAGAGGTGGTTGGAGCTGATGGCCTTGGAGCGGGTGGTGCAGGATCCGGTACCAGTCGTAATCAGGCGACACGGAATTTTGAGTTAGATCGGAGCATCAGTTATACCCGTCATCAAATGGGGGGGATTAAACGCTTATCCGTTGCTGTGGTGGTCGATGATCTCGTCAGTATTAACCCTGAAACAGGTGAGACCGTTCGGACGCGTTGGAGTGAAGAAGATCTGCAGCGTCTTCGTCAGTTGGTGCAAAACTCAGTAGGCTTCTCGGCATTAAGAGGTGACAGTGTTGATATCATTAACTCCTCCTTTGTAGCTCCTGATCTATTTGAAGTGGATGACGTGCCTTTCTGGAAAGAGGATTGGTTTTGGAGTTTGATTAAGCAAGCACTGGGAGCCGGATTTGTTCTTCTGCTGGTTTTTGGCATTTTGCGTCCAGTATTAAAGCATTTGACAGCGGTCGGTGAGGCGAAAAAAGACTTAGAATACGGCCCCGTAGGGGCTGTTTCCGCTGAGCTAGACGGCTTAGATGCATCGGGCATGGCTGAAGATCGTGTGACCTTTGGCGGAACAGAGCCAGGGGGGATTAATGGATCGAGTGAAAATTTTGAGTTTCAGTTAAATGAAATTCGCAGTATGGTGGCAGAAGATCCTGCGCGCGTGGCTCAGGCGATAAAACAGTGGGTGATTGAGCGTGAGTAACGACCTAACCGATATTGAAAAGGCAGCGATTTTGCTCATAAGTTTGGGCGAGAGCGATGCAGCTGAAATACTTAAGCATCTTGGTCCTAAAGAGGTTCAGCGTATTGGAGAGGCCATGTCGCGTCTGGACAATATCCCACAATCGAAAGTGGAAAGTGTCGTGAGTAACTTTCTTGAAGTGGTGAGTGATCAAACGGGAATCGGTATTAATAATGATCGGTATATCCGCGCGATGCTGAACCAAGCGTTAGGAGAGGATAAAGCCAAGACACTGATTGATCGAATTTTATTTACGACAAACACGTCGGGGTTGGATACTTTGCGTTGGATGGATCCACGCCAAGTCGCAGAGTTGATTCGTTTTGAGCATCCACAAATTCAGTCAGTTATTGTGTCCTATCTGGAGCCTGATCAAGCGGCGAGTGTATTAAGCTATTTTGATGAAAACGTGCGCTTAGACATAGTGATGCGTGTTGCGGCGATGGATCAAATACAGCCTCAAGCCTTGCAAGAGTTGAATGATATGCTGGAAACGCAGTTCTCTGGTCCGCGCTCAACCCAGCTGGCGAAGTTGGGTGGCATTAAGTCAGCTGCCGAAATTATGAACTTCATCGATACGCAGATTGAGGTTGAACTGATGGAGTCTATGCGCAGTGTGGATGAAGTGCTGGCGGATCGTATTCAGGATTTAATGTTTGTGTTTGACAATTTGATTGACGTAGATGATCGTGGTATTCAGGTATTATTGCGAGAAGTGCAAACCGATATGCTGATCATTGCGCTTAAAGGTGCTGATTCTGGTTTGCAAGAAAAAATCTTTAAAAACATGTCGAAGCGTGCGGCTGAATTATTACGTGATGACCTAGAAGCAAAAGGCCCTGTTAGAATTTCGGAAGTAGAAGCCGCTCAAAAAGAAATTTTAACGATTGCAAGGCGTTTGGCAGATGATGGCGAGATCAATTTAGGTAGTGGCGATGATATGGTGTAAGGGATGACAAAGTCGGATACTCCTATACCTGTTCGTATTCCAGCGGCAAAAGCGGGCAAATTGCAGACGTGGCAACTGCCTGATATAGAAGGGCCTTCTTCATTTGCTGCTTTACATGCGTTACGTGAGCAAGAGATTGTTACGGTCGTGGATGAAGAGGTGGCGGCCGAAAAGCTGACAGTAAAAGAGTTGGATGCCATTCGAGAGGAAGCCTATAAAGAAGGCTTTGCTGAGGGGCGTCAAGATGGCTTTGAGCAGGGCAAGCGAGAAGGCTACGAGCAAGGCTTAGCCATGGGTTTAAATGAAGGCCAAGGGCAAATTGATATACAGTTGCAGGTGTTGCAATCGATACAGTCGCAGCTGTTTGATCCCTTGGCTTCAAAAGAAGAACAACTGGAGCTTCTTTTTTACCGTTTAGTGGTGAAGTTATCAGAAAGTATTGTGATGTCTGAGCTTTCAATTTCAGAGGATCGACTCAAACACACATTAAAGCAGGCATTGGCTGCTCTGCCCGCTCAACCCAAGCAATTAAAAATTGTTATGCATCCTGAGGATAGTCAGCTGCTTTCTGACTATGCTGAGCAGCATGGCTTAGCCTTTTTGGACGATGCGAGCATGACACGTGGTGGGTGCCGTTTAATTAGTGAGCACTCCGAAGTTGATTTTCAAGTTGAAACACGCATTAGCCAAGTTATCGATCAATTCAAAGCGTCACTGCGCATGCCTCTGGAGCCAAATCCTGCGGAATAAGTTAAGGTTTTTATCGTGAAATTTATTGAACGCTGGCAGCATGCATCCTCTCAGTCTTTATTCTCACCTCAACCAAAGATTTCAGGGCATATTACTCGCCTTATAGGTTTAACACTTGAGGCGGTGGGTATAAAAGTGGCCCTTGGGGATTGCTGTTATATCCAAGTGACCGCTGATCGCGCTTGCGAGGCTGAAGTGGTTGGCTTTGCAGGTGATAAAATCTATTTGATGCCATTGCAAAGTGTTGAAGGTCTCCAGCCTGGAGCCAAAGTGACCCCTGTTTCGGGCAAAGGTTTAGTGCCCGTTGGATTTGGTTTGCTGGGGCGTGTTCTGGATGGTACGGGTAAAGCGCTGGATGCTAAAGGTCCTTTGGATGTGGATGAGTGGGTTACCCTTGAGGGTGAAGTGATTAATCCCCTCCATCGTCAACCAATCAGTGCTCCTTTAGATGTTGGTATACGTGCCATTAATGGTCTGTTGACGGTCGGTTGTGGTCAGCGTTTGGGGTTATTCGCCGGAAGTGGAGTCGGTAAGTCTGTTCTGCTTGGAATGATGACACGCTTTACTGAAGCCGAAATTACGATCGTTGGTCTGATTGGCGAGCGTGGGCGTGAGGTGAAGGAGTTTATTGACCATAGCTTAGGAGAGGAGGGAATGGCGCGTTCTGTGGTCATCGCCTCACCTGCCGATGATTCGCCTTTGATGCGTCTTCGCGCTGCGCAGCTGACCACACGTATAGCCGAATACTTCCGCGCAAAAGGTAAACGCGTTTTACTCTTAATGGATTCTTTGACTCGTTACGCTCAGGCTCAGCGGGAAATTGCATTGGCGGTAGGTGAGCCACCTGCGACCAAAGGTTATCCACCTTCTGTTTTTGCTAAGTTGCCAAAACTGGTTGAGCGTGCAGGGAATGCTGAAAAAGGGGGTGGGTCCATAACGGCTTTTTATACCGTCTTAACCGAGGGGGATGACCAGCAAGATCCCATTGCAGATTCTGCACGCGCTATACTGGATGGGCATTTTGTTCTATCAAGAGCCTTGGCTGAGCAGGGGCATTATCCAGCGATTGATGTTGAGGCATCGGTCAGCCGAGTTATGCCAAGCGTCGTGACACCCGAGCAGTTAGCGATGGCCTTGGAATTTAAACGCATGTACTCCCGCTATCAGCAAAATGCTGATTTAATTAGTGTGGGAGCCTATGCTAGAGGCAGTGACCCGTTGACCGATAAGGCGATCGAAATGCAACCCGTTATCAAGTCGTATCTACAGCAGACAATGCAAGAGAGTTTACCCATGGCTCGGTCTGTTGAGGAGTTGAGTTTAGTGATCGCGGCATCGTCACAGGTTCAAACTGGACAGGTACCTAAAATGCCGATGGTGAATCCACGTATGGATAGACGATGACAAAGAAAAAATCTGACCGCTTGGCCTTGGTTCATGATTTGGCGGTTAAAAAACGTGAAAAGGCCGACCAGTATTTAGCTGAAAGTCGCCAACGAATGACGCAGGCCGAAACCCAGTTGCAACAGCTCGAAGGGTATTTGCGAGAGTATCAAGAGCAGTTTACTCAAAATGGCCAACAGGGCTTTTCTTCATCACAGATTGTTTCTCATCAAGCATTTATATCGCGCTTACAGCATGCAGTGAGGCAACAGTACCAAACGTTGTATTTAGCGCGAGATCAGTATGAGCAAGTGCTAAAGCATTGGCAGCACTCCTATGCCCAAGCGAAAGGGCTTGAAAAGTTGCATGATAAGGCATTGGATGCTGAGCAGGTTCAGAGAGATAAAAAAGAACAGCAACAAATTGATGAACGATCCCAGCTAACACAAAGATCCGGCGTTTTTTCATCGGATTAAGTGGGTATGTTGCTCGGTGCGGATGTTTGAGCAGTAATACCCTGTCACTCTCAAAGATTATGTTGGCTTGGATATTGCAATGAGGTAATAAAGTCCCCCTGCAGTTGGAGTTTGACATGTCTTTTTCCCTATTCTCAAATTTGTCATCATTAGGCCTGTCTGGTGCCCTTTCTACGCCAGTCTCGTCTGATGCACAGGGCACGCAAACTCCATCCGAGCGCACTTTTAATACGCCGAAAACGCATGCTTTTTCCGATTGGATTGAAAAAGCGTCCGGTCATCGAGACTCTCTTAACTCGCCGTCTACTGCGGCCGATGGATCCGTGTCTCAAGGCAAATCTTTGCCTATTGTCGGCAGAGAATTGCCGCGAAGCTTGGATCGTACGAGTGACAGTCTTCCCTCTTCAGCGAAGGATCGTCAATCACAAGCATTCGGTTCAGTCTCGGAGGGTGGGCAATCATTCAATGGGCGAAGTGCTGATGTAACAGGTGAGATCGAGAGTCAAGCACAACGTTTTGTAAGAAATCCGTCGCATCAGAGTGGGCAGTTGATAATGCCTGCACAAGATAAATCAATGCATGTAAAAGCGGCCGAGCCGAGTGTCTCTGATGTTGAGGTGTCAAATGATGCGAGTCGCGTTGTTGTATCAGATCTGACGAAAGCGATCCACAAGGCTATTCATCAGGCACAAGGCGATGCTCAGATGTACAAGGCGGACAGCGCACTGAGTCAAGCGATTCGAGACAATGAATGGACGTCTGATTTAACGAGGTCTCCTGTTGAAAACACAACATTACCGTCAGCCGATATTCGAGGCCCTCGTGAAGGCTTAACTTCAACGAATACGACACCCAATCAACTGATTTCTCAGAGTCGCGAGAACACATCCGATGTGTTAATAACAGAGCGCAGTGCTTCTTTTGATAGAGAAGCTCTACTGAATGTTCAAAATACGCCTGAGGAGGATACTCAAGTCGTATCAGGCGTGAGCTCTCAGGTCAGTGCTGATCGAGCGCAAGTGGAAGTAAGACCCCGTCAAGAAGCCGATCTCCCGGCGGACCAGGCAAGCATCAGGTTATCTGCACAGGCATTTTTGAATGATAAGGGAACGCATGATGGCTCAGTTGCAACTCCTGCTGAGCGATCGAATGTGTTTAAGGATATGAAGCCAGAGGTGACTTCTAGCCTAATTGCGGGACGCTGGATCGAGGAAGGTAACGCCATTATTCAAAATCAAGGTACGCCCCTGATACCTAAGACAAACGTGGAGTTGCCTATGTCTGATGAGGTAATAAAGGAAGCAAGCTTTGTTCATGTGCCTAATAGAGTGACGTCCGAGGGACACCTTGAAGCTGTTGAAGGCGAAAATGTGCGTTCAGTGGGCACTGCTGAGTTAGCGTCAGCTGTATCCATAGAGTCAAGTGAGGCGTCTCCAAATCCAAGATTGGAGCTATCAATACCGCCTCAGCCTCATGCTCCCTCAGTTTCTCCTGAGGTAAAATCCAATGATGAAGCATTTATCCAAGTCTCAGACAATGTCTCTAAACCTGTCGACAATAGCGTAGGTGAGGTTAAGTCTCTAGATATTAGAGGTCAGGTTGTTTCTCCGGAGAAAAATATTGAGTCCGACCTGAGTCTTTTGGGGCAGGCTGTGTTCGCCGATGCGTCGGAACTTAAGCCTATGCCTACGCCTAATTCTCAGAGTCTAGACTTCACTGAAAGTGCTCATTTATCTCAAGTTGGTTCGAAGAGAGGTTTAGGGCAGTGGGATGGCGAATCTCAGCCTCAAGGAGAGGGGCGGGGATTGGTTGCCGAGTATGCAAATAGCAATAACTCGGATACGGTTAGATCGATTGGCATGAGTGAATCCGTTATGACGCGTGTTGACTCTCAACCGATAGTGGCAGATTTGATCGGCGTGGGTACGCCGGATGAGGGGGGCGTTCGCTCTGAAACAGTGAATTTGGCAACGGCAGTTTCAAAAGCCACCCCTTCAACTGGATCATTGATGCCTCCAGTACCGTCTACAGAACCCCCTCTTCCTTCGAACTCACAAAATTCACCTGTTGAGGCTCCAGTTAGAGCTGAGTTACAGATGGGGGTGCCGGGGCAGGTGACCATGCCCACCTACTTGCAAAGTTCTAGCGATGCTATCTCAATTAGGGCTGAGCCTTTTGTAGAATTATCCAATCAAAGAGAATCCCGGGTAAATTTGCTCAACGTACCTGCTGAAGCCCCCCCTCAACTTGAGGCTAGGGATTTACCCAATAATAATCGCTATACAATGGGACAAGAGGAGCAGGTTCAATTAAATAGAGAGCGTGAAGTTATTCAGTCGTTGATGTCGCCCAAAGTGGATGCGCAGCTGTCGAAGGTTGTCAGTCCCTTTCCAGGTGATGTGAAGATTCGACAAGACGGTGAGCTAACCCCTTTATCTGAGAGTCCTGAACAGACGGGTTTTCGTGATCCTTCAACGAATTTAGAGCTCAGCGCGCGTTCAGCAAGCAATCAAGGTCTGCCTGACCAGCCGGTGTTGATGAGTAAGGAAGAGTTCGGAGTTGGTCCTCTTGGCCAGACTGAGGGGCGAATGGATCAGGCTGTGAGCGCCGTTTCAGTTAAAGCGACAGATGAGTCGGTGTCCTATTTGACCTCTGCTCAAAATGATATGGCGATGCCTTATGACACGGACCTGTCAAAGCTTGATTCTACGGGGCTTGTTGCAGATGTTCCCGAGGCTTCTGCAGCGCCAATGGTGTTTAAAGATAAAGAGCCTATGCAAAAAGCAGGGACACAGTTAGATAAGGGGGTTAGGAAAGACGATACGGTTGTACTGCGTGAAGCACGAAGGCCTGTAGGTGCGGCGTTGGAGGCTGAGCGAATGATTGATTCGATGCGTTTACGAACAGATGCATCGGATCGTCGAGTTGAAATGGAGCTGAGAGAGTCAATGTTAGCCAATGCTTCATCAACATCCATATCGGCGACGAAGTCAGATGGGGCGAGTGGATTTAGTTCAGCTCTAAATGGTGCACAGACAGCAGTGACGTCGAACCCTCTTGCACCGTCGGCTATGTCGGAGTCCTTACGTCCAGCTGAGCGTTTAATGAATCCTGCATGGGCTAAAGGGATGGGTGAAAGGGCCATTATGATGGTTCAGCAGGGACCTAAGGTTGCCGATATACGTTTAGATCCGCCTGAGTTGGGCTCTCTAAGAATTCGAATTCATGTGCATGCGGGTGATCAGGTTAATGTCAGTTTTAGTGCTCCGAATGCCGCTGTTAGAGAAGTACTTGAACAACACATACCCAGATTAAGAGAAATGTTTGCAGAGCAAGGGCTTAATCTTGCTGACTCGTCTGTATCGGATCAGTCTTCCCAGCAACAAAAAGACAAGGAGGGAGGTGGTCTTGCAAGAGGGGGAAAGAGTATCGAGCAGTTAAACGAAAATAATATGGTGCTTGCAAAGCCAATAAAAATTGGATTAGTCGATTATTATGCATGAAGCAAGTCCACTGTTTTACAGCGGTTGTGGTATATTGCTCACTCTAGAGAGTTGGAGACTGGAGTGATCAATGGCTGAAGATAACAATGAAAACAAGGGTAAAGGTTCCAAGAAGAAACTCATCATTATCTTGGCGGCTGTCGTTTTATTGTTAGGAATTGGAGCAGGTGCCTTTTTATTCTTAATGGGTGATGATGGGTCATCCGAAGCATCGGCTGAGCCGGCAAGGCCAACGGAAGCTATCTACGTCAAGATCAGAACGCTTGAAGGCCGCCCTATGTTCGTCGCGGGCTTGCAAAATGCGACGGGTACACAGCACTTTATTCAGGTGTATGCCGAGGCGAAAACACGTAATCCGGCAGTTGAGTCGGTCTTAAATACTCATATGCCGTTGTTTGTTGCACGTTTAAATACCCTCTTCACAACAACGAACCCTGACTCTTTACGAACAGTCGAAGGGGTGCGTGCGTTGCAACAGGAGGCGACCGAGTTGGTTAGACGTTTAGTCAATGAACGAGGTGGTCCGGGTGATGCTGTTGAGATTGTTTTATTTACCGACTTTGTGATGCAGTAATGGAGCAGCGTTAAATGTCCGTTAAGGATCTGCTATCGCAAGATGAAATTGATGCCCTGTTGCATGGTGTTGATGATGGTGATGTCGAAACGGCCGATGACAGCCCTGTCGATGAGTCAGGTGTTCGTGTTTATGATCTAACCAGTCAAGAGCGCATCGTGCGTGGGCGAATGCCGACGCTCGAGATGGTCAATGAGCGCTTTGCACGCTTGGCTCGGGTGACACTGTTTAATCTATTAAGAAAGCCTGCAGATGTGACGGTCGGTGGTGTTCAGGTGATGAAGTATGGCGATTACATTCATACACTTTACGTGCCGACCAGTATGACGCTAATGAAAGTCATGCCATGGCGGGGGACTGGTCTTTTGATCATGGATGCAAAGTTGGTATTTAAACTGGTTGATCAGTTTTTTGGTGGCGATGGACGCCACGCTAAGATAGAAGGTCGAGACTTTACGCCAACTGAAAACCGATTGGTGTATAAAACAGTCAACCAGTTGTTTGAAGATTTAAGACATGCCTGGTTACCCATACACACCCTCAAGTTTGAACAGATAGGCCATGAGTTGAACCCTGCTATGGCCAATGTTGTTGGGCCGAACGAGGTGGTGATTGTGAGCTCGTTTCAGGTGGATCTTGAAGGGGGGAATGGTGATTTTCATGTCACCATTCCTTACTCAATGATTGAGCCTATTCGTGATCAGTTAATGTCCGTGTATCACAGTGCGGAATCAGAACGTGATGACCGTTGGATGGCGTCTCTACGCAGAGATATTTTACATGCAAGTTTGCCTGTTGATTTAATTGTGAGTGAGCGTGATATGACATTACGTGATGTGATGGAGTTCGAGGTTGGGGATGTGATTCCAGTGGATATACCCGATCAACTGACGCTTAAAGCGAATGGAGTTCCCTTGTATGCCTGCCAACTAGGAACATCTCGTGGTAACCTTGCAGCAAAAATACATCGAGTCCTTAAGCAGGATTCTGAATGATTATGGGTAGTGCGGAGATTCGAGTGTGAGTGACGAAAACGCAAGTGTAGATCAACAAGCTTTGGCTGATGAGTGGGCCGCTGCGATGGAAGAGCAGGTAGGATCTCCCGAATCGGAGCCCGATTTCATGAAGGTTCAGCTCAGTGAGTTGAAAGATGAATCTGTTTCCGGGGGAGACCCAAGGCTTGAAGTTATTCTGGACATTCCCGTTAAAATGACGGTAGAAGTGGGGGGGACGGAAATCGCAATCCGAAACTTACTTCAACTCAGTCAAGGTTCTGTTTTAGAGCTTGATCGAGTGGCAGGTGAGCCGCTTGATGTGAAGGTGAATGGTACATTAATTGCGCACGGCGAAGTTGTGGTTGTGAATGATCGCTATGGTATACGTTTGACGGATGTCATTAGTCCTCAAGAGCGGATTAGGCGATTAAAATAGTGAAAGGATTGCTCGCGTTTACGGCCTGTTTTTTTCTTTTTGCTTCTTATGCATTCGCGACGGAAGCTCCTTTAGTCTCTCAAAATAGCTTTCTGTCCTCAGAACCACTCACATTTTCAGCCATTGTTCAAATGCTGCTGGGATTATTATTGGTTATTGCCGTTATTTTTATTCTTGCGGCTATTATGCGACGTGTCGCACTCATACCTGGACAGCATAAAAAACTAAGAGTGGTGGCCGCTTTATCCTTGGGACAAAAAGAGCGCGTTGTTCTGGTACAGGTAGGTGAAGAGCAGCTGCTTTTGGGGGTTTCACAAGGTCAAGTGACCTTGCTTAAGTCGTTTGATGAGCCTGTTATTGAGCTGTCTGTGCCATCTGATGAGTTTGGATCACGACTGAAGTCAATTATAGATGCACAAAGAGGGCGCTCAAAATGAGAGGGTGGTTGTTTCTCTTTTTGGTGTTCATGCCCTTGATGGTGCAGGGGCAGGATTTTGGAATTCCTGCCATATCCTTGCGTGTTGATGAGGATGGTTCTGCTGAGTATGGTGTCACGATACAGATCTTAGCGCTCATGACGATGCTGACATTCCTGCCAGCAATGCTCATGATGATGACTTCATTTACTCGTATTATTATTGTTTTTTCGATTTTGCGACAAGCGCTGGGTTTGCAGCAAACGCCCTCGAATCAGGTTTTAGTGGGCCTAGCCCTTTTCTTAACGTTTTTTATTATGACGCCTGTCTTCGAGCGAGTAAATGCTGAGGCTGTGCAGCCATATATAGCTGGAGAATTAGTTGGTTTAGATGCGTTGGAAGCAGCAGGAAAGCCTTTTCATCAGTTTATGATCCGAAACACGCGTGAGAGTGATCTTGATCTGTTTATGCGTATTTCGGATACGCCTCGCGTGGCAGCGCAGGAAGACGTGCCCTTTCGAATTTTGATTCCAGCCTTTGTTGTGAGCGAACTAAAAACGGCATTTCAAATAGGTTTTATGCTATTTATACCTTTTTTGGTTATTGATCTGGTTGTAGCAAGTGTGTTGATGGCCATGGGTATGATGATGTTATCTCCCGTGATCGTGTCATTGCCATTTAAAATAATGCTATTTGTGTTGGTGGATGGGTGGGCGATGGTTGTCGGCACGTTAGCTGCCAGTTTTGGAATCTAGCGGGGAGGGCGAAAGGGTGCTGATTGGAAATACGCTTGACCTATACGGTGGTGCCTTTTGGTTGATTATCAAAATAGTTACGGTAATTGTGGGGCCTGCTTTGATAGTGGGATTGATTATCTCAGTATTTCAAGCGGCCACCCAGATTAATGAGCAAACCCTGAGCTTTCTGCCACGTCTTATCGTAAGTTTGTTGGCTGTAATGTATGCGGGCCCATGGATAGTGACTCAAATTATGGATTTGTTTGAGTTTTTGTTTTTGAATATTCCCCATATGATTGGGTAGAGTCGTGTTCGTTTCACTCGCCGAGTTGGAACAGATGGTCTCTACTTTTTTGTGGCCTTTGTTTCGTGTTTCCTCTTTTTTTATGGCTATTCCAATAGTCGGTACACAAATGGTCCCTGTGCGAGTTCGCTTGGGTCTAGCATTGGTTGTTACCCTTTTAATCGTGCCTGTGCTGCCCGAAATGCCCATTTTCGATGGTCTTTCTTTGTATAATTGGCTTGTGATCGCAAATCAGATTTTAATCGGTGTTGTGCTGGGCTTTACCTTGCAATTGTTGTTTCAGAGCTTTCTTGCGGGTGCGCAAATTATCGCTATGCAGTCGGGCTTGGGTTTTGCGTCGATGACGGATCCAAGTAATGGTGTTAGCGTTGTTGTGGTTGCTCAGTTTTACTCAATGATGGCGACGTTATTATTTTTGGCAATGAATGGGCACTTGGTGATGATTGAAATCTTAGCCCAGAGCTTTTTTTACTTACCCGTCGGACTTACTGGGGTGGATGGTGAAGTGTTTATGCGCATCGTTCTGATGCTGAGTTGGCTTTTTATGGCGGCACTATTGATGGCGATGCCTGCAATCCTTGCATTATTAATTATTAACCTTGCCTTCGGTATCATGACAAAAGCAGCACCCCAGTTAAATATTTTTGCGATAGGCTTTCCATTTATTATGCTGGTGGGATTGTTTATGCACTGGGTAAATGTCCCGATTTTCTATGATCACTACGTGCGTATGACTGACTTTATGCTAAGTTTTATTCATTCATTGTTGCTTTAATGGGAAAAGTCAGTGGCTGAAGAAACAGGTCAGGAAAAAACACAAGAACCCACGGCGAAGCGCATACAAGATGCGCGAAAGAAAGGGGATATCGCGCGCTCGAAAGAGTTGACAACTCTAGCCTTGCTAATGGCTTCAGCTGCTGCAGCTTTGATGTTTGGTAGTCATGTTGGGCACACCATGATGCGAATGTTTAGCCATAACTTCAGTATTCGAGGAGACGCGGTATCGGATCCAGCATTTATGTTTCTTCACTTGTACGAAGCCCTGTGGGAGAGTTTTTTCAGCCTGTGGGGCTTTTTTCTGATGGTCTTCTTAGCCAGTTTTTTCTCATCAATCGCACTGGGTGGCTGGAATTTTAGTGGTGAGTCATTGCAGCCCAAAGGCAGTCGTTTGAATCCATTAGCCGGGATTAAACGAATGTTTTCGATGAAGTCGCTGGTAGAGCTTTTTAAGGCGATAGCGAAGGTATTGGTGGTTGGGTCAGTATCTGTTTTAGTGGTCATGGTGATGAGGCCTGAGTTAATGGCCTTGACAGCTGAAAACATTGAAACATCTATTGAGCATGCGTTAGAGGTGTTGGCTTGGTCTTTTTTGCTGATCAGTGCAACCATGATTTTGGTTGTATTGGTAGATGTGCCCTATCAGTTGTATGACTACAACAAAAAACTGAAAATGACGATGCAGGAAGTGAAAGATGAAATGAAAAATACCGAGGGTAAGCCCGAGGTGAAGGGGCGTATTCGTCAGCTACAATATGAAATGTCGCAGAGAACAATGATGAAAGATGTACCCAATGCAGATGTCGTGATTACCAACCCGACACATTACGCTGTCGCCATTAAGTACGATCAAAGCCAAGGCGATGCTCCCGTTATTATTGCGCGCGGTGCAGATTTTGTCGCCCTAAAAATTCGTGAGATAGCGCAACAGAATGATGTCCAGATCCTATCATCACCGGCCTTAGCACGTGCACTGTTTTATGCAACGGAGGTTGGAGATGAAGTCCCAACAGGTTTGTATACAGCCGTTGCTCAAGTGTTAGCTTATGTCTACCAATTAAAAAACACACCTTCCTATAATCAGTCTTCAATTCCACCGCCAAGAGAGCAAGATCTTGAAATTCCAGAGACTTTTCGAGTTGATCCTGATTAATTTGGCTTGAAAATTGCATAGATCCATCAATAGGTGTTGTTTGGCTTTTTTTGTCAAAAAAATGGCGTTTTATGGATCGCTCTAAATAGCCAATAGGTTTCTATATCAAATATTTTATCTTTTTAGTCATTATGTTGACGGTTGGGTGTTGTGGATAGAGGTGTGTTTGTACAGAGTGCGAAACGAATAGGGCAGGGGAATATAGGTATTCCTTTGTTGCTGTTGGTGATATTGGCCATGGTGACCTTGCCTATTCCGCCTTTTTTGTTGGATGTTTTTTTTACATTCAACATCGCTTTATCGATTGTTGTGTTGTTGGTGTGTATTTATGCATTGCGCCCTCTGGATTTTGCGGTATTTCCAACCATTTTGTTAGCGGCGACGCTTATGCGTTTGGCGCTGAATGTGGCCTCTACACGCGTGGTGCTTTTGAATGGTCATGAAGGTGGTGCTGCTGCGGGTCAAGTTATTTTAGCCTTTGGTGAAGTGGTTGTTGGCGGTAATTATGTTGTGGGTATCGCTGTTTTCATGATTTTGGTTATTATTAACTTTGTAGTGGTAACGAAGGGGGCTGGCCGTATTTCGGAAGTGAGTGCTCGATTTACCTTGGATGCGATGCCGGGTAAACAAATGGCGATAGATGCGGACGTGAACGCAGGGTTGATTTCACAGGATGAGGCGCGTGAGCGTCGACAAGAAGTGACGCGAGAAGCCGATTTTTATGGGTCTATGGATGGTGCATCAAAATTTGTTCGAGGGGATGCAGTTGCGGGTATTTTGATCCTAGTGATTAACCTGCTGGGTGGTTTGGGAATCGGTATGCTTCAGCATGGTTTGGATTTTGATACAGCAATGAAAAACTACTCTTTATTGACGATTGGTGATGGGCTTGTCGCGCAATTGCCCTCATTGCTTTTGTCAACAGCGGCCGCGGTCATGGTGACACGTGCAAACTCATCTGAAGCCATGGGGAGTCAGGTATTTACGCAAATGTTTTCATCGCCTAGGGCGTTGTTTGTTGCGTCCGGTGTGATATTTGTGATGGGTATTGTACCTGGTATGCCTCATTTTGCGTTTATTTCCCTAGCGGCTGTGGCAGCGGGAATTGCCTATATGATTCACAGTCGACAGGTGAAACAAAAAGAATTTCAGCAGTCGGAAACCGATTTGCCCGATGCAGTCGTTGCCGAAGAAGAACAGCGTGACTTGAATTGGGATGATGTAATGCCTGTAGATATGGTGGGTCTGGAGGTTGGTTACCGCTTGATTCCCATGGTGGATAAGATGCAGGGCGGGCAATTACTGGGTCGGATTAAAGGTGTTAGGAAGAAGTTGTCTCAAGATTTAGGGTTTTTAGTACCGTCTGTTCATATACGAGACAATCTTGATTTAATGCCAGGTGCTTATCGAATTACGCTGATGGGTGTTATCTCAGGTGAAGGGGAGGTGTATCCAGACCGAGAATTGGCAATTAACCCGGGGCAGGTCTTTGGTAGTTTGAAGGGGGTGGCGGTTAAGGATCCTGCGTTTGGTTTAGATGCTGTATGGATTGAGAAGGGACATAAGGAGCATGCGCAAACATTAGGTTATACTGTTGTTGATGCGAGTACGGTTGTTGCAACCCATTTAAATCAGATTTTGCAAAATAATGCCCATAATTTGATGGGGCATGAGGAAGTGCAGCAGCTTTTGGATATGTTGACTAAAACATGCCCTAAATTGGTTGAAGAATTAGTACCCAAAAAGCTTTCGGTCAGTGTATTGTTGAAAGTATTACAGAATCTATTAATGGAGCAGGTATCACTTAAGGATTTTCGGTCTGTCGCTGAAGCCTTGGCTGAAGCTGTTGATCGAACGCAAGATCCCTTGGCGTTAACGGCGGCAGTACGGGTAGCGTTGTCACGTTTGATTGTTCAAGGAATTAATGGTTCAGATCAAGAATTACCAGTGATTACCTTAGAACCTAGCTTAGAGCAAATGTTATTGGGTTCTATGCAGCAGGGTCAGCCGTCCGATGAAACCTTAGTGTTGGAGCCTGGGATGGCAGAGCGTTTGCAAACCTCATTGGGGCGTGCAGCTCAGCAGCAGGAGATGATGGGAAAGCCGTCGGTATTATTGGTTGCCGCTCCTGTAAGACCCTTGATGGCAAGATTTGTTCGATATGGTGAGCATCAAATACATGTGCTTTCCTATCAAGAAATACCTGAAAGTAAACGGGTGACCATTGTTGCAACGGTGGGTGGTAATTCGTAATGTGGATGAATGAGCGCAGTTTCGGTAAGGATCAATTATGAAAGTGAAACGTATTTTTGCTCCTGATATGCGACAAGCAATGAGGCGTGTCAGGGAGGAGATTGGAGCGGATGCGGTCATTATATCGAATCATCGAGTCGCCGGTGGTGTTGAAGTGGTTGCGGCTCGAGAGGAAGATTATGAGCAAGCTCAGGCCGAAATGCTGCGTTCAAAATCTAGAGCGGTGCGGGAAGAGAAGGCCGCTGTGCCGCGCGCTCAATCACGTCGTTCTGATCCTGATTTGGCTGAAGAGTTAAAGCGTGTTGAACGAAAAATATCCGAGGCGCGTCGTGCAGTAGAGCAACCTATCCCAGTGTTGGATCATACGCAAAACAAGCAGATTGATGATGAAGACGATGAGGAGTTAAGGTTTATTTTGAGTTCTCTTAAAACTCAAGATGATGCACGATCACGAGTCGTGTCTAAGGACTCCTTTGCATCGGACGATTGGTCGGATGCACCACCGCCTGCTGCAAGAAATGTACGCCAGTCGCCACCAGAGGATGACTTGATTCGCGTTATGCAGCAGGAAATACATCAGCTTCGCTCCATGATGCAGGAGCAGATTGTGCGTGTGCAGGAGCCACCCGTTCGTTCTAAGCCTGCGCAATATCAGCCACCCACCATGGTTATTCGAGAGACGGAAGCTCGTTTACAGCAAATGGGCTTAAGTGCTCGACTGGTTCAGCAATTGGTGTCCTCAATCGAATCAGACTTGTCTGAGGAGGATGCGTGGCGAAACGCATTGGGCCGTTTTGCAGATGCTATACCTGTCGTTGGCGAAGAGTTTATAGAGCGGGGTGGTATGGTTGCCTTTGTCGGGGCAACAGGAGTTGGAAAAACAACAACGATTGGCAAGTTGGCTGCTCGTTATGTTTTGCAGCACGGCAGCTCTAGTTTAGCGTTAGTCACAACTGACTGTTTTAGGATTGCTGCACATGAACAATTAAAAACCTTTGGGCGCATTTTAGACGTGCCTGTTCGGGTTGTGGATGAAAATCACAGTTTAGAAGAAGTGCTGTTATCCTTGAGAGGAAAGCGATTGGTTCTGATCGATACAGCGGGGATGAATACACGTGATTTAATGGGTAAAACTCAGATGGAAATGTTCTCATCTGTGTCAATGAGAATAAAGAAATTGTTGGTGTTTTCCTGCTCAAGTCAGAGACAGTTGTTGCGCAGTACCTATGAAATCTATAAAGAACTGAATCTCAACGCCTGTGTATTGACGAAAATGGATGAGTCAGGCAGTGTGGGTGAGGCCTTGAGTCTCGTGGTGGAAAAACAGTTGCCAATAGCCTATGTCACAGATGGTCAAAAAATTCCAGATGATTTGATTGTTGCGCAAAGGAGAGATCTCGTAAGCAGAGCGGTGGTTGTTTCACAGCGGCAGTCATCGGATGATGAGTCTGATCCTGTCTTTCGAGCAGGCTAGTAAGGGCATCATATGAAACAAGCTCATCCAGTAAAAGTCATTGCGGTTACAGGTGGAAAAGGAGGGGTTGGGAAGACCAATGTCTCCGTGAATCTATCCACAGCCCTAAGTGACATGGGGCGACGCGTTGTATTGATGGATGCAGACTTGGGGCTTGCGAATGTAGATGTTTTATTGGGTTTACGACCAAAAAGAACAATTGCAGATGTGTTAGATGGTCACACGACATTGGCAGATGTATTGGTGCGTGTTGACGACAACATGTGGATTGTTCCTGCATCTTCCGGTACTCAAGAAATGACGACTTTGTCAGAACATCAGCATGCAGAATTAATTTATGCGTTTAATGATATTGCTGACTCGATGGATGTATTGATCATTGACACCGCTGCAGGTATTTCTGAGTCAGTGGTGAGTTTTGTCAGAGCCTCTCAGGAAGTGTTGGTGGTGGTGTGTGATGAGCCGACTTCAATTACGGATGCCTATGCGTTGATCAAAATGTTGAATCGAGATCATGGGATGACGCGCTTCAGGATTCTCGCTAATATGGTTCATTCAGATACAGAGGGGCGGCATATGTTTAATAAAATTCTGACTGTAACGGATCGCTTTCTGGATGTAACCCTTCAATATGTCGGGTCAATACCTTATGATGAGTCAGTTCGAAAAGCAGTTCAAAAACAAACGCCTGTTGTTAAAGCTTTTCCGAACAGTAAATCATCGCTTGCTTTTCGACAGCTAGCCATCAAAGTAGACAGTTGGCCTGTTTTAAAAAGCCCAAGGGGACATCTTGAGTTTTTTGTCGAACGATTGGTTCAGCGAATTTAAATACAACATCAGACGAAGAAGCTGCATGTATAATCAGCTCCAATTTACGCCCAGCCACGAATTGGTTGAACAGTATGCACCACTTGTGAAGCGAATTGCTCAGCATTTGATGGCGCGCTTGCCTGCGAGTGTGCAGCTGGATGATCTTATACAATCAGGAATGATTGGTTTACTTGAGGCCGCGTCAAAATATGACATGAGTAAAGGAGCCAGTTTTGAGACCTATGCGGGTATCCGCATTCGTGGAGCGATCATTGATGAGGTTAGACGTGGTGACTGGACGCCTAGATCGGTTCATCGAAATGGTCGTCGTGTCGCTGAGGCTATGCGTCAGATAGAAAGTCGTGAAGGGCGGGATGCTTCTGATCGAGAAGTAGCCGATGAGCTCGGTATCTCATTGTCCGAGTACCATGCTTTGTTGCAAGACTCTATGGAAGCGCGTTTATTCAGTGTGGATGAGCTAACAGAGGAGTCTGATGAAGGATCAGCTTTGCAGTTTGAAGGGGATAATCTAAGCCCATCTGATGAAGTGAGTCAGGATGCCTTTCGTAGTGCTTTGGTTGCAGCGATAGGTGATTTACCTGAAAAAGAGCGGTTAGTTTTGGCTTTATATTACGATGAAGAGCTAAATTTAAAAGAAATAGGTAGTATTCTTGGGGTGAGTGAGTCTAGAGTAAGTCAAATACACTCTCAAGCCGCCCTGAGGCTTAGAAGTCGTTTAAAAGGTTGGAATTAAGTAGTCGCTTTTGTTTGAGATATCGACAAACCGTGATTACTATAGATGATAGTGAATTATGTTTTTAGTGATCATAGCTGGGGGATAGTGTCTTGAAAAAAGACATCAGAATTCTTGTTGTAGATGATTTTTCTACCATGAGACGAATTATTAAAAATCTGTTGCGTGATCTCGGTTTTACCAATGTCGATGAGGCTGATGATGGTAGAACGGCATTGCCTATACTAAAACAAGGTCGAATTGAATTCTTGATCACAGACTGGAATATGCCCGGTATGACAGGAATAGACCTCCTTAAAGAGGTTAGGTCCGATCCTGAGTTGGCGCATATACCTGTTTTAATGGTGACGGCTGAAGCCAAGCGTGAACAGATCATCGCTGCGGCGCAGGCTGGTGTGAATGGCTACGTCATTAAGCCTTTTACGGCTGTGGTGTTGAAAGAGAAAATTGAGAAGATTTTCGAACGCATTACCTAATCGATGTTTTCGTGTGCTCATTACAACAAGAGTTAAACAATGAATAGTCAAATTGCCAATTTAGAATACGAAGGACTCGAAGAGCTACTAGCCAAAAGGCCAGAGAGTTGGTTTTGGCAATTGATCAGGGTCAGTTGCACACAGCTATTGATTTGATTAACCAGCTCCAGCAAGCGAGACACCAAGTTTTTTACAATGAAGTAGGGCATCTAACCCGCGGTTTGCATGAGGCAATTAAGTCATTCTCAAGTGATATTGGTGAAAAAATTGGCAGTGGAGCTGTTACATCATCAGGGATGCCATCGATGTCGGATGCTTCTGATCGTCTTGCTTATGTGATCGAACTAACCGATAAGAACTCGCATGAGACAATGGATCGTGTTGATAAATCCTTAACACTAGTTGACCGTTTAGATCATCAATCTGAGCGATTTAGAGACTTGTTGTTATTAGTCGGGCAGCTCGAGGGTGATTTTAAAGCTTTGGACGGTGTCTATGACCGAACTTGTATGGTCAAAAATGAATCAGAAAAAACAGTGGCTGAGTTAAAATCAGTCTTAACTGAAATTTTAGTGTCACAAAGTGTCCAAGATATTACAGGTCAGCTTATTCGGCGTGTTATTACCTTAATGACCCAAGTTGAAGCCCAGCTCGTTAAATTAATGGAGATGGCGTCAAAGGTTGAGCGGTTGAGCGGCATGGATGTGTCTAAAAAAGTAACGAATCCAAGTAAACAAGCTGAGGACCAGATTAAAGCACAAGGTCCTCAATTAAAAAATAAAGAAGCTAACGCAGTGTCTAATCAGGATGATGTTGACGATCTGTTGTCAAGCCTAGGCTTTTGAATAGGGGATGTCTATGAGTTTGGATGTCGATCAGGAAATACTAGAAGATTTCCTCGTTGAAGCAGGTGAGATTCTAGAACAGTTGTCTGAACAGCTCGTCGATCTTGAGCAAAGGCCAGATGATCGTGATTTGCTTAATGCTATATTCAGAGGTTTTCATACCGTAAAAGGCGGTGCCGGCTTCCTTCAGCTTGATCCAATGGTTGACTGCTGCCATCAAGCAGAGAATTTATTCGATTTGCTCCGAAACGGTGAAATTAAACTCACAGCCGCACTTATGGATGTGGTTTTACAATCTTTAGATGCTGTCAACGTCATGTTTGACAATGTTCGCAATGGAGAAGCACCTCAGCCCGCATCAAATGCACTCCTTGCGCGTTTGAAGGCTTTTGTTTCCGGCGAGGTGGAGGACTCTCCCGAGCCAGTTACGGCTAAGCCAGCTGCACCTGCACAACCAGCTCCCTCTGCTGTAAAAGCGGAAGTCTCACCATCGCCTTCGTTGAATCCGAACACTCCAAATGACGAATTTGATTTGTTGCTAGGAGAAGTCGCTGGAGCATCTAAACCTGCCTCTAAAGCAAACACATATGATACCGACGATGATTTGATTACTGAAAGTGAATTCGAAGCACTGCTTGATGAATTGCACGGATCTGGAGGAGCGCCTGGTAAATTGCCCGATTCAGCCGCTTCGATGAGTTCCGATGAAGAGATAACGGAAGACGAGTTTGAAGCGCTACTGAATGACTTGCAGGCCAAGGGGGAAGGTGCATTTGCATATGTGTCCCCGACTCCATCATCGCCTCCGACAAAATCTTCATCCGAGTTCGATACGTTTATCAAAGATGATTACTCGTCTATGTCGTCGAGTGGGGCTGAAGATAACGGAGCAACGAGAGCCGCGATCTCTGCTCCTTCACCTGTTGCTCAAGCCAAAGTTGTTCAAGAGAGTAACGTCCGCGTTGATACCGCGTTGCTGGATAAAATCATGAACATGGTGGGTGAGTTGGTTCTGGTTAGAAATCGCTTGGTGCGGTTGGGCGGTGCGGGTGATGATGAGGAAATGTCTAAAGCCTTGGGTACATTGGACATGGTCACGGCAGATTTACAGACATCCGTAATGAAAACACGGATGCAGCCGGTTAAAAAAGTGTTTGGACGCTTTCCTCGTCTAATTCGAGATTTATCAAGAAGTTTGAAAAAAGAAATTCGTCTCGAGTTACGTGGTGAAGAGACGGACTTGGATAAAAACTTGGTTGAAGCTTTAGCTGACCCTCTAATCCACTTGGTTCGAAATGCTGTTGATCATGGCATTGAGTCGCCTGAAGATCGTGAGATGATGGGCAAGCCAAGAGAGGGGCATGTTTTGCTCTCGGCGGAACAGGAAGGCGATCATATTCTATTAATCATTCGTGATGATGGCGCTGGTATGGATGCGGAGAAATTGCGTCGTTTGGCCGTCTCTAGAGGTATGCTTGACCCAGAAGCTGCTGCTCGTTTAACTGATCATGAATGCTTTAATTTGATTTTCCAAGCGGGTTTCTCGACAAAATCTGAAATTTCAGATATTTCAGGTCGTGGCGTTGGTATGGATGTCGTCAAAACCAAAATTACCCAGCTAAATGGAACCTTGGCAATTGATTCTGTTCTTGGACAAGGTACTCAGATAGCGATCCAGGTTCCACTAACGCTTGCCATTATGCCGACCCTAATGGTGACTTTAGAGGAGCAGGCATTTGCGTTGCCTTTGGTGAATGTTAACGAAATCTATAATTTGGATTTAACCAAAACAAATATTGTGGATGGGCAACAGGTGATCATTGTTCGTGATCGAGCATTGCCATTATTTCACTTGAAACGTTGGTTGGTAAAAGGACGTGAAGTTGCCGATCTGCCAGAACAGGGGCATGTTGTTATTGTTTCGGTTGGTACTACCCGAGTCGGCTTTGTTGTTGATCAATTGGTAGGACAGGAGGAAGTGGTCATAAAACCATTGGGGTCTATTCTACATGGAACGCAAGGCTTATCTGGGGCAACAATTACGGGTGACGGGCGGATAGCACTCATTATCGATATTCCAAACCTTTTGAAACGCTATGCAGAATAGTCGGTTTAGCTCGATTGAGTGGGTGATTTCTGTATGGCGGTAAAAGTATTGATCGTTGATGATTCGAGTTTTTTTCGCAACAGGATAGAAGAAACGTTAGGAAGTGATCCGCGAATTAAAATTGTTGGGACTGCCGTAAATGGTACTGAGGCTGTAGAAAAGGCAACGCGTCTACGGCCGGATCTTATAACCATGGACGTTGAAATGCCAAAAATGAATGGTATTGAAGCGGTAAGGCAAATTATGCAAGTTGCGCCAACAAATGTGTTGATGCTGTCATCCTTGACTCATGAAGGAGCAAGGGTGACGTTACGTGCATTAGAGGCTGGGGCCGTTGATTATTTGCCTAAAGATATACGGGCTTGGATGGATCGGTCGAGTGATTTGCGTAAGGAATTGATTGATCGAGTTGTTGCATTAGGAACCTCTCGTAACTTTAATACCAATGCCGCGTTTGGTCGGAGCCCTTCGGCGAGCGGGTCCTCGACGACAATGGTATTCCGGCCGGAGCCTTCTGTTCCATCTGTCGGCTCTACACGAGATGTGGAAGTAAAAAGTGCTCTAGAGGCGAGGCGTCAACACGTGTCTAGAGTGCACTCAGGTCAAGATCAGACAGTCAGTGGATTATCGGCTCGGCAACAAGATTCTCTTTCAAAAGTGTCTACCTCTAGCCTTGCTAAACCGACTAAACTTCCAGACTGTCGATTGGTTGTAATTGGGGCGTCTACAGGGGGCCCGGCTGCGTTGCAGGCAATTTTGACGCGTATCCCGTCGAATTTTCCGCATCCAATTTTGCTTATTCAGCATATGCCTTCTACGTTTACCAAGGTGTTTGCAGAGAGGTTAAATCAGCAGTGTGCTATTGAGGTACGAGAGGCGGTCGACGGTGACCGTATGAGGCCGGGTCTTGCGTTACTTTGTCCTGGCGGTATGCAGTTGATGATTGATCCGCGCCAGACGGATAAGTTGAAAATTATCCCAGGTGATGAGCGTTTAACGTACAAGCCAAGTGTTGATTTTACATATGCATCCGCCGCACGGCTTTATCAAAGTAAAGTGTTAGGTATTATTTTGACAGGAATGGGAGCGGACGGTTGTGAGGGTGCACGTCGGCTTAAAGAGGCAGGCTCTGTAATGTGGGCTCAAAGTAAAGAGACATGTACCATTTACGGTATGCCGCAGGCCGTTGTGAATGCGGGTTTAGCCGATGCCGTTTTGGATTTAAATGATATTGGTGATCTCCTGTCTGCTCCGAATGGCAAAAAGTAGACCGTTAACAGGAAAGAAATATGCAGGTTTGGGCGGTTGCGAATCAAAAAGGCGGTGTTGGTAAAACAACAACAGTTGTTTCTATTGCGGGTCTCTTGTCGGAGGTGGGTTATAGAGTTTTGATGGTGGATCTTGATCCTCACGGTTCACTGACTAGCTATTTTAGATTTGATCCTGATGAGATAGAGTTGAGCGCTTATGACTTGTTTGAACGGCCAGATTTAAGCTCTTCTCAAGTTAACTCATTGATTGTTAAAACGGATAGTGAAAATATTGACTTGTTGCCAGCCTCGACTGCCTTAGCAACGCTAGAGCGTAAAGCGGTTGGTAAGGAAGGGTTGGGTTTACAGGTTGCGAAAGCGTTGCGATTCTTAAAAGATCGATATGATTACGTCATTATTGATAGTCCGCCTGTATTAGGAGTTTTAATGGTCAATGCGCTTGCCGCTTGTAACCACCTTATCATTCCTGTCCAGACTGAGTTTCTCGCGTTAAAAGGTCTTGAACGTATGATTAGAACGATTGATATGATCAATCGAGCTAGGAAAGCAAAGTTGAATTACACAATTTTGCCCACTTTTTACGATAGACGAACACAGGCATCCGTTAGCAGTCTCCGAGAGTTGCACAATGTCTATGGCGAGAAGGTGTCAGGCGCTGTAGTCCCTGTTGATACTAAATTCAGAAATGCGAGTATCAAGGGGGTTGTACCCTCAACATTGGATTCTGGAAGTCGTGGTGTTCATGCATATGCTCGGTTACTACGAAACCTATTAGAGCATCGTAAGGGGGCGTAATGGCGGATCAGAAGCAAGTTGTATATGAGTACTTAGAGGCTCTTTTACTTGATGTCGACGAGTTCGATATTGATGAAAGTCTGGCAGGGCTTGATCAAGTAGATGATTTAAAAAAAATGGATGAAGGCTTGCCTACGCTTAAGCAAGCGGATTATGCTTCTGTTGTAGAGCCAGAGCCAGAGCCAGAGCCAGAGCCAGAGCCAGAGCCAGAGCCAGAGCCAGAGCAGACGCAAGATGACCGAG
>NZ_AONB01000025.1:0-55027 GCF_000585235.1 Nitrincola nitratireducens | reverse complement strand
TTTTTTAAAATCTTAAATACATAGGGTTTTAAACCATCTTTGTTTATACTTGTCTCTACTATTCTTGTAACGCTAAGGCACTTTTTATCACCTTATGAATACGATACTTTTAATTATTATGTTTCTGTTGGTCATTCTTGGCCTACTATTCTTTATCAGAAAACAGCTTCGCAGTGAAAAAGAAAGAAAAGAGAAGATTCAAGATGAGCTTGATAAGGCTGAAGAGGCCGCCAGAAAGCATAAAGCTTACTTAATCGAAAGCATCCAAATTATAGCGAAGGGTGTTCTAGAGGAGCAGTGTGGTGTAACGGAAGGCTGTATACGACTCAAGGTGTTAATAGAGAATATCGCGCCACACTTATTACATCATGCTGACTTAAAGGCCATACAATTGATCTTTGATAAAACTTCGCACATACCACTACTGAATGATTGGAAAGCACTGACGGCATCAGAGAAAGAGACGTTTTTAGCTGAAATGGCCGATATCGAAAAAATGTATCGGTCTGATGTTCAGGCTGCCGCTCATTTTATATTGCAGTATCCGTTCAATCAGACCCAGCAATGATAGAGTTTTTTGTTATTTTTGTTATTAGTGCACTATTTCTGGGGCTAGTTGGCGTTGCACTTGCTTTTGGTCGCTCGCCTAGTTATCGACCCGACCGAGGGTATGTCTTGAAACTGCTGAGAGGCATCCAGGATGGCACAACAGAGGCCCATGTATGGGATATGTTTATCGGTTATCCTATAGGGCATGACCCTGAATTGGAGCTTTTGCGTAGGGAAATTGTAGCTATACATGAAGGGGATGAAAAACATCCGCCAGCACCTTCAGGTATTAATGATTTTATATACGATCGTGAGACACGGAAGCGCTTGTTGGTGATTGAGCAAAAGCTCGAAACGTTGATAGAAAGTCAGCCTATTATTAGGGACTTTTAAACAGTCTTTATGTGTCTTCAATTTGTACAACGCGTTTTAGACGGTAATAGGCTTTCCAAATCGTTTTTATATCATTGGTCTTTATCGCATCTGATAATGCTGCTGCTGAGTGTTCAATTTCAGGTTTTTCAAATATACCTGAAAACCCCTTAAGTTGATGTAAATTTTTATCCATTTTTGTGTAGCTTCTGTTTTTCATAGAAACTTCTATTTCATTAATTTGATCCATCAACTCATTCTTCAACTCACTGATGGTGGTGAGCTGTCGTGTTTCTGTAAAACGTATTTCAATTTTTGGTAAACGACTGTCTTTTTTAGCAAGAGCAGAGTTTAATATATCTGAAAGTTTATCAATATTTATAGGCTTTAATAAGACTTTAAAAATACCTGTAGCATTCAACGCCTCCCTTTCTCTAGGGGAAATATTGGCCGTTAATGCGACAATTTCGAGCTCTGGATGCGTTTTCTTAAGTAATTTTGATGCTTGAATGCCATCCATATCCGGCATATTTATATCCATCATGATTAAGTCAGGTGTACTCATTTTGACTTTTTCTATGACTTCTAGACCTGTTTCTGCGTTCCGAACAGTAGCTCCAGCTTCTGTTAGCATTCGATTTATAAGTAGGCGGTTATATTTGTTGTCCTCTGCAACCAGAATATCCAGTGGTGTATGGAGCCTTGGAATAATTTGATTTTCTTCTGTATACTGAATGTTACGAAATCCAAGTGTACTGTACAGCTTGCTTGGTGATACAGGCTTACTTAATAGTTGTGTATTTTTGTCTCTTACTGAAAATTTACGATCTGATGGAACCATAAAAATTAATTTGATGGATTTATATTTGTGTCGAATTTGACGAAGAGTCATCTGCAACAGGCGATCATTTGTAAGTTTTGGGGGAAACCCAACGACAATGCAACTGAAAAATTGCTTGCTTTTTAAAAGATCTTTTATCGAGCTATATTCTTTTGAGTAATCAGTCACATTTTGTAATTGGGAATGTAGAGCTGATGAGACTTTAGGGTGAGGATCGTATATTGCTACACTAATTGGCAGCATTTCAGGAAGTTCATTTCTAAAAACATGTGTTTTGATTGGTAGGTTAACAACAAATTCTGAGCCTATACCCTCACTACTTTCTACACAAATACTGCCTTGCATGAGACTAACCAGTCGATTCACAATGGCTAATCCAAGACCTGAGCCACCAAAACGTCGACTGATGCTGCTATCGGCTTGAGTAAAGGATGAGAAAAGCGATTGCTTGTACTCTTCAGAAATACCGATGCCAGTATCTCGAATGGATATTTTTAAAGCTCCTCCATTCTTATGATCATAGTAGGGCGATATGATGACCTCACCTTGTTCTGTAAATTTTATCGCATTGCTGACGAGGTTTGTAATAATTTGTCGAATGCGAGTTGGATCCCCTTTCAGATAGGGTGGCAGTGCATTTATTGGATTATAGATAAGCTCAAGGCCCTTTCCATGTGCAGTGGGGGCTTGCATTTCTAATGCTTTATAGAACAATTCTGATGGGCTAAAGCTGATCTCTTCAAGCCTCATAACGTCAGACTCTAATCGAGTGAAATCTAAAATGTCATCAATAATGGTTAGTAGTGTTTGCGAGGTTTGATCAATAATTCGTAGATAGTTTTGTGTCTCCTCAGGACGGTTGTTTAGCTTGAGCATTTGTGTAAAACCGATCACGGAGGTTAAGGGCGTTCTAAGCTCGTGACTCATACGTGCTAAAAATGCATCCTTTGCATGGTTGGCATCATCTGCTTTTTCGCGCGCTTTTATGAGCTCTAAGTTGGTTGTTTCAATGTCGTGGAGGCTGCGTGAGAGCGCTTTTGTTGCTTTTTCAATTCTGAGTTCTGCTTCTCGGCGACTTAACTGAACATTGGCAGCAAGCTGATTAATACCACTGGATAGCATGTTGAGCTCCAATGTGGCTGAGTTGCGCGCACGAGCATTTAGCTCCCCGCGTTGAAGTCGTTTGATGACTTCAGTTAGACCGATGATGGGCTCTGTAATGCGTCGACCAAAGAATTTGGCTAACATCAATGTGATGATGAAGCCAATCATGATGATTTGTAAACTGCCTAAAATAATATGGTTTTGGCGTTTGATCATGGGTTTAGCTGAGACTAAGAGAATGACCCAGCCGATAATCTCACGCTGTGTATCAGCTATAGCGTATTCGGGATTATCACTAAATTGTATTGGACCGACTCGAACCGGCTGCATGAAGTACCAATAGTCGTCAATGATTGTAAATTCGTCGACTAATAAATCGATGGGTAGCTCTTGATCTTCTGTTCTAAAAACAACATTTTTGTCTACATCAAGGAAGACGACATCTGAGATCATGGGATCTTTAAGCAGTTGTGTGCTTAAGGGGTTGAGTTCACTGACATTCCCGCTAAAAATTCCAAAGACAGAGGCCGCTGATAGTAAACGTGTCAATTCTGTTCCTTTATCGATGAGGGCGTTGCGTGAGTCATCGAGTTTTGTTGTGGTAAAGTAGAAACCTAGGATAAGCGTTAAGACCAGCATGGGTGCGAGAGAGAGGAATAAAACGCGGCTACTTAAAGAAGACTGAGTGATTGCCATGATTACTTACCCGCCTTGAGTGCATCCAGCATTTCATCGACTTCAGGGAGAGTGATTTGAAGTGTTCTAGCGGCACTGCGATTAACACTTAACGAGAAATAATTTGGAAAGCTAGGTGGCGGTAAGTATCTGTGTTCCATAAAGAAATCAAGGATTTCACCTGTCTGACGGCCTATCTGTGTTGGAGTTGAATAGAGACCAATCACCGCACCTGCATCGACGTAACTTGCTGAAAATCCGATTAAAGGAACCTTATTTCTGAGTGCTATATACAAGGACCAACGTGTAGCACTTTTGTTGAAAAGAGCATTGTCGGGTAATGACAAAAACACATCACTCTGTTCAATGATCGGGGTTAATTCTTGCACAGGGTTGTCAGACTCGAACAAGCGAGCCGATATAGGTGTGAAGTGATGCTTTCGACTATAGGCGTCAAAATGCGCTGTCAAGTGGTGTGAGTTTGGACCCAGCAGGGTTCCTAAATATTGAGCTTCAGGCTTAATCAGACGCGCTAGGTGAACCTGTCGTTCCAAGGGTTGATCCAAGAAGAGCGCAGAAAGGTGCTCTTGGCTAAGCCTAAGAGATGCTTGAGTGGTTTGTAAAATGAGCTCATAAGCTTGTGACGGTAAGAAGGTGCAAAATAGGTATTGATGACTTTGAATAGCGGTTAAAACACTTTGGCAAGCGCGCGCGCCTATCGCTATGAATAACTGTGATGAAGCAAGTGTCTGTGTTTGATCAGACAGTGAATACACTTGTACCGGATGATGGCTTGTTTGTTCCATTGCTGAAACAACGTTGAGGTAGGTTTGGGTGTTTTCACTTAAAACAACACTCACAGCTGCATAGGATTTAATGATGGATAAACAGAGCACTAAAAGAATACAAAGCGCCATAAAGAGTTTTTTCAGTGATACTTTTAATGTTAGGTATCCATTCATCACATGTTCCATTTGTGTATTCAATCAAGGCTGTATTTCATTTGAAGAAATACTCGCCGTCCGAAATGATGATCCTGGTAAAACTCCTGATATGTTTTCCCTAAGACGTTTTGCAACGTCAGCGATATCTCGACCTCAGACTGTTTAAGACTTGACCAGCGTCTTGCAAGGCGAAGGTCATTCCTCGTATAGCTAGGCTGCTCTTTTAACGTGCCATAGGTTTTTCGCCATTTAGCGGAGCTAACCTGATAATGACCAACACTGAAATTCCAGTTATCCCATGGCTTCCAGTGTATCAGTATTGACGTGCTATGCTTTGGAGTCAATCGTTGGCTAGGAAAATTTTCATAGATTCCTTGGCTCCACTCCGATGTCTTATTGTCTATATACGTATAATTCATCAACAAATTTAGGGTATCGTTCACTTCCCATTTGAATTGGGTTTCGATCCCCATATTTGCCCAAGCCGCATTATTTTCTTTTTTTCCGGGTTGAAAGTCATCCTGAGTTTTGCGGGTGGCAATACCCTGTGTAACGCGTTCGTAAAAAAGGCGATTATCTAGGTATGCATTCAAAGGAGTAAATGCATGTAAAATGCCTACTTCCCAACTGTTAATCTGTTCTGAGTTCAAACTTGTGTTACTGACTTCTAAAGGAATATAGCCAAACTGTGTATTAATCCCGAAGTTGACGGACTGCTCTAATATAGAAGGTAAGCGCTTACTTCTACTAAATCCTATGCGACCTAAGGTGTTATCTTTGAATGAGTAGTTTATGCCCAGTCGAGTCGATTCAGCCTGATCATCCGTGTCGCGTTGTTCGTAAGATAGACCAAGGTTGAGATTGAGTTTGGGTGTAAGTGTTAATACGCTGTTATTGAAAAGACGTATGCTGTTTGCATGAATGCGTTCTTGCTGCAGGAGTGCTGGGCTTACTGTTTTTTCATAGCGATGTTGAAGACCTGTGTAGGTCCTAAAATGGGTGATTGGTGTGTATTCAAAGCCTAAAAGCGTACTGAGTGTTTGCGCTACACCATCTTCTCGATACCCCTTGTAATTTGGGTTAAGCGCTAAAAAGTCTTGAGCATCTTTAAGCGTATTCATGTTACTAAATTTCAGTAATGTGTACGGATCGGGTGTGTGCTCTTTCAATTTAAGATTTTGATAGGCATGGTCAAAATGCAAGGTCAAGGCTGGGCTAATCGTGGACGACCAACGCAGCTGTTGATAAAACGTTCGGTAGTCTTGTTGAGTAATATAACGCTCGTTTTCAGGGAAGGCATGATAGGGGTAGAGGTAGCCAATATCATTAAAACCCGTGTCTATCCCAACTCGATAGCTTATTTGTGTATGCAAGTTAGGAGAAAACTCAATCCTCGCGTTCAGAGCATTGCGCCGACTGCCATCATTAAAGCGCTTATTGCCAGTATTTTCAGTATAAAAACCAGAGAGTGAATAGAAAAATCCACGATTTTGTTCAGAAAACTTGGCGTGTACTTGACGAGTGTTAAGGGAGCCAAAGGTGGTTGATATTTCAGCTTTTCCCATCATTGCCGGATGGCGTGTTATAAAGTTAATTGAACCTAAAAATGCATTAGAACCCAAGGTTGCGGTATTGGAACCACGAATGACTTCAACTCGTTCAATATCAGTGGGTAGTAAGCCAATGCTATTCCAGTGAACCGTAGACAGTAAGGGAGTATAAACAGAGCGTCCATCGATCATAATTTCAAGATGGTTGGGAAATTGGTCATTTACAGAATGGTAACTCGTACCAAATACGTTGCTATTGATGTGGAAGCTTGAAAGCCGGGAACAAGGCGTAAGATATCTACAAGGTGCTGAGCACCAGAGGCCTCAATGGTTTCTTTATCAATGATAGTTACGGAAGACGGCGCTTCTAGCAGAGTTTGAGCCATCAGTGTTGCCGATGTCACGATGGGTATCTGCGTGAGTAATGCCGCTTCAGAAAGGTCTTTTGCTGAGATGTTCAGACATATAACGGTTAAGCTAAACAGTAGGATTATTCTACGTGCATGGGAGATATAATATGAAAAAAACAAAATGATTACATCCTTGTGGATCACGCGACTTACGCTAATTAGTACGTTAAACGCAGTTGTAGATAGGTTCTGCGTTCAAAATCATGGTAATCGTAAAACTCTTGGTAGGTTTTATTGAACGCATTTTGCACAATTACGACTGTTTCTAGCTCTTGCTTTGCTCCTATGCGCCATTGCTTCGATAGGCGCACATCGGTTCTATTATAGGCATTTTTGTCATCGCCTTCTAGCCAATGTACGTTTCCCATAAAGTAATGAGAAGCGCTCAGTTGCCAATCAGGAGCGGGTGACCAGTTTATCAGGAGAGACGCTGTGTGCTTTGGTGATAGCATGGAACGATTAAAAAAACCACCGCCAATACCATCATTTGTCCATTGAACTGCGTCTGTATCGATATAGGCATAATTGGCTAAAAACCAAATATCGTCATTCAGCTGCAGTTTTAGTTGCGTTTCAATCCCTTGATTGCGCCACTCGCCAATGTTGCGATTTTGTCGGGCTCGTTGACTGGGGTGCTCCTCTTGCACTGCGAGATTGTAACTGGCGATACCTTGAGTCACCTTTTCGTGGAATAGTCTAAGATCAATATAACCTGGGAGATGTGAGAATTTATGAATAAAGCCGATTTCACTGCTGTTTATCTGTTCAGGTTTCAGGTTAGAGCTGGCAATCACGGAGGTGTCATAAGCGCTACCATCAGGGTTATAGAGTGTAAAATTATGGTGACGCTCTACGAGAGAAGGTAAGCGCTCACTTTCGCTATACCCTAGTCGAAGTGTGCTATTGTCCGTTAAGCGATAATTGCCACCGATGCGATAAGAGTGTGCAGCTGAACCGCCTTCTTGCTTTTCAAATAAGGCGCCCATATTGAGTATCAGGTTTGGCTTGATGCTGTATTGGAGATGGTCAAAGATGCGAATGCGTGTGCTGCTCACATTTCCATCCTGAAATAGAATACCGCTCTTTCCTTGGTCGTAACGTAAGCCCATACCTGCGGTGTTTTGCAACTTGCCCTCTTGGTGATTGATCGCGAGTTGTAAATCGTGTTGAGTAGTTGATCCATCTTCACCTAAGCCTCTGAAGCCTGGATTTGTGTCAAGTAACGATTGCATCTTTCGATAACTTGCACTTTGTCGAATAGCATCCGGGTTCGATCGCCATTCTGTGTAGTCACTAGGTTCCTTAAAAAAACTCGGCAATAAGTCATCAAGAGACTTATTTTCTTCCTCCAAACGAACATGACTGCGATAAGCCGTTAAATTGATTTGGGTTTTATCAGACAAATCTCTGCGCCAGCGAAGGTGTTGGTAGTCAGCATCATAGTCTCGACGAGCTGTATATATACTATAAAGACGATAGGATGGGGCTTTAAGTGAGCCAATCGTAATATGGCCAGTATCATACCCTAGCCAGACATCCACTTGGTCTTGCAAGGTAGGAGAGAAGCTACCTGCAAATGACATATAACTACGTTGGCCACCATCTTGGAAGCGTTTTGAGCCTGAATTGCTTTCATGACTAAGGCTTACGCGGTAATGACCGGATGCATTGGCTTCGGTAAAGCGTACATGTGCCATCTGTGTGTCTAAAGACCCTAATGTCGAGCTGAGATGCAGGCGTGGTTCGGCGGCCGGATGACGCGTAATAATATTGATGGCGCCCATAAACGCATTTGAGCCATGAGTGGCTGTATTTGAGCCTCGAATGACTTCAATTCGCTCTATGTCAGAGATATGCAGACCAAGAGAGCTCCAATCGGGTGCTGAAATGAGCGGCATGTACACCGAACGCCCATCAATCATCACTTCTAACCGGTTAGGGAAGTCGTTTGTAAAGCCATGGTAAGTGACGCCAAATTTATTGGTATTGACATGGAAGGTTTGAAAGCCGGGCACTAGCCTAAATAAATCTGGAACAGTGATTGCACCTGAGGCGGTAATGGTTGCCTTATCAATGACGGTTATGGATGCGGGTGCTTCGGTAAGGTTCTGTGATAATCGCGTGGCTGAGGTGACGACGGGAATATCCGTAAAAAAGTCATTTTCAGTTGGGAAAATTAAGTCGGTTTGAGCATAACTAATCGATACACAAGAGCATGCTGTGAGGAGTATCAATAGAATAAAAGATCGAATTGAAAAAGGGCGATTAGGCATTAATTCTCTTCTACACTGGGTCATAACTCATAATAGATGAACTATACCGGATGCCTGCAGAAATTAACACGCCATCACTCAAATACAGAATTACCCTTTAGTGGGTAACTCTGTAAGTGTCGAGCGACAATCACTTACTGGCGAATGCTTCTATGACCAAATCAAGATACACTTTCTCGGCTGCAGGGCCTAAATTAAAGTTTGCACCAAAGTCAGGAAGATTCAGTTCTGCGGTACCAACAAAGCCTGTTCTGTATCCACCCCAAGGGTCTTGACCTTCACCCACTTTTTCAACTTGGATAGCAACAGGTTGGGTTTGGCCTAAAAAGGTCAGTTGTCCTGACATAACTCCCTTGCCATCACCTAGGTCTTCATAAGAGGTGCTAACGAAACGTGCGTCTGAATATTGGCGAACATCAAAGAAGTCAGAGCTGCGAATGTGACGGTCGCGTTCAGCATGATTACTGTCGACGGAGGCTGTGTTAATCACGACTTCTAGTTTAGTGTCTTCTGGGCGATCTGAATCATAGGAGTAAGTGCCTGAAAACTCGTTAAAGCGTCCAGTGACATAACTAACACCTAGGTGATTGATTTTGAAGTTAATAGAGGCATGAGCACCTTGAGTGTCAATCACATAATCAGCTGCAAAAATAGGGCTTGCAACTAAAGCACCTACCAAGGCAAATGGCTTGAGTTTTTGAAAAATCATTGAGAGTCTCCTTTGATGCCCAGCATGCGGCTGAGCGTATTGTCTTTCGATATATAATGATGTTTGAGCGCCGCTAGCGCATGCAAACCGACTAAAATCATCATCAGCGTTGATGCGTAAAAATGTATGTCGCCAGCTAAATCTTCTTGTCGAGTTGCTAGAAAAGGTAAAGCAGGTACACTGAACCAATCGAACACTTGAATACTGCGTCCATCCGCCGTCGAGAGTAGGTAGCCAGAGAACACGACAACAATTAACAGCAAATACAATGCAATATGACCGGCTTTGGCGGCGATAGTTTCCAATGAGCTTGATGAACGTATCTGGGGTTTTGGCATCAAAGCAGACCAAATCATTCGTATGATCAGAAAGCACGCCACTAAAATACCAATGCTACGGTGAATATTTGGGTAGATACGATAACCAGGGTCATAATACCCTAGAGAGACGATATACAAGCCAAGGGGGTACATTCCTAGAATTGTTAGCGCCATTAGCCAATGAATACTGATGCTGACCCAGCCATATGTCTCGGTTGTATTAACCCATGAACGCGTAAATTTCATACTCTACCTTTGTCTAAATGTCTCAGTGTAGAGTAAAGAATTCGGGCTTATTCGTCTAATGCATTATTTGGATAGCGACTATGCATAAAGTGAATTTTGCAAATTTAGATTTGAATTTATTACGTGTTTTGCATTGTTTGTTAGATGAAAAGCATGTCTCGAAAGCAGCAGATCGTTTGCACTTAAGTCAGCCCGCGGTGAGTCGCGCCTTGGCACGCCTTAGGGAAAGTTTAAATGATCCATTGTTAGTGAGGACGGCTCAAGGCTATGCACTCAGTGCGCGAGCGGAGTCTATGCAATTGGAGTTGGCTGAGGTGCTGCGCTCCATTGATCGAATGATTGCTAAGCCTGTCTTTGATCCAGCGACGGATCGCGGTGTGATCAAAATGACGGGGTTGGATTTAGAGTTGGCGCTTTATGTGCCGCAATTGGTTCAGCGTATGCGAAGGTTAGCCCCTTTTATGCATTTGGAAACTGTGCGGCAAGAGTTGGATAGCTTTTCCATGTTGGATAAGGACGATGTGCAGCTGAGTCTAAGTGGTTTAGAGCCTGTGACATCGGGGGGGAGTTTTCATCGAGTAAAGCTGGATACAATGCCTGTGGTGTGTTTGATGGATGAGAATCATCCGCTCACACGATCAGAGATGACGGCTGAGGCCTACGCGAATGCTCCGCATGGCTTGGTTTCGATTACTGGACGTGGACCGGGCAGTATGGATCAAGTACTGGAGGATGTTGGGTTGCAGCGAGAGGTTGTCCTCCGCTTAAGTGGCTTTATGTCTGTTGCAGATTATTGTGAAGGCACCGATTTAGTTTTTACATTACCTTTGCGCCTTGCTCAACGTATTTCGGCAGGTCGAAGGCTCAAAATGTTGCCTTTACCCTCGGCTCTTCAGCGAGACCCAGTGGCGTTTTATATTTATTGGCATGCGCGTCACCATCATGATCCTCGACTGACTTGGGTGCGTTCGCAGCTCTTGGATATTACGCAAGAGCTGCCCCGTCTTTGAGGTGTATAGGTCTCGATTAGCAGCTGCCATCGCGTCTAGGTTGCTGATATGCCCAGTCGACGATGAGCTGTTGCATACGAGTTCCGTGGCCTTGATGCGCTTCAGGATGATTGATCATCAATACCACCATAATATCCTCATCACAACGGCTGCGAACGTACCCAGTAATGGCAGAGACTTGATTTAACAGTCCTGTTTTTAAATGCATACGCCCGGCTTTCGGATCGTTACGGTATTGGCGTCGTGTTGTGCCATCCACACCCGAAATGGACATAGATGACATGAACTCAGGGCGGTATGGGCTTTTCCAGCCAGCGTCTAAAACCTGGCCGAGTTGATTAGGGGTAATGCGAGCGGTTCGGCTGAGACCCGATCCATTCTCGATATACAACCCAGATGTGTTAACGCCTGCATTTGCGAGCGCATTGCTTAAGGCCACTCGTGCTTTTTCAAGGGTCGCAGGTGCACCTAAGCGCTCGGCACCCAGTGTTAGTGCCATGTGGCGCGTCATCACGTTATGGCTCCATTTGTTGGCGACCTTGATGAGATCGCCCAGTGGGCGAGACGAATGCACCATCACACGTTCACCCGCCAAAGGTGTACCCGAGTGAGAGCGAATCTGACCTGTGAGCTCACCGCCCCATTGCGCCCAATGCAAACGGAAAAGCTCAGCGGCGTTATACGCTGGATCGACAGCGCTTCTTAGCAGCTCATAAGGACCGCACTGCACAGGGTAGCTCCCACTCAGTGTGACTTGGTTTCCCGTTACATCGAAACGTATGCCGCGCTGCCACGCATCACAGCTACCAGATCCCCTAGTGAGCTGATTGCTAATGCGCAGGCCAGGTAAGGGAGGCTCAACTTCAACTCGAATCTGGTTTGTGCTGTTCTCTGGAATAATATGGAACTTCAGCGCATTCGAATTGACATGCAGGGCGTAAGGCAGTTGGTTGTAGGCTCTAAACGGTTGACCATCAAAGGCCCCTGGATCACCCGCTGGGAGGTTAAAGTAGCTGTCATCTAAAATAACATTGCCTTCAATACGTTTAAGTCCGGTTGTTCTTTGTAAGTCACGCAGCATACGCCAGTGCTCTTCGCTGACATGCCCCGGGTCTCCAGTACCACGGATAATCAAATCGCCACGCAAAACGCCGTTCACAATCGGAGCGGTTGTTCGTATTTCTGTGCGCCAGGTGTAGTCTGGGCCCAGCTCCAAGAGAGCCGCGAGGGTGGTTGCTATTTTGATGGTTGAAGCGGGATTGAAGAGCTTGTCGCTATTGTGACTCGCTAAAACCTGAGTGTCATTTGCACGTTTAATCCATATACCCATCGAGTCCAAGGGTAACGACTGTGAGCGTATTGTTTGCTGCAAGCTAGATGGAAGGCTATCCGCAAGCGTCATAGAGGATAGGCTGGTGTAACCCATGAACAGGGAAGCTATAAGCAAAAGGTGACGAGTTTTTCTTAACATGTTGAGTGCTCTTATCAATCCATTTGAGTAAAAATCATTTTGCTATCATACAGAGATTGTATGATCTCTGTCAGCGTCAAATACACATACACGCAAACACTGTGGTACTCTTCCATAAGAATACTTAAATATGACAAATGGTTAGGGGGAAAGAGGGCTATGCGAGTCAGCCAACGCTTGCGTTTAGGGGTTGAGTACCTGAATGTCATTCTGCCTTTTATTCTTCTTGGGGTTGTACTCTTTGCAATTGCATGGCCGTTTGTAGAGCCTGCACCGCCTGAGCGTTTTACCCTGTCAACAGGTGCGAGTGGTGGGGCATATGAGCAAACGGGGCATCGATATATAGATGCATTTGAGCAGGCTGGGTTTGAATTACAGGTTTTGCCCAGTGCCGGGTCTGTTGAAAATTGGCAACGTCTCTTACGTAAAGAAGTGGATGCTGCGTTGGTTCAGAGCGGTACCCTGCCTGAAGGTCAGTCCCTCCAAGACGTTCAAGCAGTTGTGAGCATTGCCTTGGAGCCTTTATGGGTTTTTTATCGTTCGTCTGTGATAGAGCCCGTCGAGCGGTTAAGTGATTTGGGTGGAAAACGCATCGCCATAGGTGCAGAAGGCAGCGGTACTCAGAGGTTGGTCAGTGCATTGCTAGACGAAGTGGGGATGTATGAAACCCTCACAGAGGGCACTGAGCTGGTCAGTCTAGGCGGGCGAGAAGCCGTTGAGGCCTTGCGTACAGGTGAGGTCGATGCTGCTGCATTTGTGATGTCCCCAGATGCTCCTTTAATGACCGATTTGTTGTTGGACCCTAACCTACAGGTGCTCGATTTTAAACGTGCGCAAGCGATTGCGCGTCGTTTACCTTACTTAACGGCAGTGGTGTTGCATCAAGGGGTGGTTGACTTAAAAAAGAATTTACCGCAAAGGGATATTCATCTGTTAGCGGCATCTACGTATTTGGCCATTCATCGTGAGACGCATCGCTCGATTGTCCAGCTCTTGATTGAAGCGGCCAAGCGTGATCAGACACGCGTAAGCTTGCTGGCAGAACCTGGATACTTCCCTTCCTTGAATCATATTGATTTACCCATTGCATCTGAAGCCGACTATTTTTTTCAGCGTGGCCCCAATATTCTGCATCGACACTTGCCCTTTTGGTTGGCATCATTGGTGGATCGTTTAGCCATATTGATTATTCCTCTGCTGGCGATCATGATTCCGCTTTTTCGCGTTGCTCCGCCGGCTCTTCGCTGGCGAGTTCGTCGACGTATTTATCGTTGGTATAAAAAGTTGCGTGTGATCGATGCGGACTTAATGCGCTCAGATACGCCTATTGAACTGATTCGACAGGATTTGAAACTCGTGAGTCACTTTGAGGATGATGTGGCCAATACGGAGGTCCCTTTGTCCTATATGGAAGAGTTTTATAATTTACGTTTGCATGTGGCTTATATACGAGAAAGGTTGGAGCGTCGTTTAGCTCACCTGGAGGATACGCATGGCACTCAGCCATAAAACCGAACGACCAATGTTGGTGCGAACCGATCAAGGCTATTGTTTGACTGGGCACTGGACCACCGATCATATTCAAGTACTTCAGCGTGTAACGCTCCCTCGTTTGGAGTCGGGAGCGATTGACTGGCACTCTCAAATTCAGTCATTGGATACAAATGGTGCTGTTTTTTTACTAAAACTGATTAAAGACAATCACTCAGTCTGGCCAAAAGGATTACTCACTGCACATGAGCGTTTGTTAAACTATGTGAGTCAGTATTCGATATCGGTTCCCGCAAAAGCCCCCGAGTTGAATATGCTGGCGGATATTGGCTACCGCGCGACGCAATCCTTGGCGCATGGACGTGAATTGCTGGAATTTTTTGGTCGTTTGTCGGCACTGCTTTTCAGTTTGCTGCTGAATCCACGGCAATTAAAAATTAAGATGCTGTTAGACGTTGTGCAGCGCGACGGCTTGCATGCCGTGCCGATTATTGCTCTTTTAGCCTTTTTACTGGGGGCGGTGATTGCCTATCAAGGTGGGTTGCAGCTGGCGACCTATGGCGCCAATATCTTTATCGTTGAGCTGGTTTCGTTAACCATGCTGAGAGAGCTGGCCCCTCTGATCTGCGCAATTATTGTGGCGGGGCGTTCAGGCTCTTCTTATGCCGCGCAATTGGCAACCATGCAAATGAATCAAGAGGTCTTGGCCTTACGTAGCTTGGGGCAGGACCCCTTTGCTTGGCTCATTTTACCCAAACTCTTGGGATTAATGCTGGTCATGCCATTATTGACCTTATTGTCTATGTTTGCAGGGATTGCGGGTGGTATGGTTGTCGCATCCTTACAATTAGGCTTGAGTCCACTTGAGTTTTTGCAAAGGTTTGGGACTGAAGTGGCCGTTATTCATGTTTGGGTAGGCTTGATCAAAGCGCCTGTGTTTGCCTTGTTGATTGTCAATGTGGGGTGCATGCAAGGTTTACTGGCGAAAGGGGGCGCTGAAGCGGTTGGACACAGTACGACTCGAAGTGTTGTGCAGGGTATCTTTTTAGTCATTATTGCCGATGCATTGTTTTCGGTATTGTTTGCACAATTAGGTTGGTAGACCCCAGAGGGTATGAATGACTGTTGTCAATCTTAAGGATATAAGCACACGATTTGGAACACATGAGGTCCATCGTGGCTTGTCGTTAGTTGTGGAAAAAGGTGAGCGTCTTGCATTGGTGGGAGGCAGTGGGTGCGGTAAATCCGTTTTACTGAGTGAGATCGCGTTGTTGCGTCAACCAGATGCCGGTGATATTCAGCTCTTTGGGCTTAGCTTCAATCACTGAATCAATCGGGAATGGCGCGTTTGCGTAAACAAATCGGCATGATGTTTCAACAGGGGGCTTTGTTTAGCAGTTTGACTGTACTTGAGAACATTATTCTCCCCCTAAGAGAGCATCAACGTTTACCTGAATCGCAACTACAAGAGTTGGCGATGCTAAAGCTAAAGCTGACGGGCCTTCCAGATATCGCAGCTTGGAAATACCCTCAAGAACTCAGTGGTGGAATGCTTAAGCGGGCCGCCGTGGCGCGAGCCTTAGCGCTCGATCCGGCCTTATTGTTGTTGGATGAGCCCACCGCTGGACTCGATCCAGCAGGGGCAAGTGATTTTGATGACATGCTGTTAGAATTGCACGCAACGTTAGATTTGACCTTAATACTGGTGACACATGACTTGGATTCTTTATGGAGAGTGACCAGTCATGTGGCTTTTTTAGGTGAAAAAAAAGTGTTGGCTAAACAGCCCATGTCTGAATTGTCAGAAAATGTACACCCAGAAATTCAGCATTATTTTAGTAATACCCGTGCTCGCCGTGCGGCGATAGAACTGGAGAGTTAAGTCTAATGAACCCTCGTATTAACTATACACTGGTGGGTGTGTTTGTTGTGTTTTTAACCTTAGCCGGTTTAGGTTTGCTGGCGTGGTTATCCCAAGATACTCGACAGCTTCAACGTCAGCCTTACGTGACCTATTTTAGCGAGTCTGTTGCGGGTTTAAATGAGCGGGCAACGGTGCGTTACTTAGGGGTTCCTGTAGGGATTGTTGAGCGGATTTCTTTGGATCAAGAGGTGGAGGGACGTGTACGCTTAGATCTTCGTATTGATCCAGAGACTCCTATTCGAGAAAGTTCAGTGGCAAGTCTTCAAAATCAAGGTATCACAGGTTTGCTGTTTGTCGAAATTAGCAGTGGTGAGGCAGGCAGTCCACGTTTAAAAACATCCGCAGACGCACCGGCTGTGATTACCAGTCGAGCGTCTCGTTTGTTGCAAATTGCTGATGCGTTAGGGGAGTCGTTGGGGCAAGTGAATGAACTGATACAGAATCTCAATAATCTAACATTTCAAATCAGTCTATTAACGGACGCTGAAATGCGCGATAAAATTGGTGCATTGTTGGACAGTGTGGTTCGATTAACAACGAGTTTTGATGCTCAGTTGGAAACCTTGGACTTGCAAGTCTATTCAGATTTGGCGCACTCGCTGATTCAATTGAGTGATGAAATGCAGCAGCAGCTAGTTCGTATACCGGATAGTGTTGATGGAATGGGACGCCAAGTGCAAGAGAGTCTAGAGCAAGCTGGTCGGCAACTGGCGTTAATTTCAAGAGACAGTCAGGCCACGGCACGTCAAGTCTCACCTGTGTTGTCTGAATTGGAAACTCTGTTGGAATTATTAAATCGAGATACAAATGTTTGGCTGAAGGGGGCGGGTAAACGGCCTCCTGGGCCTGGAGAAACCCCATGAAATACCTTCGCAATATTGTCAGTGCCTTGTTGCTTAGCACAGTAATCAGTGGCTGTGCTTTGTTGCCCGAGTCAGGTAATGCGCCCGTGCAGTTGCAGTTAATGCCGTTGCTACAAGAAAATCGGATGAGTGTCATCGAGGGCATAGATACGCCGGTATTGGTAATAGAACGCCCTCAGTCAACCGCAGCATTAAACGGTCGTGCCATTTGGTTTCAATCGGGACGTAATCAGCTGAGTCCTTTTCGCGATCACATTTGGAGTGAGTCCTTACCGCAACAGATTGAGCATTTAAGTATCGATTATTTATCTGGGCGCTTGTCTCAGGTCAGTGTGCATATGGACAGGCCCGGTATAGACTCTGACTATCGGCTACGGATTCATTTACATCAATGGCATTTAGATCAAACGTCTCAACGTTTGTTGGTGGTGATCCATGCCGATTTATTGCGTGCGGATGGACAACGAGTCGTCAGTTGGCAATGGCAGCATTCAGAAGCCTTGATGGACGTGAGTGCGCCGGGTTTGGCTGCGGCAGGACAGGTGTGGCTGCAAAAATGGTTGGATCAGGTTGCCGATGGACTGCAAGAGTATTTATAACCAAGGTGCATTAACGTGTGATGCGTGCACAGGAGAATAAAATGAGTACGACTTTACCCCCAATGCGTCAATTGAGTGAACATCTGCGCACGGCTGCACAGCTGTCATCAGATGAGGTGAGGGCCCTTGCTGAGCAGGGTGTTAAAACTCTGATTTGCAACCGCCTGATGGCGAGGAGGAGGGGCAGCCCAGTGCAGAGTCGATGCGCACTTTGGCTGAATCTTTGGGAATGGATTGGTACTTTTTACCCGTTGTTTCGGGGCAAGTGACCGATGAGCAAGGCGATGAGTTTGGTGAAATACTTGCCAATGCGGAAGCGCCAATAGTGGCCTATTGCCGCACAGGTGCGCGTTGCGGTTGTCTATGGGCATTGAGTTTACGACATGAACACAGTGGTGAACACTTGGTTGAGTCGTTGAAGTTGGCGGGATACGATATGCCCGATTTCTTTAAACGCCTCCAAGGATAACAGATTGAATGAATCCACCTACACTTGATATGACGCGTTGGATGTCATTGGATGCGTAAGCAAAACACATCTCATCCAAAGGGAAATGCGTTGTACTCAGGTGTTTGGGGGCTGATTCGAGCGGGTGGCTATCAGCGAGCACTCTTTGTACAGGATCTGTCAGCGGCGCTGGTCGTGACCCTGATGCTGATTCCGCAGAGTTTAGCCTATGCACTCTTAGCAGGCTTGCCTTTACATGTAGGGCTGTACGCCAGTGTTTTGCCTTTAGTGGCGTATGCGCTCTTTGGGACGAGTTCGAGTTTATCTGTCGGTCCCATGGCGATCATTGCACTCTTGATTGCCATCACGCTTGAGCCTTAGCCATTAGGGGGAGTGAGGAGTACGTTGCGCTTGCCATGCTATTGGCGCTTTTGTCCGGAGTCTGCCTTATACTCATGGGTGTCTTGCGGATGGGATTTCTGGCGAACTTTCTAAGTCATCCTGTCATGGCTGCTTTTATAACAGCGTCCGCAATTATCATCAGTTTAGGTCAACTGAAAGGCATTACAGGTATTGCAGTCGAAGGCAGTACGGCGTGGCAGCAACTGAGCAGTCTTGTTCAATCAGCCCATACGCTTCACTGGCCAACACTGATGTTAGGGGTTGGATCACTATTTTTTCTTTTATTAATGAAGCGTTTTCTTTTGCCTTTACTGGCCCCTCTAGGGTGGTCGTCTAGGGTTGTGTTGCTCATTTCGCGTATGACCCCCCTTATGGCTATTCTGATGACGACGGGAGTGGTGTTTGCGCTAGGACTCCATGAGCAGGGTGTCAGTATTGTGGGAGCATTGCCTCAGGGACTGCCTCAATTCCAACTGCCCCAGATCAGTGTAGCGCACATACAGGTGTTGATCCCCGGAGCCATTTTAATCAGTTTGATTGGCTTTGCCGAGTCGATTGCCATTGCAAGAAGTTTGGGCGCGATGAGGCGACAGCGTGTGAACAGCAATCGCGAGTTGCTGGGTTTAGGTGCGGCGAATGTGGTGGCGGGTTTTAGTGGCGGGATGCCCGTGACCGGTGGCCTTTCACGCTCGGTCGTTAATTTTGATGCCGGAGCCGTCACCCCTTTAGCGGGCGTGATGACAGCCGCTTGTATTGCGCTCATTCTTTTGTATTTCACAGGTGTTCTTTACTATCTACCGCATGCTGTGTTGTCGGCCATTATCATTGTTGCCGTGCTTGGATTGGCCAATTGGCAGGAGTGTCGACATCTCTGGCATTACAGTCGCGGAGACGGCTTGTCATGGATTGTGACTTTTTTTGGCGTGTTGGTGCTTGGTGTAGAAGTGGGGTTGGTTGTCGGCGTTCTTACCTCGTTAGCCGCTTGGCTGGGACGCAGCAGTAATCCTCATATGGCTGAAGTGGGTCGAGTGCCAGGCACTGAGCATTTTCGCAATACCCAACGTTATGATGTAGAACGCTCAGACCGCATTTTAACCCTGCGCATAGACGAGAGCTTAATGTTTGCTAACGCACAAGAGGTTGAAAACTATTTGTTGAATATGCTGGCGCAACGGACGGATGTTGAACATTTGGTGTTGATGGGGTCGGGGATTAATCATATCGATGCCAGTGCGTTGGAGATGTTAGAGCGTGTGAATGAACTCTTGTCAGAGCAAGGGGTACAATTGCATTTATCAGAAATCAAAGGTCCCGTTTTGGATCGATTACAACAGAGTCTGTTTTTGCAACATTTGAGTGGTCAAGTGTTTCTGACACAGCATCAAGCCATTCAGACACTGGATCAATTAGATAAGAAGGTTGACTGAATGTCCGACAGCTTGAGATTAAGGCCTGTGTTGAATGTCTTGGTCGCAGGCCATAGGCAAGAAAGACTGCAACGAAACTGGAAGCTGCACGGTACGAAACGCTCTGAGCATCTGAGGGACGCGTTGCATGTCGTTTTAGCACAGATCCAACGGGTAGGGTCGCAGGTATTTCAAGATGCTCATGTATTGTATGGGAATTCGCCGGAATTTAGGCTATTAACGGGTGTGGCGACAGGCGTCGATGAAGTGGCTAGGTCCTTGGCCCGTGCAAATGGCTATTCTTTAGAGATGATGACCGCATCTGCATCACCTGAATGGGACGATGATCGCCAACCGGTGTGTTTAGATCATCGGCGCATGCCGAGTAATATGGATGAGAGTGACTATCATCTAAGAGATGAGATTGTGTTAACCTTTTCGGATGTTATGGTTGCCGTCTGGGATGAGCAAGAACCCATCAAAATACGCAGTGGTACGGCTCATTTGATCCGAAATGCTTTGGTGAGGCGGACGCCCGTTATTCTACTAACACTGCCAAAAGACAGTGATATCCCTGTTATTAAGCTGACGGAGTTAACACGCTTAACCGAAGCTCGTTTGCTTGAAATGCAGACAATGGAGTGTTCGCCGTATCAACTACTGGCATGCTTTTCTGAGATGAAGGATGCATCTTGTTTGTCAACACGTCTTGATGAGTATTTGCGCTTAATTTTGGCACCTTTTCAAATGTCTGATGCTGTTCAGGAAGAACTCCAGCAGCATCAGCAAATCATCGAACAGCCTTCATTTTTGCAATACTGTTTGCAAACATGTTGGTTTGTACTCAGCTTTGGATCTCTACCCAAACCGATGAATGTGAAGCACTGGCTTAAACGTCAAAGCACTTGGCTAAAGGCTATGTTTCACCCGCCGCAAATGAGCCAAGCATTTCGGGTGTATCGGATTTTACATTCGAGTGCAGGGCAGGAAACCCTTCAAGACAGAGTGATTCGGCATATTCATGTTTTTTGTATAGCCTTGTCACGTTTAGAGTTGCGTCGTTTGATGTCTGCATTTAAGCCGGGAGCCGGTGCACCTTCCGTACCCATGAATACTGAGATAAGCGCCCAAAACATTTGTGTTTCCTCAATGGGTTGGTCGTTTACTTGGGCTGATCAACAAGCGCATATTTACTCGTCTCGTCATAAGCACGATATTTGGGTTATCTATTTTGCAGCTGCATTTGCAGTGCTGTGTGCGGTGGCAGGAACCTTAAAAATATGGCCAGCTTCACAAGACGGCTTAACCTTAACTTGGGTCTTTTTTGAGTATTTTTTACTGCATTTTATTTTAAGGCGTGTATTGCGTTCGCGGTTTAATGATTGGCATGGGCATTGGTTGAGTTATCGTTTTATTGCAGAGCAACTGCGCTATGCAAATATTGGTTATCCGCAGTTTGTTTTTCCATCGTCGTTTCATCACTCGTATTGGACAGTGCAGCATAACGCGCTTTCGTTTAGAAGTGCAGAACTTTGGATCTTACAGAGGGTTTTGAAAACTCAAGGTTTGCCTAAGTCAGAAGCGGGGTATTGTTTATCAGACCAAAATCAAGTGCTTTTAGACGGTATGCAAAAGGTGGTTGATGAGCATCGCAGCTACTTCTTAAATAGCTATCAAACGTTGCATTATGAACACAGCTATTTGCACAAATTGGCATTTGGGCTCTTTGCGGTGACATTTTTGGCTGTAACAGTACATTTTTTTGTGAATTTATCCTGGATCTTGATTTTTACTGCCTTTTTCCCCGCTTGGGGGGCCGCGATACATGGCATTTTATCTCACAATGAAGTTGCACGAATGTCGGCGATGTCGGGTCGGGTATGGAGTCAGCTAGACACGTTTAACGATGCTTTTGTTTTGTATCGAGTGCGCTTACTCGAACCCGATAAAACGGCCCTCGGCGCTTGGGATAAAGCAAAGGAGCTGCGCGAAATGACTCGGGCTTTACTGCATATTCTGTCAGAGCAAAATCAAGAGTGGCGCTCCCTGTTGCAGCATAACCACCCTGATTTACCGGGCTAAGACGACCCTTTGATGGACCTGTTAGGCCGCATTGGCGTCAGCTCTTGGCAGTGGAATGACATCCACCGCCACCGATAAAAAGTCATTGCCGCCTCCGGTCATAACCCCCTTTAGTGGCGTTACATCGGCAAAATCTCTGCCCCAACCTAAAATGATGTAACGTTCATCGGGCAAGCAACCATTGGTAGGATCAATTTCGAGCCAGCCCCATTTCGGAATATATACCGCGAGCCAAGCATGCGTCGCATCCGCACCTTGAAGCTTTTCTTGTCCAGGTGGTGGCAGTGTTTCCATGTAGCCACTCATGTAGCGTGCAGCCAGTCCAAGTGAGCGTAAACAACCTATGGCCAGATGAGCAAAGTCTTGGCAGACACCGCGACGAGACGCAAGTACATCAAGTATGGGAGTTGCGATTGTTGTGTGCTCGGGGTCGTAAATAAAATCTGAAAAAATCTGCTGGTTGAAGGCAATAACAGCGTCAATCAGCGAGCGTTTGGAGGTGAAGCTCGCACGCGCATACTCCGCTAATAACGCATCATGACGAATAAAATCTGAGTCCAGCGTAAACAGTTTTGCTTCTAGATGTGCTTGATCAATATAGGTATCCAGAGTGTTATGCCCTGTTTTAAGCAGATCAACTGCACTTTCCCATGTCTGATTAAGATCTGTAGGGGGAAAGGGGCGTGCCGAGGTGGTAATAATACTGCTGGCTGTCACCTCAAGCGTGTTGTGTAGATCTTGCATCGAGAAGTAGTTGACACGATTGCCAAAAAAATCGCTTCGTTCACGTAATCTGACGGGGGCAGGTGAAATAGACAGCTCTGCGGATTCAACCTCTTGCCAAGGCATTATTCTGGGTAAGAGGCGTGCTTCATTATGGCTTAAGGTCACATCACCAGAATAATCGTATCGAGTGGTGTGACGCAATTCGTATTTCATAGCGTGTGTCAGTTGCTCTTGCTTAAAGTGTAACCTATTGTATCTAGACTTGGCATGCTTATACAGTGCTTTGCATGGTCACTAGCTGGCGAGGTGCTTCTACATGGCTAAAGTGACTGTGTGAAATGGCATTGGAAAGCTCTGACATGGGCTGAATTAATTGATCAAGCAGCGTTGCCAATGCGGCTTGTGCCTCCTCAGAATGATCAATGTTGACTAAGTTATCTAAGTCCGCAAGATGCAATGCACTCGTCGCCTGAATTACCAAACGCGTTTCTTGGTTGCGGTAGGGCGAAATATTCGGATGGGGCAATCGCTCAATTTGTCGGCTAAGTCGTTTCAACATGTATCCTACGGAGCGTGGGTTGGTTTCGTCAAATAAAAGCAAATCCAAGATCGCGGATGGATGCAGTTGTGAGCGATATCGGCGACGGTAAACGGTAAAGTTATCGGTCGTTGCCAATACCACTTCCCATAAAGGGATACCAGGATGCCTAGCGGTGAGCAAGGCCAAGCGTAGCAGTTCTAGGGATAGTAATATCCGCTCAATAAAACGGCCGATATCCAAGAAGCGCCAACCATAATGGTGCGGCATTGTTTCATTGCATAGACCAAAAAAGGCTGCCAGGTTCGTGACGACACCCTCTAAATGCCGTTGTGCCATAATGGCACTTTGAGCGCTTGGCATGTCGTTAAAACGTTGTCGAAGGTTGTTGACCGTGCGCCATGCATCGTCTCCTAAATGGTCGCGAACTGCACGGCAATTTCGTAGGAAGTGACTAAATAGCCAAGGCATGCCGTCATTGTGGTGTTCAGCAAAGAGTTCTAATAAACAATTTCGTAAATGCAAATACTCAGCACGTGTCAAGCGAGTGTTTTCAGTCGCGGCGGATTTCAGGGCCTTCGTTTCGCTGGGTACATCTGGATAGTCGAGTTCAAGGGCTGCGAATAAGTCGGGAATTAAGCGCGTGCCAGTGTCTTCTTGGTCTTCCTGTTGTAAGCGAGAAAAGGTTTCGCGTAGCAGTCGTGATCGGATGTCTAAGCGCTCGCCATAACGTCCCATCCAAAAAAGGCTGTCAGCCACTCGACAAGGGAGGTCGGTGCCGTCTCGAGTGACAACAATGGGACCATTGGCTTGACGCAACAAACTGATGTGCGGTTGCGGTACAGGCGCCATGACCCATATATCCTTAACGGTTTGGCTTTCCATTAACGGTGTACCTGCGTTGCCAATCCATGCGAGTCCGCCCGGCATAATACGGTATTGGCGTTCCGACAGTGGCTTAAAAAGGTCATCAGGTTCGACGAGGCTAAACAAGCGCAAGTTCACGGGTTGTGGTTCGAACTGGCGAGTTTTGACATTAAAAACAGGGGCGGTTGCTGCTTTCGGTTTATCCAATGCAACGAATAAATAGGGTTGTCGTTGGATGGATTTGTACAGCATTTCGCGTTCGTTGACCGATAGGTTTTCGGGTTTGATCACACGCGTCGGCATACGCACATCTTTAATGAGCCATTGTCCTGTTTCATTGAGTACACGCGTTAATTGTTGATCTTCTCCACACCATAGAGCATCTCTATTTTTTAAAAGCAGCGTTTCACCTAATAGGTGTTGGCAGAGTTCAGGCATGAAAGTAGATAAAGCGGGATGCTCCAATACGCCTGTTCCTAGAGCATTGGCAATTTCGACCTCACCGTTGCGTGCGGCTTGCATTAAACCTGGTACCCCAAGTAAAGAATCGCCTCGTAGTTCAAGTGGATCGCACCAAGGGTCATTGATCTGTCGAAGAATAATATCAACCCGTTTGAGCCCCCCGAGCGTTCTCATCGACACTTGCCCGTCACGAACGACGAGATCAGCGCCTTCAGCAAGGGTGAAGTTCATATAGTTGGCAAGCCACGCATGCTCGAAATAGCCAGGACTGCCAGGTCCTGGAGACAACAACACAATGTTGGGGTGCTCTTTCTGACCTCGGTTTAAACTGGCTAGACAGCGCAACTGTGCTTGTAAAAAACCCGCTAAGCGTTTTATTGGTGCTTCTCTATACAAATTGGGTAGGGCGCGGGCAAGGGTAATGCGGTTTTCGAGTGCATAGCCTGTACCTGAAGGAGATTGCGCCCAATCCCCCAATACTAGCCACTCACCAGAGGCATTGCGTATTAAGTCTGTGCTGTGAAAAATGATATAGGGACGATCCGGTGTTTCCTCTTCGTTCAAAGCCGGAAACAGATAGCTTGGGTGAGTGTAAATGAGTTCGGGCGGTAAAATCCCTTTTTTAATAACATTTCTTGGCCCATAGAGATCATCGACTAAGGCTTCCAATAAACGTACTCGTTGAATCAGACCTCTTTCCAGTCCTTCCCATTCATCTGTGCTGATTACATAGGGAAGACAATCCAGCTCCCAAGATCGCATGCGGCCGGGATCGTCTTCATAGGAGTTGAAGGTTACTCCGTTCTCATGCAATAAATTTTGCGCTTCTTCACTCCGAGCAAGCAGGGTATCGGTACCTAGCTGGCTGAACTCCTCAAGGAGAGGGTGCCATTGATTTCGAATGCGATCATCTGAGCTAAAGAGTTCATCATGTGCGTGTACGCCATGATGATTCAGTTGTTTAAGATACGCAGACAGGATTGCCTGTAATTCAGAGTTGAGTAAGCTGGGGTCGAACATTATCGGTACCGTATTGGGCCAAGAGGCGATGTTTGCCTCTTGGCGCTAAGTGAGATAAGACGAGTATAAATCAGAATCTCATTTAGGTCTGTGATCTCGGCGAAGATCTAAGGTATGAGGGTACTCAGGTTGGATCGTTTCCACCCCTATATCCATTTTTCCTTGAGTATGACCTTGCGCCCAGAAACGAGATAACCGTCTAGATTCTGCTGCATTTGCATTGACTGGGAAGTCTTCGTAATTGCGACCAGCTGGGTGTGAAACATGATAAATGCAGCCCCCTAACGAGCGCTGATTCCAAGTGTCGACTAAGTCAAATACCAACGGTGCATGAACTGGGATCATTGGATGAAGCGCTGAAGGCGGTTGCCAAGCTCTGTACCGAATGCCTGCAACGGCTTCGGAATTCACACCCGTTGGCTGTAGCGGGACTCTGCGTCCATTACAGGTCAAAATATGACGTGCAGGGTTATAGCCAAAGAGCTTGACTTGTAAGCGCTCTACCGATGAGTCTACATAACGTGCGGTGCCCCCGCCACTGACCTCTTCACCTAATACATGCCAAGGCTCGATGGCTTGTCGTAACTCAATTTGTACTTGGTCGTAGATGACCTGACCGTATTGAGGGAAGCGAAACTCTAAGAAGCTTTCAAACCAGCTCGGATCAAAATCAAAGCCATGTTCATGCAGGTCATGCAGTACATCTTTAAGGTCCTCCCATAAATAATGCGGGAGAAGCCAGCGATCATGCAGAGCAGTTCCCCAGCGCACCAGTGGTTTGCGATAGGGTGTTTCGCTAAAACGAGCCACCAATGCGCGTATGAGCAGTTGTTGCATCAAACTCATTTGGGCATGAGGCGGCATTTCAAAACCCCGCAGCTCGACTAAACCCAAACGCCCTGTTGGACTATCAGGGGAGTAAAGTTTGTCAATGCAAAACTCGGCGCGATGTGTGTTACCGGTAATGTCGGTTAACAGGTTGCGCAGCAAGCGATCTACAATCCACGGCTGAGGGATTTCACCCACAGGCATTTGTTGAAAAGCAATTTCCAGCTCATATAGGGCTTCATGTCGGGCTTCGTCAATACGAGGAGCCTGACTGGTTGGACCTAAGAACATTCCTGCAAATAAATAGGATAAACTTGGGTGGTGTTGCCAGAAGGTAATCATACTGGCCAGTAAGTCCGGACGCCTTAAGAAAGGGGAGTCTGACGGTGTTTCACCACCGAGCGTGACATGGTTGCCCCCTCCTGTTCCAGTGTGTCGACCATCGAGCATAAATTTTTCTGTACCCAAACGCGCTAGGCGGGCCTCTTCATACAAGCATTGAGTACGGCTCACAAGCTGACGCCAGGTTTTGGAAGGCATAATGTTGACTTCAATAACCCCTGGATCCGGTGTGATCAAGAACTTCTCTAAACGGTTGTCGGAAGGAGGTGGATAACCTTCGACGCAGATCGGAAGTGTCAATTCAGCCGCGGTCTTTTCTATGTGTGCCAAGAGTTCTAAGTAATCTTCTAGTCGCGGTAGCGGCGGCATAAAGACAAACAATTTACCTTCACGGGGTTCAACACACAGTGCCGTGTGAATGATGGGTCCATCAGCCGAGTCAGGTGTTTGTTCTTGAATATCTTGCTTTAGCGGTGTTGGCGTGTAAGGACCGCCTGTTTGTTTTGCTTGCAGATCGCTGTAGCGACTCGCGACCTCTCCATGCATGTCAGCCAGAGGGGCTTGATGTTCAAATAAGCTGGTGGGGTGCTGGGTGTCGTCGCGACCTGCAAAAGGCAGCGCTGATAATGGAAGTCTGAGACCCATAGGCGAATCCCCAGGAATCAGGTAGAGCGACTCACGTCGAATAGGCCAAGGGCCTGATTGCCACTTAAGAGTACTTGGGCTGCGATTCAGGGGCAGAGTGAAACCTGTGATTTCATCCAAACCACGCTCTAATAAACGCGCCAGTCGTGCACGGTTTTCATCGTCTTTAAGGTCTTCTTTACGAAGGTCAATATCAACGGGCTGCTGACGTTCCAGCCACAAGTAGTAGTAGGCATCTTCAAAGCAGGGAATGATCCACTTCTCGGCCACTCCGATACGCTTGGCCAAGCGGGTTGTAAAACTCTTGGCAATGTCAGGCGTGACTGAATAGTCTTTATACATGTCGGCCAGTAGGCTGTCATTTTTCCAAACAGGAAGACCGTCTTTGCGCCAGTAGCAGGCTAAGGCCCATCTGGGTAGGGGTTCGCCTGGATACCATTTTCCTTGCTGATAATGGATGAGACTACCAGGTGCAAAATGCGGTCTTAGGCGCTTTAAAAGCCCTTCTGCAAGGCGGCGCTTGTTGGGGCCTTGTGCTTCGGTGTTCCATTCAGGTGCATCCATGTCGTCAATCGATACAAACGTCGGCTCACCCCCCATTGTTAGACGCAAATCGTTGGCTTCAATCCGTTCGTCGACATAGTCACCCAGCGCCTCGATCTTAGACCACTGCTCGTCAGTGTAAGGCTTGGTAACACGTGGGTCTTCATGGACTCGGGTGACGCTCATTTCAAAGTCAAATTCAACCTCACACTTGTCCGAGAGTCCGGTAATAGGGGCCGCACTGGAGGGCTCGGGTGTTGCAGCCAAAGGAATGTGGCCTTCGCCTGCAAAAAGTCCCGATGTTGGGTCTAGACCAACCCAGCCAGCTCCTGGAATGAAGACTTCTGTCCAAGCATGCAAATCGGTAAAGTCAACCTCTGTACCTGAAGGGCCATCCAGAGCTTTGACATCTGCTGTAAGCTGGATGAGATAGCCAGACACAAAGCGCGCCGCTAAACCAAGGTGCCGTAAGATTTGCACCATGAGCCACGCTGAATCTCGACACGACCCCTGAGCTTTCGTTAAGGTTTCTTCGGCCGTTTGTACGCCAGGCTCCATACGAATCAAATAGTCGATGTCTTGCTCTAAACGCTGATTAATCGCGACAAGAAAATCAACCATAGGGGTAGGTTTATCGGCGACTTCACTTAGCCACTGGGTGAGTAATGGACCGGACTCAGTGATTTCTAAATAAGGTATCAGCTCTTTTTTTAATCCGTCAGGTACTTAAACGGAAACGCTTGCGCATAGTCTTCAATAAAAAAGTCGAAGGGGTTGATAACCGTCATAGGGGCGATTAGCTCAACATCGACATGCAAATGCGTCACCTTCTCTGGAAACACCAATCGAGCGAGGTGGTTTCCAAAGGGATCTTGCTGCCAATTTATAAAGTATTCACCACCTGAGACTTTGAGTGAATAGGCATCAATCGGAGTACGACTGTGCGGGGCCGGTCTGAGGCGCACCAAGTGAGGCGAAAGGTTGACGGGTCTGTCGAAGTCGTAACGGGTAGAGTGCTTCAGTGCAACACGTATGGTCATCGTCTTAATCCGGTCAATGATCGTTAAGTAAGTATAGTGAACGAACAGCAATTGATATGCCACTTATACTGCCTATTTATGTAATTCATAGTGAATTCTGAATAAAGGTAGAAAAAATAGGCTCACACGAACTATAGTCTAAAAACAACGACACATAGGTTTAGATATATTTCTGCACTGTTTTGGTGCTTATGCTGGGTTTTTTGATGAGCATTATGGTGCACAAATACAAGCGGTAGCGAAAAAACGCATATCCATATCAACAAAATAACGGTTGGTATGGCAATTGCTAATATTCTTGTAACATCTACAAATAGAACGGAATGCATGCCATGAGTAAAGTAAACTGGCAAAATTACGCGTGTAATGGCTTTTACGATGAGCTACTTGCAGGGCCTGGGCAACCGCGAGATGTTTCTCGGATGTTGTGTGAGTATTTAGCACAGTTGGATGCACGTGAATTAGCCGATCATAAAACGGCGGTTGATGTTGCAATTCAAATGATGGGGATCACCTTTACGGTGTACACCGAAGGCAGCATGATTGATCGCGCTTGGCCTTTTGATATTGTTCCAAGAATCATTCCTCTAGACGAGTGGCAACGAACCTCTGCAGGATTAAAGCAGCGTGTGCAGGCACTCAATATGTTCATTGACGATCTCTATCATGATCAGAAAATTGTCAAAGATGGTGTGTTTCCAGCAGAAGTGCTAGCGCAGTCCGTTAACTTCCGACCCCAGTGTGTGGGGATTACACCACCGCACCGTGTTTGGGCACACATTTGTGGCTCTGATTTAGTCAGAGACAAGGATGGAACGCTCTACGTCTTAGAAGATAATTTACGAGTACCGTCGGGCGTGTCGTACATGCTTGAAAATCGCAACGTCACCAAGCGTGTATTGCCTGAGTTATTTGCAACTGGGCGGATACAACCGGTTGATGATTACACCGATCAGCTATATGACATGCTAGCCTCTATGTCGCCAAGACCTGGAGATGATCCACAAATCGTCGTTCTAACCCCGGGTATCTATAACTCCGCGTATTTTGAGCATTCATATTTAGCTCAACAAATGGGAGTGGAGTTGGTTGAAGGCAGCGACTTGGTGGTAGGTGAAGACGACTGCGTGTACATGCGTACCGTGGACGGTTTGCAACGAGTTGACGTCATTTATCGCCGTATTGACGACATGTTCTTAGACCCTGAAGCCTTTAATCCTGATTCAATGTTAGGTGTTCCGGGCCTGATGCGGGCGTGGCGCAGTGGTAAAGTGGCTTTAGCCAATGCGCCAGGAGCGGGGGTTGCAGATGATAAGGTCGTGTATGCCTTTGTTCCTGAGATTATACGCTACTATCTCGATCAAGAGCCTCTCTTGCCGAATGTGCCGAGCTATCTGTGTATGTTCGAAGATGATCGCAAGTATGTGTTGGATAATCTCGACAAGCTAGTTGTAAAACCTGCGAATGAGTCGGGTGGTTATGGCATGTTGATTGGTCCTCACTCCACTAAAAAAGAGCGAAAAGTGTTCGCTGACTTAATTAATGCCAATCCGCGTAATTATATGGCGCAGCCTACGTTATCTTTATCAACCGCTCCGACCTTGTGTGATGAAGGAATGGAGCCGCGTCATGTTGACTTGCGTCCCTTTATTCTGTCGGGTGGTCAGTCTACCTATGTGACCATGGGCGGACTCACGCGTGTGGCAATGACCAAAGGATCCTTGGTGGTCAATTCCTCACAAGGTGGGGGTAGCAAAGATACTTGGATTGTCGATACTAAGAGGGGTTGAGTTATGTTATCAAGAGTTGCCGAAAGTGTGTATTGGATGGCTCGCTACCTCGAACGTGCGGAAGATACAGCACGGCTGATTAGTGTTAACAGTCATTTATTGTTGGACTTCCCTAAAGCGACCCGCTTGGGCTGGTCGTCTTTAGTGACCATTACGAGCAGTGATGCGGTGTTTGACAAGTACTATACAGAGAGAGATGAGGCCAGTGTGCTCAGCTTCTTCTGTGGAGATCGTCGATACAGTGGATCGATTGTTTCGTCACTTGCCGCTGCGCGAGAAAACTTGAGAACAACGCGTGATGTGATGCCTCAGCGTATTTGGGAGGAGGTGAATCAGCTTTTCTTAGCCATCAGTCATCAAGTTGAAGCTGGGATTACGCCCAGAAATCGCGATGCGTTTTTGAATAGAGTCATTCGCAGTTGTGAGACTGTGAATGGGATGATTGAGGGGACGTTGAGCTATACGCAGGTGAGAACCTTTCTGCAGTTGGGGCGTTCGATTGAGCGGGCGGACATGACAACGCGGATTATTGATGTTCGTTCAGAAAATTTATTGCCGCGCACGCCGGATGAAATGACGCCCTTTGAAACCTTGCAATGGGTGAGCGTTTTGAAGTCGTTAACAGGCTTTCAGATGTACCGTCAACATGTGCGGTTGCGCGTGAGAGGGCCGGATGTACTTCGTTTCTTATTGCAGGATGTGCGCTTCCCTCGCGCAGTTGCATGTGCGTTAACTCAAGTGTGTGCCGAGCTGAGCCAGCTTCCTGGTCATCTGCGCGCATTAACGGCAGCACAAAACTGTTTGGCGCATATCACCAGTGCAGACATTCCTCTTTTGTCTTCAGAGCCGGATCAGCTGCATCAGTACATCGATCAATTACAAATTGATTTTTTGGACATTCACGATGCTGTTGTCGACACTTGGTTCACTCTATTGCATGAAAAGGAAATTGTTGCACAGTTAGCGCAAACTCAAACGCAAAACTGAACGCATCTGACTCACAATATCTGGCACTCATCCGAGTGCCAGATTCAAGAATCTATCGACAACGCAGCGAACCCCCTTCAAAATACACCTTTATTATTTCAGGACAATGACAGAGGGTAAGGAATGTCGCAGGCTTTGATCAGTATCAAATATTCAATTTTGAGCTTTTTGGGTTTAATCGCTGGGCTGTTATGGTCACCCTTGGCCGTGTATCTGGATATCGTGGTGATTGGTCATGGTATGCCTGAACAAGGCGTCACGGAGATTAGCCAAACGATTTTTATTGGGTTATCCGCAATTATTTTTTATAAGCTGATGTGGATGATGCCTGAACAACGTGGCTTTTCGGTGCTGGTGGCGGGTTTATTTCTTTGTATGTTTATTCGCGAGCAGGATGCGCTGTTGGATATGATGCAACCGGGTTTATGGCAATATTTGGTTGCAGGTGTTGCCGTGTGCTCAATCTTAGTGGCCTGTTTTTGGCGCAAAAACCTCTGGGTGTCGATGGCTGAGGCGGCAAAATCCTATCCATTTGCGTATGTTTTGACTGGAATCGCATTGCTGTTGTTTTTTAGCCGAGTGTTCGGAACGGGTGCGCTCTGGGAAGCGATTTTTATGCACGATTTTGATCGTTCGGCGCCAAGATTGGTTAAAAACACGATACAGGAAGGTATTGAACTCGCCGCCTATGCGTTCATTTTGTATGGGAGTCTTTTGTATCATTGGGAGCAAAAATCGGTTGGTGTTCAGCAAGCGCAGAAAGAAAAACATTCTTAAATGTTTGTTTGACGGTTCATTTGATTAGACCTGCCTTTCGCGTATTTTTAAAAAAAGCCGTGTCCATTTTTTAAAATGACGACACGGCTTTTTGGCCTAGAGTAAAACTTAATTGGCTTTGTTATTCACCATAAAAGTGCGACCGGCTGTAAACGCACCAATAATTAGGACTGAACCCACGGCAGGGATCAGGTAACCTTCGACTTGTGGAATGGTTCGTAAAAACACGAACGCAACCGCTGTTGGGGCAATAAATCTGACCAAGAACTGCCAAACTTTGAACCACTGATCATTGGTGGCCATTTCCCGAATCACTTCATCACGGCTCAACGCCCAGCCTGCAAACAAGGCAATCAGTAACCCGCCCAACGGCATTAGAATGTTTGTTACAAACTCTAACACATCAAAGGGTGAGCGATTAAACAGCGTATGGGTAATGGTGCCTTCTGACCAAATATTGAAGCTAAATACGGTCACTAAGCCCAGCAACCAACAGCCAGCAATCATAATGCCAACGGCTGTAGGGCGGCTTAAACCGTACTTTTCAACCAGGAATGCAGCCACGGGCTCGACAAGCGAGATGGCAGAGGTCAAGGCAGCACCGATCACTAAAATGAAGAAGATTCCCCCTAATAGAATACCGCCAGGTAGGTCAGCAAAAGCGATAGGCAGTGTGACGAACATCAAGCCAGGTCCTTGTCCTGCTTCCATCCCGCTGCCAAAGACCAAGGCAAAAATTGCAATACCTGCCAATAAGGCAATGACGGTATCGACGACAGCAATCGAAATTGCCGTGCGTGTTAGGGAGGCTTCACTGGACATGTAGGCACCATAGGCCATGATTGCACCCATGCCTAAGCTCAAGGTGAAGAACGACTGCCCCATGGCTTGTAACCAGCCTTCAAGGCTTAGATCCGATAGATTGAACGTGAACAAAAACTTCATGGCTGCCACCGCGTCACCTGCGATAATGCCATAGGCAAGTACAATCAGCAGGATGAAGAACAGGGCTGGCATCATAAAGCGTAATCCGCTTTCAATTCCTTTATGGATACCCATGCCGACAATCGCACCCGAGGCGAGAATGAACAGGGTGTGGTAGAGCAGGAGAAGACCAGGTGATGCGAGAAGGTCGCCAAATGCAGCCCCGATCGTTTCAGAACTGGCTCCGCTCAAGGATCCTGAAAACATAAGTCCAGTGTAGTGAATCGCCCAGCCAGCAATGACCGAGTAGAAGCTTAGGATAATGAAGGCCGCTGCTGCACCCATCCAGCCGATAATTTGCCAGTTGGAGCTAGTGCCATGAGATTTGGTGAGGTACTTCATACCCATGATTGGGCTTTTACGACTTGCACGACCGAGTAAGCTTTCAGCAATCAGGATGGGAATGCCCACCACGGCAATGGTGAGTGCATAAATGAGTATGAAGGCTCCGCCACCATTCTCGCCTGTTAAGTATGGGAAACGCCAGAGATTCCCGAGGCCGACAGCCGAGCCAACGGCGGCAAGCAGAAAGGTCCCCTTATGGGTCCAAATTTTAGGTGAGCTCATAATTTTGGCTGATCCGTTATAGTTAGAGTTATATAAACTGTGTACAAACCGCCGATTTTACCTTATATCAATAGGCGGTTTTTTTTGAAATATCCAACTATAAGACAGAAAGATTTGTCTAAAGGCCAAAAAATACGAAAATTACCTAATTCTTTAGGTTTCGAGCAGAAAGGTGACAGGGCCGTCGTTGAGTAGCGAAACCTGCATATCGGCACCGAACTGCCCTGTTCCTATATGTTGATAGGCCGCTTGGGCGCGCTGAACAAAGTAGTCGTAAAGCGCTTCTCCTTGTTCGGGTGCTGCGCCCATTGAGAAGCCAGGCCGTAACCCTTTTTTGGTATCTGCGACGAGTGTAAACTGCGAGACAATCAAGAGTCCACCATTGACTTGCTGGACATTAAGATTCATGCGCCCAGTCTCATCGGAAAAAACGCGATAATTCAGCACCTTGTGGATCATCTTATCGGCAGATTCTTCTGTGTCTTGCTTTTCAATCCCGAGCAGGAGGAGCAAGCCCTGATGAATGTTGCCGATGCATTCTTTATCGACATGAACGGACGCATGCTGTACACGTTGTATCAGGCCTTTCATGGTGTAGTGGTTCCAAATTTAGGCTTTGAGTTGAGCAAACTGATCGGTTGCTTTGATCAGGTTATCGGTTATCCCTGGTTCAAATGCCGAATGCCCTGCATCACGAATAATATTCAGTTGTGCATTCGGTAGTGCTTTGTGCAATGCAAAGGCCTGCTCGATTGGACAGACAACATCATAACGGCCGTGGATAAGGGTTATAGGGATGTCTTGAAGAACATCGGCATTTTTAATGAGTTGGTTATCCGTCATAAAACTATTGTTAATAAAATAATGTGCTTCAATTCTTGCCATGGCTAAAGCGATGTGAGGATCTCCAAAGTGCTCGGCAATATCCGTATTTGGATGAAGGGTTGAGCAGCGGCCCTCCCATATCGACCAAGCTTTCGCGGCGGCCATGCGCGCCAGCTCATTGTCAGAGGTTAGGCGTCGATAATAGGCCGCTAGCATATTGTCACGCTCTGCTTCGGGAATCACGCTGATATAGTCTTGCCAATAGTCTGGAAAGATTGCGCTGGCCCCTTGTTGATAAAACCAGTGGATATCCTGATGGCGGCATAGAAAAATGCCGCGCAAAATCATACCTAGAACACGTTCGGGATGCGATTGGGCATAGGCCAGTGCCAAGGTTGATCCCCACGAGCCACCAAACAGTAGCCATTGCTCTATGTTGAGATGCTGGCGTAGGGTTTCCATGTCGCTGATTAAGTGCTGTGTGGTGTTGTTCTCTAAGCATGCATGAGGGGTGGATTGCCCGCAGCCGCGTTGATCAAACAGAACGATTCGATAGGCTTGTGGATTAAAAAAGCATCGGTGTGCGGGTGATATTGAACCACCAGGGCCACCGTGTATAAAGACGACAGGGATGCCTTGAGGGTTGCCGCACTCCTCTACGTATAGAGTATGCTGTTCGTCGACAGCTAGGTAATGTTGAGCATAGGGACTGATTTCAGGATATAAAACCCGCATGGTTGGCTCCACCGAAGACACTGATCATAGATATGTCGCATCATAACGCAAAAAGGCAGCCGAGGCTGCCTTTTGGTCATGTGTCCTGCCTACGAAGGGCAGGCTCAATGATTACTTTTTGTTGCGCTTGCGCTCGTTTTCTTTCAGAAGCTTCTTACGAACACGGATTGCAACAGGAGTTACTTCGACCAGTTCATCGTCTTCGATAAAATCAAGCGCTTGCTCAAGCGAGAAACGAATTGGTGGTGTCAGTACGATGTTTTCATCGGTACCGGATGCACGCATGTTGGTGAGCTGCTTGCCTTTGGTTGGGTTAACAACCAAGTCATTTGAGCGTGCGTGGATACCAATAACCATCCCTTCGTACACTTCGATACCTGGGCTGACGAATAAACGACCACGCTCTTGCAGGGTGAAAAGCGCAAAGCCGAGTACTTTGCCGTTCACCATAGACACGAGAACGCCATTATTGCGCGCGGCAACTTCACCGTCTTTTACACGACCATAATGATCGAAAACAGAGGTCATGATGCCCGTGCCTGAGGTCATGGTCATAAACTGACTACGGAAACCAATAAGTCCGCGAGAAGGGATCATAAAGGTAACGCGAATACGTCCTTTACCGTCCACTTCCATGTTGGTCATGTCGCCTTTACGCTTGCCAAGTTCCTCGATGACAGAACCTTGGTGCTGCTCTTCGACATCCAGCATCACCAATTCGTACGGCTCGCGTATTTCGCCATCGATTTCTTTTTGAATAACTTCAGGACGAGACACGCCGAGTTCAAACCCTTCACGACGCATGGATTCGATCAAAACCGATAGATGAAGTTCGCCACGGCCTGATACTTTGAATTTCTCAGGAGAGTCGCCTGGCTCTACACGCAGCGCTACGTTGTGAATTAATTCACGCTCTAAACGCTCTTTAATGTTGCGGCTGGTAACAAACTTGCCTTCTTGACCTGCGAAGGGAGAATCATTCACTTGGAAGGTCATAGAAACTGTTGGTTCATCAACCGACAGTGCTGGCAGTGCTTCAACGACGTTAGGGTCGCAGATGGTGTCTGAGATGTTCAACTGGTCGAGGCCCGTGATACAGACAATATCACCGGCTTCCGCTTCAGGAACTTCGACACGCTCAAGTCCATGGTAGCCCATGACTTGTAATACTCTGCCACTGCGCAATTGAGCATGGCTGTCTATTACTTTAACTTGAGTGTTGGTTTTCAGACGGCCACGTGTAATACGGCCGATACCGATTACACCTACGTAGCTGTTGTAATCCAATGCCGAGATTTGCATTTGCAATGGGCCTTCTGGATCAACACGTGGCGGATGAACGTGTTTAATGATGGCTTCAAACAGCGGCGTCATGTCTTCAGCCATGTCATCCGCGTCTAAGCCAGCGATACCATTTAGCGCTGATGCGTAGACAACAGGGAAGTCTAACTGTTCGTCAGTTGCGCCAAGGTTATCGAACAGATCGAATACCTGGTCCATTACCCAGTCTGGGCGTGCGCCTGGGCGGTCAATCTTGTTGATGACGACAATTGGGTGTAAGCCTGAGCAAAAGCTTTCTGGGTTACGAAACGCGTTTGAGGCATTGGGCCGTCAACCGCATCAACCAATAAAAGAACAGAGTCTACCATCGAAAGAACACGTTCTACTTCGCCACCGAAGTCCGCGTGCCCCGGTGTATCAACGATATTGATACGATAGTCGTTCCATTTAATGGCGGTGTTCTTGGCTAGAATCGTGATACCGCGTTCACGTTCTTGGTCATTCGAGTCCATGATTCGCTCAGCGGACTCATCACGGCGCGTTAAGGTGCCGGACTGCTGCAGCAGTTTATCGACGAGGGTCGTTTTGCCATGGTCGACGTGGGCGATGATAGCAATATTTCTTAAGTCTTCGATCACAAGTTTGTACCGGTTCTTTGTCTAAAGCGCATTATTATACGCAACTAACCCCGAACAAGCGACGAAAGTTTGATGACATTTTGAACATGTCAATTAAATTTATATTTGCACCGGGATGGCGCAAATTTGCGGTTGATCCAGTATGATTTAGACGTGCATTGCACAAAATACGATCGTCGCCAACCTGTTTTGTGGGTGTTAATGGTGCGTTTTTGATAATCGTGCCTCTTAATGGTGCAAAAAATGAATCACTACCAATTTGTCGGCTCTTAAGAGCCTGATTTGGCGGGGTTTTTTACACTGGCACGTTCATTGCTTGTACTGATGTAAGCGGTTACGCCGGATATTTTCTGCATCCGGCCTCCGGCAAATTCATATAGCTAACATGTGGAGAGAGTCGTATGTCAGAGAATACTCTGAATCTGATCAAAGAGAGCGGTGCTAAGTGGATCGACATGCGTTTTACTGATTTCAAAGGTAAAGAGCAGCACGTTACCATTCCAGTATCTGATATGGGTGATTCCTTCTTCGAAGAAGGGAAAATGTTCGATGGTTCCTCTATCGCAGGTTGGAAAGGAATTCAAGAATCTGACATGATCCTGATGCCTGATGACAGTGCATCGGTTCTGGATCCTTTCACTGAAGCGCCTACTGTTATTGTTCGTTGCAACATCGTTGAGCCTGCGACTGGCCAAGGCTATGACCGTGACCCACGTTCAGTTGCTTTGCGTGCTGAGCAGTACTTGGCCTCTACGGGTATTGCTGACTCTGCAATGTTAGGCCCAGAGCCAGAGTTCTTCGTATTTGATGAAGTAAACTGGCATGCTGATATCAGTGGCTGTGGTTATACCATCTCCTCTGAAGAAGCGGCTTGGTCTTCAAACATGAAATTGGAAGGCGGCTCACGTAACACTGGACACCGTCCACGTGTTAAAGGCGGTTACTTCCCTGTTCCACCAATCGACTCTTTGCATGACATTCGTGCCGCAATGTGCGACGCAATGGAAGCAATGGGCTTAACGATTGAAGTGCATCACCACGAAGTAGCCACGGCTGGTCAGTGTGAGATCGGTGTGCGTGGTAACACTCTGGTTAAGAAAGCTGACGAAGTTCAAATCCTGAAATACTGCGTGCATAACGTTGCACATGCGTATGGCAAAACAGCTACCTTTATGCCAAAGCCTTTGGTTGGTGATAACGGTTCTGGTATGCACGTTCACTTGTCTATGTCCAAAGATGGTAAAAACATCTTCGCAGGCGACGGTTATGCGGGTCTGAGCGATTATGCACTTTACTACATCGGCGGTATTATCAAGCACGCTAAAGCGTTGAACGCTATTTGTAACCCATCAACCAACTCCTACAAGCGTTTGGTTCCAGGTTTCGAAGCACCCGTTATGCTGGCGTACTCTGCGCGTAACCGTTCTGCATCACTGCGTATTCCGTACACTACTTCACCGAAAGCACGTCGTGTAGAGGCTCGTTTCCCTGATCCAGCAGCGAACCCATACCTTTGCTTTGCAGCGTTGTTGATGGCGGGTATCGACGGTATTCAGAACAAGATTCACCCTGGCGACCCAGCGGATAAAGATTTGTACGATCTGCCAGCTGAAGAAGCTAAGTTGATCCCAACCGTTGTCGGCAGCTTGACTGAAGCCTTGGATGCGTTGGAAGCGGATCATGAGTTCTTGACCAAAGGCGGCGTATTCTCTAAAGAAATGCTGGATGCTTACATTGGTCTGAAGCGTGCTGAAGTTGAGCGTGTCAACATGACCACTCACCCAGTTGAATTCGATCTGTACTACTCTGTTTAATTCTATTAAACGATAAAAAACCTCCTTCGGGAGGTTTTTTTTTGAGTAAAGTTTCAGTGCGTGCTTAAATGTTTTGTGCACTAAATTGGTGCTTTGTAGGTGCTCTTGAACCTTTAGCCTGTCCATAATGTTTCATGCAGTGCCCGTAAATGGGCGTTGGGGCGTGAAGGCAAAAGTGGCCTCCTTTTTGCAAATAGAAGTTACAGAGGTGGAGGCCGCATGTTTAGTTTAGATACATCAAAACAAACGTTAGAAAACTTAACGACATCGGTAGTGATGTTGGATAAAGAGTTGCGGGTAAAGTATATGAACCCTGCAGCTGAGATGTTGCTGCAAATTTCCTATCGTCGTTTAAGAGGTAAGCCTTTAACGGAATGCGTGGTCTTTGCAGAAGACGATGTGCGCTTGTTAAAAGATGCGTTAAAAACATCGCATCCCTTCAGTAAGCGGGAAGCTAGGATTGTAACGATCTTATCCAACGAGCTGTTGATTGATTACAGCGTGAATCCACTGTCAAACTCGGGGCTGCTGCTCGAAATCCAAGCCCGTGACCGTTTAATGCGCATTGAACGTGAAGAGGAATTGCTCAACCGCCATGCAACTGCGCGATCATTGGTACGCGGTTTGGCTCATGAAATTAAAAATCCACTCGGAGGGATTCGAGGAGCTGCACAGCTCTTAGAGCGAGAGCTTGATAACCCTGAGTTGCATGATTACACGCGGGTTATTATTGAAGAAGCGGATCGTCTCAGAAATCTCGTTGATCGATTATTGGGGCCTCATAATTTACCACGGATTGAGGAAATCAATGTCCATGCACTCCTTGAACGAGTATGCAGCCTCGTCGATGTTGAGTCCAATCACTTAATTCGTTTCGTCCGCGATTATGACCCAAGTATTCCTGAGTTTTTGGGTGATAAAGAACAGCTAATTCAAGCCATACTGAATATTTTGCGCAATGCGATGCAGGCGTTACAGGAGGCCTCAACACCTGAGCCGAGTATTCTCTTGAGAACACGGGCTCATCGTCAAGTGACCTTAGGGAGTGAGCGACACCGGCTCGTTTGCTCAATCGAGATCATTGATAACGGGCCGGGGATTCCTGAAGATTTGGTGAGTTCGATTTTTTATCCTATGGTCACTGGGCGTGCAGAAGGGTCGGGGTTAGGCTTGTCGATCGCACAGGCTATTATCAATCGACACAAGGGTTTGATTGAATGCAGCAGTGAGCCAGGGCAAACACGTTTTCAATTACTAATTCCTCTGGAGCAAAACAATGAAATCACCGGGTAATGTCTGGGTTGTCGATGACGACCGGTCTATTCGCTGGGTTTTAGAGAAAGCCTTAAGCTCGGCGGGAATGAAAACCGCTATGTTTGAGTCAGCCGATGATCTAATCAAGCGACTGGACAAAGAACAACCTGATGCCATCGTCAGTGATATCCGCATGCCGGGTATGGATGGATTGGCATTATTGAATCATATCCAATCCATTAATCCAGATATGCCGATCATTATTATGACCGCGCACTCGGATTTGGACAGCGCGGTGGCATCCTATCGTGGCGGTGCATTTGAGTATTTGCCGAAGCCTTTTGATGTTGATGATGCTGTCGCATTGGTGCGTAGGGCCGTTGAACACGCCTATGAGCGGCGTATTCAATCGCCTGAAGTAGTGGATGATACAACGGCTGAAATTATTGGTGAAGCGCCTGCCATGCAGGAAGTGTTTCGTGCGATTGGTCGGCTATCTCAATCCAATATCACCGTCTTGATTAATGGTGACTCTGGAACGGGCAAGGAGCTTGTCGCACATGCACTGCATAAGCACAGCCCTCGGGCGGAGCATCCCTTTATTCCGTTGAATATGGCGGCTATTCCTAAGGACTTGATCGAGTCTGAGTTGTTTGGGCATGAAAAAGGGGCCTTTACCGGAGCGGCAGCAGCGCGTCGTGGGCGTTTTGAGCAGGCGGATGGTGGAACCTTGTTCTTGGATGAAATTGGTGACATGCCTGCGGATACGCAAACGCGCTTACTGCGTGTGCTGGCGGATGGCGAATTTTATCGTGTCGGGGGACATACGCCCGTCAAAGTGGATGTTCGCATTATTGCCGCGACCCATCAAAACCTAGAGAGCTTAGTGAAAGAAGGTCGCTTCAGGAGGATTTGTTTCATCGTCTGAATGTGATTCGCATTCATATACCAAGGCTCTCTCAGCGTCGTGAGGATATTCCTCGGTTAGCGCGTCACTTTCTGGCTCGATCAGCTGAAGAGTTAAGTGTTGAGCCTAAGCTGTTAAAAGCCGAGACAGAACAGTTTATTTGCGATCTTCCTTGGCCGGGTAATGTTAGGCAGTTAGAAAACACCTGTCGTTGGTTAACGGTCATGGCATCAGGGCGTGAGGTGCTGGTTTCTGACCTGCCACCTGAGTTGTTGGATCAGCAAGATCAAGGCCTGGCCTTAAGCGGTAATTGGGAACAGTTGCTTCGTAATTGGGCGGATCAGCAGTTAACAAATGGTCGTAAAACCATTCTCAATGAGGCCGTTCCGCAATTTGAACGAGCCATGATTGAGGTAGCGTTAAAGCATACAGCGGGACGTAAACGCGATGCCGCGGAGTTATTAGGCTGGGGACGCAATACGCTTACACGTAAAATTAAAGAGCTGGGCATGGAAGACAGTTCAGGCGATGAGGATGAGGACGAGTAGGTTAGTCGCTGGCAGGCTCAAGGGGCGCAACGCGCTCCATGCTTTGCAGCGCTTTCATACGTTGCTCGTGACGTAGGGCTACGGCATACTCAGCGACGGCTCTGGCTTGATGTTCGGTTAAATCTGGAAAATGCCCCATTGGGTGCCCAAATTGGTAGCCGTGTTTAATGATCAGAATAACATCGTGTTCTTGCAGTTGATTGACACCCGGTGGAAGGTTTTGAAGCTCAGGGCCCAGACCTCTGTAGGTGTGGCACTCTTTACAATAGTAAGCATACAGATCCACGCCTTGCGTCATTTTGGCAGGATTGTTTGCATCGCTGCAGCCCGCTAACCCTGCAAGGCTGATGAGGGTGAGGAGTAGATGTCGAATACGTATGCGCATTCAGGCCTCCAATGCGACTAACGGAAGGGCTGCTCCCGCCAGAGCCAATACGAGTTGTGCCATAATCAACCAAGGGTCATGTTGCCCTTGTCCTTTTATCGCATGGTCTGCCAAGGCCGCTTGTGAAAGCATTTTTTCTAAATCGTCTAGGTGTAATCGCTGACAGGCTTTGAGAACAGGACCTTTACGCTTACCCCAGACCTTTTCTTTTTGGCAGAGTGTATCCGCAGATAGACCGCGCGATAAACCTTGTATTAACGAATAGAGCGTTCGGATTTCGCGCGTGATGGCCCAGAGCACCACTGGGGCTTCAACGCCTTCTTGCCGAATAACCTGCAATATTTTCTGACAACGCACAGGTTGTCGCATAAGCGCGGCATCCATCAACGCAAATACATCATAACGTGAGCTATCGGAGACGGCTTCTAAAATTTGCTCAGCCGATATGTGGCCATCTGAGCAAAGAAGTCGTAACTTATCCAGTTCTTGACGAGCCGCAAGTAAGTTGCCTTCAACCCGATCCGATAAAAGCTGTGCGGCTTCCGTGTCGAGGTGTAGACCAATCGCATTGCCTCGTTGAATCAGCCATCCTGATAATTGTTGTGGCTCAAGTGGCCAGATTTCGACCATCAAGCCCCGTTTATCAATCGTGCTGTACCATGCACTTTTTTTACTGCCTGCATCTAGCTTATCTGCCACTAATAAAAGTGTAGTATCCGGTGCTGGATTGTCTAGGTAGGCTTGTAGGTGCTGGCTATCTGCTTTGTTGATTTTGGATTCGCCTAAGCGTATCTCAAGAATTTTTTGTTCAGAAAACAGCGAGAGCGCATTGGTGCTTTGCAGCGTGCCTTCCCAGCTGAAGTTCCCATCGACGTGAAAGACCTCTCGTTCAGAGAAGCCTTTCTGGGACAGAAAACGACGAATGTAATCGCAACTTTCTAAAGACAGCAAGGGTTCATCCCCATATACAAGGTATACAGGGAACACCGGATTTGAGCTCAGTTTGGCCGGAAGGTCTGTTGGGCGCAGTTTCATGCGTGCAAGTCGCTTTTAAGAGTCACTTGTTGAGTGTCCGCTCACGAGCTTTTTAAACGAATGTACTGACGCATAATTTGCTGGGCCAGTTCACGTCTGATTTGCTCTTTAAGGATGATTTCCTGCGTTTCTGTCGCGGTGATGTTGTCGGGGTCAATACTGTAAACGCGCTCAGCATAAAGGGTGCGCTCTGGCAGTAATTCATTGCCGTCACGATCAACCACACTTAAATGGATCACCGTTCTTAGCTCATACTCAGACGAACGGGCCAAACGTGTTAGAGACACGGTCCGTCGTATGTCCGACTGGTTTTTGAGCAGTAGCTGGATGTCGGCCTCTGGCAGCACCTCGACGCCATTTAACGTCATCGCTTGAGTGACCGCTCGAACCATCGCTGGACTGACGGATTCAGACACAATGCTGACGTGTGACAGCTCATCAGAAACACTATACGAACCACGTAAATGAAAACCGCACCCGCTGACCATCAAAGTCAGCAGGCACAGAAAACACCAGTGGCGTATGCGCAAGGACATCGCCATGATTAAAACTCCTAGCCGACCACTATGTTGAGTAGTTTATTCGGCACTGCAATTTTCTTACGGATCATTTTGCCTTCTATGTGCTTTTTCACATTCTCTTGCGCTAAGGCTAAGTGTAGAAGGGTATCTTCGTCAGCATCGGCAGCGACTTCTATGCGAGCGCGAACCTTACCATTCACTTGAACCACGATCTCAACCTTTGTGCGCGTCATCGCGGTTTCATCCGCCACGGGCCAAGCTGCGGCTACGACAGCATCTTGATGGCCTAACAGCGTCCAAAGCTCATGGGTGATATGAGGCACGATCGGTGACAAGAGTACCACGGCGGCCTCAAGTGCTTCCTGCATCACAGCACGGCCTTGATCAGAGGTGTCATCGAAACGTGACATCGCATTCGACAGCTCCATGATGGCGGCAATGGCCGTGTTGAACGTCTGACGACGTTCAATATCATCGGTCACTTTGCGAATGGTTTCATGCACTTTACGGCGCAATTCGCGTTGATCGTCCGTGAGTGCTTCGCTGTTCAGCTGAACCGTTGGAAGACCCTGGTTTAGATGGTCGTACACTTGCTTCCAAAGACGACGCAAGAAACGGTGAGCGCCCTCAACGGCTGAATCTGACCATTCCAATGATTGCTCTGGCGGTGCCGCGAACATCATGAAAAGGCGAACGGTATCGGCACCGTAGCGATCAATCATCACTTGTGGATCTATGCCGTTGTTCTTGGACTTGGACATTTTTGACATGCCGGAGACCAAAACGGGCTCACCATCATCCTTATGGCGGGCGCTGATAATGCGGCCCTTGTCGTCTGTTTCCGTGATCACGTCAGTGGGTGAAATCCAGACCTGGCCACCGCGCTCGTCTTCACGGTAATAGGTTTCGGCAAGCACCATGCTTGGCAGAGTAGACGAGTGAAGGGTTCATCTGAATCGACAAGGCCTTCATCACGCATCAGCTTATGGAAGAAGCGTGAGTAGAGTAAATGCAGAATCGCGTGTTCAATACCCCCAATGTACTGATCAACGGGCAACCAGTAACGCGATTGTTCAGGGTCTAGCATGCCATCGGCTTTGTTGCGACTGGCGAAGCGAGCAAAGTACCAACTTGACTCCATGAAGGTGTCGAAGGTGTCGGTTTCGCGCTCAGCAGGGCCACCGCAACAAGGACAGGTGGTTTCAATGAAACTAGCGAGCTTTTTGATCGGAGAGCCAACTCCATCAAACTCAACGTCTTCAGGCAGAACAACGGGCAGTTGATCTTCTGGAACTGGCACAGGGCCGCAGCTTGCACAGTTAATGACCGGAATAGGAGCACCCCAGTAACGCTGGCGTGACACACCCCAATCGCGTAAGCGATAGTTAATGGTGACCTGACCACGGCCGCGTTTGCTCAACTCATTGGTGATGGCCTTAAAGGCAAGGTCAAAGTCCAAATCATCAAAATCGCCGGAGTTGATTAAGCTGCCTTTTTCTGTGAAGGCTTCTTTATCAAGATCGACGATGAGGTTATTGTCGATCGGTTCAATGACTTGCTTGATCGGCAGTCCATACTTTTTGGCAAACTCCCAGTCACGCTGATCATGTGCAGGTACGGACATGACGGCACCAGAGCCGTAGTCCATCAATACAAAGTTCGCCGTCCAAACAGGGACTTTTTTACCTGTCAGTGGGTGAGTCGCCTCAATTCCTAAATCGATGCCTTTCTTTTCCATGGTAGCCATGTCGCTTCAGCCACTTTGACATTTTTGCAGTCATCAATAAAAGCGGCTATTTCGGCAGAGGTCTCTGCTGCTTTTAACGCCAGTGGGTGTTGTGCGGCCACCGCCAGGTAGGTTACGCCCATCAGCGTATCGGGGCGTGTTGTAAACACTTGAAGATCGCCGTAGTTGTCAACTTTAAACGACACTTCAGCGCCTTTTGAACGCCCAATCCAGTTACGCTGCATGGTTTTGACTTGCTCAGGCCAGTGTTCAAGCTTGTCCAAGTCATCCAAAAGCTGATCCGCATAGTCAGTGATTTTTAAGAACCATTGCGGAATTTTCTTACGCTCGACCAGAGCACCAGAACGCCATCCACGACCATCAATGACTTGCTCATTGGCCAGTACGGTTTGGTCAACGGGATCCCAGTTCACCTCTGATTCGCGTTTGTAAACCAAACCTTTCTTCAACAAACGTGTAAAGAACCATTGCTCCCAACGATAATACTCGGGATGGCAGGTGGCCAGTTCACGAGACCAGTCGTAACCAAAGCCCATTTGCTTGAGCTGATTGCGCATGTAGTCGATGTTTTCATAGGTCCATTTTGCGGGCGCCACTTTATTGTTGATCGCCGCATTCTCAGCCGGTAAGCCAAAGGCATCCCAGCCCATCGGTTGCAGTACATTTTTTCCCTGCATACGTTGGTAACGAGAGACCACATCACCTATGGTGTAATTACGAACATGTCCCATATGCAGTCGGCCGCTGGGGTAGGGGAACATGGACAAGCAATAAAATTTTTCGCGCGATGTGTCATCTACGGCTTTGAAACTTTGGTTATCTTCCCAGTACTGCTGGGCATTCGGTTCAATGGCCTGTGGCTGATAGTGCTCGTTCATTGTGTCTGATCAGATCTCTTGTTTGACGTCGGCACAGGCTGTTATGGATAAACGCGTAGGGCTCGATGTCAGATTAATTGGAAAGATGAGTCAATGCGGCATAGCATACAATATATGCAGAGATGCAAACAGGGCTTAATCACATCACCTTGCAGGTGAAGGAGACTTTATGAGCGACCCACTTAAAAAAACAAGCGATAGTGCTGCAAAAATGTCGCGTATCTACGACCGTGTCCTAGATCGCATACGTCATCAACTCGACGAAGCAGGCTATCAAACATGGGAGTCAGTTCAGGCCACGATCCGTGACGCAATCGAATTGGAGATGGCGGCTGAGGAAATGACGCGTGATGAGATAGATTTACTCAGCGCCTATATTGAACGCGACCTCAAGCAAATCGGCTATTATGCGCACGAAACGGGCGAGGGCATAGCCGCGTGGTTGAACTTTGATTTAAATGCCCTTGAGCAAACCATGGTCAAGCGTTTATGGGAATTGGCGGATCAAACTCGGGTGCAGCATGAGTTGCTGCGTGAGCAGCTTTCCCATTCTGAAACGGAGTATTTAGCCGGTGAAGTGACAGTACCGGGTCGATTGCGCTGTTTGAATTGCAATGAAGAGCAAGTGCTGATTCAAAGCAGCAGTCTTCAACCCTGTTCAGCCTGTGGTGCGGTGATATTTGTCCGAGATTCGCTGCCATGGCCGCCAGCCCAGCGTCATGAGCAGGAGAGCGAATAACAGAGTCGGCCATACACCCAAGTGTTGATAGGGTGTTTTGCCCTGCATCGCGGGAACCTCGGCGGTTAATACCTTGGCAACCTTGCGCGGTATTTGTGCTTCAATGCTGCCGTCGGATCGAATGACGGCAGTAATCCCATCATTGGTCCCGCGCAACAGCCAGCGGCCATTTTCGATGGCGCGCATCCGCGCAATTTGTAAGTGTTGATACGCTGCCAGTGAGTCACCAAACCATGCATCATTTGAAACGGTCAGGAGGAGCTGGCTGTTAAGTGCCGAGATGCGAGTTAATTCAGGGTAGGCAATTTCGTAGCAAATCAGCGGTGCAATGGCCCAATCCTTAACGGGTAGAGTGAGTTGGGTTTCGTGAGGCAGGCTAAATTCAGACATGGGTAAGTCGAAAAACGTAATCAACCCTCTGAGTTGATTTTCAAACGGCACATACTCCCCGAATGGCACTAGGCGCTGTTTATGGTAAACCCCTGAACTGCCACTAAAAATACCCAAACTATTGTGAAACATCATCAAGCTTTCATCATGTGGATTGCCCGTCATGAAAGGAAAGCCGCTCATCAAGGTTGTGTCGTTACTGTCTAAATAGTCAAAAAAAGGTTGGACGTACGGGGCTGCTTGAAAATATAGCGAAGGGATGGCGGTTTCGGGCCAAACAATTAAATCGACATCCTTGTGCGGCATGCTTAATTCAATTTGTTGATTAAGAATGTGCGGCAGATTATCTCCATCCCATTTATCGTGCTGGGAAATATTGGGCTGAACTAAAGCGACACGAAGCGGTGGTTTAGCTTCGGGAGTGGTCCACTCATTGGGTAGGAGCAGCGTTAAAAGGGGTAACGTGAGTGCGATGATTCCGGGCCCTGGGCGTTGGCTGCGTATGGCCTCCGTAATCCCGACAGCAAAGAGAAGCGAGAGTAATGAGAGTCCCCAAACACCGAGAATAGCGGCTAAAGAGCTTAAGGGGGTATCGATCCAAGCATAGCCTAAATAGAGCCATGGAAAACCTGTGAATAGCCAACTGCGCAGCCATTCAAAGATGATCCATACACCCACAAAGCCTAGCCATGCATAGCGTGGGATTCGATAAAAACGCGTAAAACACCAGCCTTGCAGTGCGAAGAGCGTGGCTAATGCCATGACAAATAGGCTGGTGAGCAATACCGCAAGGGGAACGGGGGCGTAGCCATAGGTATGAATGCTGACGTATACCCAAGAGACGCCCGCGCCAAAAAAGCCTAGGCCGTAACACCAACCAATCCAAATGGCCCGTTTCGCGCTAATGCCAGCGATGCTCAGGTAAAACAAAGCTGGGCTTAATAGTGCAAATAAAGGCATATTGAAGGGTGCAAACGCCAAGGTAGCCGTCAAGCCTGCACTAAGACTGACCGCTGGGCGAAGTAGACGACGTAGATTCAAACGGATGCCTATGATTGTTCAACCTGTAATAAGCGTATACGACGGTTGTCAGCCGATAAAACGGTGAAATTAAAGTGCTCAAAGCTCACTTGTTCCCCTTTTTGTGGCAAGCGACCAAAGCGTTGGGTGACTAAGCCGCCAATGGTATCGAACTCGTCATCTGAAAAATGACTGTTAAAGTGATCGTTGAAGTCTTCGATGGTGGTTAAGGCTTTGACAAGGTAGCTCTGTTCATCCAGCGCTTTGATATTGCCTTCGTCATCGTCATCGTCATGCTCGTCTTCAATTTCACCCACAATTTGTTCCAAGACATCTTCGATTGTGATTAACCCGGAGACGCCACCATACTCATCAACCACGACGGCCATATGGTTTCGTGCACCACGGAACTCACGTAATAGTACATTCAGACGCTTGCCTTCGGGGACAAAGACGGCAGGGCGTATGCAGTCTTGTAGGCTGAAGTTGTCGAGATTGCCATCCAGCATAAAGTTAAGCAGGTCTTTGGCTAATAAAATGCCGATGACTTCGTCGGGGTTTTCACCACAGACGGGAAAGCGTGAGTGAGCGGTCTCGATAATGATGGGTAAAAATTCCCGAGGCGCTTGGTTAATTTGCACCATTGTGACTTGAGAGCGAGGAACCATGGCATCTCGGACTTTCATATCCGAAACCTGCATGGCTCCTTCAATAATATTCAAGGCGTCATTATCAAGTACGCCAGCCTCAGCCGCATCATATAAACCTTGAATTAAGGCTTCCCGGGTAGGGGGTTCATCAGAAAAAGCCTGGGCTAGCTTGCCGAGCCAGCCTTTAGTGGCAGATCCCGATCGTTCTTCGCTCATAATGTCCTCTTAAGCGGATAAGTATGGATTTGAAATACCGAGCTGAGCAAGAAGATTGATTTCCAGTGCTTCCATCTCTTCGGCGTCAGTGTCATTTATATGATCGAATCCGATAAGATGCAAGAGGCCATGAATCACCATGTGCGCCCAATGGTGCAATAAGGGTTTGTTTTGCTCTTGGGCTTCGCGGGCAACGACATCTGCGCAGATGGCTAAATCACCAATTAAATCAGTGGGTATGCCCGGTGGCGCTTCAAAAGGAAAAGACAAAACGTTGGTCGAAGCGTCTTTTCCACGCCATGTGTGGTTAAGTTCTCGGCTTTCGTCTTCTGTGACAATGCGGATGCAGACTTCTGCTCGTAAGCGTCGGCCTGTCATCGCGAGCTTTAGCCAGCGTTCAAAGTCCGCTTCCGTGGGAAGGCCGTTAGGGTCTGTTTCATATAAAACATCGACAAAGTAACTCATGAGTGGTTCTCGTGTTTGCGTGAGCTTCTTTCCGCTTCAAGTTTCTCAAAACGATCATAGGCGACAACAATGTGTTGGACGAGCGGATGGCGTACCACGTCACGCGCGGTGAAGTGTGAAAAGCCGATACCCTCAACGCCTTTGAGCACTTCAATCGCATGCACCAATCCCGAACGGGTGCCTTTGGGCAAGTCAATTTGAGTCACATCACCGGTAATGACGGCTGTCGAGCCAAAACCGATACGCGTCAAAAACATTTTCATTTGTTCGCGAGTGGTGTTTTGGCTTTCATCTAAAATCACAAAAGAGCCATTGAGTGTCCGTCCACGCATGTAGGCTAACGGTGCTATTTCAATCACGTTCTTCTCAATGAGCTTGGCCACTTTTTCAATTCCAAGCATTTCGTAGAGTGCGTCGTAGAGTGGGCGCAAATAAGGATCAACTTTTTGCGATAAATCACCGGGGAGAAAGCCCAGTTTTTCGCCTGCTTCAACGGCAGGACGAACCAATAAAATACGGCTGACTTCTTCGCGCTCTAAGGCTTCAACTGCACAGGCAACGGCGAGATAGGTTTTGCCAGTTCCTGCCGGCCCAATTCCAAAATTTATATCGAGGGTTTGGATTGAGCGCACGTATCGTTGTTGGTTTTCACTGCGCGGGCGAATCTGCATCTTGCGTGTACGGATGGTGTAGTCGCGATCACCTACCCCAGAGGACGGCAGTTGCTGTTCGAGGCCAGTTTGTTGAAGTCCTAGATGGATATCGTCAGGGCTTAATTCTTTCCCTTTACACGCCTGTTGATACAGGTCCTGAATCAGGGGTTTGACTTGACGGCTGACGAGGCTATTTCCAATCAATTGGAATTTGTTGCCACGATTGAGCACTTCAATGCCCAAGCGCTCTTCAATCAGCTTAAGATGCTCATTCATCTGACCACAAAGACTGGCAAGAGCGGCTGGGTTGTCAGGTTCAAGCGCAAAGTTTACAGGTTGTTGGTTTGACAAGTTATCATCCTAAAATAGCTGGCGAAGCATTAATGCGTTTGATCAAGTTCAGACGATACGAGTTCGCCAACCAAAGAGTTTGCATACGCCTGCACAATACGAACATCAGCGAAATGGCCTATTAAGTTGGGATCGTCGCAGCGGAAGTTAACCACTCGGTTATTCTCCGTGCGTCCCGATAGCTGGCCAGGATCTTTCTTAGAATAGCCATTGACGAGAATACGCTCGACATTCCCGACCATGCGACGACTGATCTGCATGGCTTGCTGGGTAATACGATCTTGAAGAATATTCAGTCTTAGCTTTTTTGTTTCATCGGTGACATTGTCGGGTAGATCGGCAGCAGGTGTGCCAGGACGACGGCTGTAGATGAAACTGAATGAACTATCAAAGCCTATGTCTTGGATTAAATTCATTGTGGCTTCGAAGTCAGTGTCTGATTCGCCTGGGAAACCGATAATAAAGTCCGATGAAAAGCTGATCTCGGGTCGTAGTTTGCGAATACGGCGCAGTTTAGACTTGTATTCCAAGACGGTATGCCCACGCTTCATGGCCATCAAAATTCGATCCGAGCCACTTTGGACAGGCAGGTGAAGGTGGCTAACCAGTTCAGGGACATCCGCATAGGCTTGAATTAAGCTTTCACTGAACTCGACAGGGTGAGAGGTCGTGAAGCGAATGCGGTCGATGCCGTCGATGGCGGCCACACGGCGAATCAACTCAGCCAAATCGGCGTCGGTGCCATCGTTGGTGGCACCCCGGTAGGCATTCACATTTTGACCGAGCAGGTTAACTTCACGCACACCTTGTTCTGCCAGCTCCTCACACTCTCTGAGCACATCGGCCAGTGGACGGCTAACTTCTTCGCCGCGTGTATAGGGAACTACACAGAACGTACAGTATTTACTGCAGCCTTCCATGACCGACACAAAGGCTTCGGCACCTTCTACTTTGGGTGCGGGCAGATGGTCAAATTTTTCAATCTCAGGAAAGCTAACATCAACGATGCCGACGATGCCTTTTTTGGATTCATTAATCATCTCAGGCAAGCGATGCAGCGTTTGTGGGCCGAAAATCATATCGACATAGGGCGCGCGATCACGAATCGCTGAGCTTCTTGGCTGGCAACGCAGCCGCCCACACCAATAATAAGATCCGGGCGCTGCTCTTTAAGCTTGCGCCAACGACCCAATTGGTGGAATACTTTTTCCTGAGCCTTTTCGCGGATGGAGCAGGTGTTGAGTAATAATACATCGGCATCATCAGGCGAGTCAGTCAGTTCTAGTGCATGACTTTCACCGAGAAGGTCTGCCATGCGTGATGAGTCGTACTCGTTCATCTGACAACCGTGTGTCTTGATAAACAGCTTTTTAGCCATGTGTCACCTGTGTTGCAAAAAGAGGTTAAAATCAGGATCGCGAATTATAGCCGAGCCGAGCCTTGTAGGCTACCGCTGGTTAAATTATAGACAAATTGGGTGGGATGATGGGATTGTCTTTAAAGTGGGCGAATATTGTCGGAGTTTTATGCGCGCTTTCATTCTTGGCAAGCAGTGTTCAGGGAGAGGGGCATTCTGCCTCCGTGTCTGAAGAGGATCAAGTGCTCACCCAGCAGCTCATGAGTCAGCTGCAAGAGTGGTACCGTGCCGCTGATGAAAACGATCCAGACGCCTATTTTAATCTTGGTCAATACTATCGAACCGGAATAGGCATCGAGCCTGATTTAGAACTGGCCGAATTTTTTTATGGAAAAGCAGCTGAATTAGGTCATCTATCGGCCCAGAAAAACCTGGCGACGCTCTATTATTTTGCCTTTCCAGATTCACCGCGCACCCAGCAGGCTCATGATTGGTGGTTACGTGCCGCGTATTTGGGCGACACAGAGGCCCAAATGCGTTTAGCAGCACTCTATTTTAAAGGCCCTGTGTTGATGGATCCAATTGAGGGGGCTGCTTGGGTGTTTGTCGCTGCCAGCTCAGGGGACATGAAAGCACGGCTGACTCAGGATCAGCTAGAAAGCAATTTATCGGCCGAGGCGCTTGTGCAAGTGAAAGAACGCCACGCTATTTTACAAACCCAGATGAAGCCTATGCCGCCCTCATCATTTGAGGCAAATCCGCAAGGCGGCATGCCTGAATACCCACCGATGCGGTTGAGCATTCCTGTGGGAGGACCAAGACACTATGTTCAAGTGGCTGCGCTTGCACAGCGCGAGGATGCCGAACGTATGGCTCAAAGGATTCAAACGGAGCATCAGGATCTGCTGGAGCAGCTGAGAGCCTATGTGATGGAATTTAGTTCAGCGACAGGGCGAGTGGTGTATCGTGTTCAAATTGGCTCGATGGATGAGGCTCGTCAGGCAGCGGATCTGTGTCGTCAATTTAAACAACGTCGTATGGATTGTTTTGTCGGGCGCGATTAAATTGTTTAGAATCCTATCCAATTAAAGGCCGCAACAGGATGTCGTTCGTATGGAGTATGAGTACCCTCAATCGCGTTTAGAACGCCTAACTGCGGCTGCCATTTTACTGTTATTGGTTTGGATGCCGTTGCCTTTGGGCAGTAATCGGCCTTGGTCAATGGCATTGCTCATCTTGCTTGTTGGAGTGTTGGCCCTTATATGGGGCGTTGCGCTCCTTCGAAGCCGCCCCATACCCAATCGATCTTTACAAGCGGCTTGGTTGATGTTTGCCCTTCTTGTATCGACTCAGGTTTGGGTTGCACTCCAGTGGTTATTGGGTATGACGGCAGATGTGGGTCGTACCTTTCAAAGTTTGATGCTGGGTATTACCTATAGCCTTCTTTTCTTGATGGTCATCAATCTGTTTAATACACGTAAACGTTTGACGGTGCTGTTAGCCGTGATTGTCATTAGTGGCACCTTTCAAGCCTTTTATGGGGCTATCATGGTGTTATCGGGTGTTGAGTGGCTACTCGGTGTTCCTAAAGAGTTTTACAAAGGTAACGCAACGGGAACCTTTGTAAACCGCAATCATCTTGCAGGCTATCTCGAAATGACGTTGGCCTGTGGTATCGGTTTAATGCTGGCGCTCAGAGATGGGCAGGCCTTTCGCTGGGTCAATGTACTTGAACTCTTATTAGGCCCTAAAGCCCGATTGCGTCTTGCCTTGGTCATCATGGTCATAGGTTTGGTGATGAGTCAGTCACGCATGGGTAATGCAGGTTTTTTTTCGAGCTTATTAATAGTTGGCAGTATTTTTGTTCTGATTAATCGTGAAAATCGGCTCAGAAATAGCATGATACTCATCAGTATTATTCTGATCGATATGTTGGTCATTAGTCAGTATTTTGGATTAGAGCGCTTAAAAAATCGTCTGATGAATACAGAGGTTGCGATTACTCAAGAAGAAGGGCAGTTGGTGTTCGATATCAACGACCTCAGAGGACTTGCGTTTACACAGTCTATTCCTTTAGCACAAGAAAAAACCTGGATTGGCCATGGTGCCGGAGCGTATGAGACGGTGTTTATTGGGCATACAGGCCCCAATTTTGGTGGCCATTTTGATCATGCTCACAATGATTATTTGCAGTTTTGGGTTGAGTTTGGGCTGATTGGTTCCTTGCCATTGTTATTATTTACACTCTTGGCATTGTTTCACTCATTCAGGGCGCTTTGGAATAGAGAATCCCTCTTTAGAAGCGGGGTTGGGTTTGGAACGGCCATGGCTATTATTGCCATCGTAATTCATTCGGCGTCTGATTTTAACTTACAGATCCCTGCCAATGCCGCGACCTATGTTGTGATTTGTGCGATTGCTGTACTTGCAAATGGACATTCGCGTAAAAAATACCGTAAACGGTATCATTCGAGTCATGAAGCTTAGTCGTCTCGTTGCCTTTGGTGTTGCAATCAGGACGTGACGAGTTCTTGCTGTTGATCGAGATGAGCGCGCTATTAAATCTGGATTCTGTTTCGACCTGCTTGCTTGGCTCGATACATTTTCTGATCTATTTCGACTAAAAGGGTTTCTGGGGAGTGGGTTGCGGTGAATTCAGATAAACCTAGACTGACGGTAATCCTCAATTTTTTTGGAAAGGAATGTTGCTGAATTGCCTTGAAAATTTTCTCGGCAATCTGCTCTGCGTTTTTCACCCGAGTACCGGGGCAGATCAGCAAAAACTCTTCGCCTCCCCATCGACCTAGGGAAGA
>NZ_AONB01000024.1:0-64351 GCF_000585235.1 Nitrincola nitratireducens | reverse complement strand
TAGGTAAAGCGTAAAGTGCTTATTGGGCGGCCATTACGCGTTGTTTTTGGCGGTCCCAGTCTTTGTCTTTTTCGGCAGCTCGCTTGTCGTGAAGTTTTTTACCTTTAACCAAGGCGATTTCACACTTCACTCGGCCGTTTTTCCAATACAGCGCAAGAGCGACACAGGTATACCCTTTTGCTTGAGTGGCACCAATGAGTCTGTCGATTTCACGACGGTTGAGAAGAAGCTTTCTATCGCGTTTGGGCTCTGCTAAAACGTGTGTACAGGCAGAGATAAGCGGTGTGAAGTGAGCGCCGACAAGCCATGCCTCACTGTTTTTGAGGACAACATAGGAGTCGACAAGTTGAGCGCGCCCGTCTCTTAGGCTTTTGACTTCCCATCCAGTCAGCACAAGGCCTGCTTCGAACTTTTGTTCAATGCTGTATTCGTGGCGTGCCTTTCGGTTTTGGCAAATGGTTGAACTGGTAGGTTTTGCTTTCTTTTTTGACATGCGCGCATTATATAGAGGCTCTAGACGCTTTAAAAGCAGTTTGTGTGCTGAAAATGTTGTTATCTTTAAAAGAAAATATAACAATTCAACGACTCAATACGAACGTCCACTCAAAAGGCAGATATATCGTTATGCCCTCATTTAGCTCAATACATGGGAGCTGGTCTCATCGCTGGGTGTTCATTCTGGCAGTCACTGGCTCATCGGTTGGATTAGGAAATATCTGGAAATTTCCCTACATGGCGGGCGAGAATGGGGGCGGCACCTTTTTATTAATTTACATCATTTGTGTTTGTCTTATTGGCTTCCCTCTCATGATGGCGGAGATCGTCATCGGGCGGCACGGACGTTTGAGTCCTGTCAATTCATTAAAAGCTGTCGCTCTGTTCTCCAATCAAGACCCGCGCTGGCGCTACCTTGGCAGCATGGGGATGTTTACGGGTTTTTTGATTTTTTCCTTTTACTCCGTTGTCGCTGCATGGATTTTGCATTATCTACTGGCCCTTTTGACAGGTCGTATTGCGGATGTGGGTGTAGATCAAGCGACACGTTACTTCGGTGAGTTGCTGCTGAATACAGAGGCCTTGTTAGTCGGTCATACATTTTTTGTCTGCTTGGTTGTATGGGTTCTAAGTTTCGGTGTGCGTCGAGGGCTTGATCGAGCCATTCGATACATGATGCCAGTTTTGATTATGTTGCTGATTATGTTGGTTGTCTATGCAACCAGTACAGGCTATATGCCGCATGCCATCACTTTTCTGTTTCATTTTGATTGGTATTATGTGACGGCTGAGGTGTTGCTGGTCGCAATGGGGCATGCGTTTTTCACCCTATCATTGGGTATGGGGACGGTAATGGCGTATGGCGCGTATTTGTCGGGAAAAGAGTCAATCGGGCGTTCAGTGGTCATGATCGGGGCGTTGGATACATTGATAGCAATTTTGGTTGGATTGGCTATCTTTCCCATCGTGTTTGCCTATCAAATGGCTCCCGCCACTGGGCCTAGTTTATTGTTTGTTTCCCTTCCGGTTGTGTTTGCGCAAATGCCTGGAGGGCAAGTCATTGGTTTTATGTTCTTTTTAATGGTTGCACTGACGGCTTGGTCTTCCGCCATTTCATTGATGGAACCGATTACAGCATGGATGATCGAAAAGTTTCGTGTACAGCGTCATCAAGCTGCCGTGTTGATGGGGTTTGCCGCTTGGGTGTTGGGTGTGGCAACGCTCTACTCCTTTGGGGCCTTGTCACATTGGACAGTCTTTTCATTGAACCTGTTTGATCTACTTAATGTTGTGACTACAAATCTTCTTTTACCCATCGGTGGCATGCTATTGGCGATCTTTTCTGGCTGGTTTATGTCTGAATCCATGGCTAAAAAAGAATTAAATTTACCCGAAAATGGTGTCTTTGAAATTTGGCAGGGGTGTATTCGCTTTATTGTCCCGACTGCAATAGGCGTCATCTTTGTAATGAATCTGTATAATGTCGTTTTGTAGTTTAGCCAGCGGATCTAAAACGGATGACAGAAGTCCATAAAACAGCACTAGTACTGCATACAGCTGAGCAAATGTTTGACCTTATCAATGATGTTGCTCGCTACCCTGACTTTGTACCTTGGTGCTCAAAAGTTGAAGTTAAGCATGATACAGCAGACTCAATAGAGGCTACACTCTATGTCTCTAAGGCTGGCCTTAACTATCATTTCACGACCCGAAACTCCAAAAAACGCCCTGTCTATATGGATATGGCATTGGTCGAAGGACCTTTTTCAGCGTTTAGTGCCGTGTGGACGCTGACTCCCTTGAGCGATGAGGCTTGTAAAGTTGAGTTCTCAATGAGGTTTGATTTTTCGGGTAAGTTGGCGAGCTTTGCAATGGGCAAGGTGTTTAATTCTGTGGCAACCACGATGGTCGATGTGTTTGTGCAAAGAGCCGATGAGTTATACGGATCAGGTTTTTAGGAGATGAGCAGCCATGATTAAGGTTGAGGTGGCGTATGCCATGCCAAATGAGCAAAAAATCATTGCAGTGAATGTAAGCGACAATACAACAATATTTGAGGCAGTGGTTCAGTCGAAGATTGTTGAGGCGTTTCCAGAAATCGATGTCGAAACGGCTCCGATGGGGATCTTTAGTAAGTCAGTTAAAGATGTCAAAAACACCCTAGTGCGTGAAGGCGATCGTATTGAAATATATCGGCCTCTGATTGCTGATCCTAAAGAGATTCGAGCACGCAAGGCCGCTGAAAAAGCAAAGCACGAAAAGGCCAACCAAAACAATTAGTTCTGGTTGGCGTTCGTAAAAGGCATTACTTACTGAGCGGGAACCGAAGATGGTTTATAATCTCCAGTAATGCCAGATAAGCGGCCATCTTCAAAGAAAAGGGTTACCCGTTCTTTTGATGTTTTTTTGCCGCCTTTTTTAAGGCTGTAAATGTAATCCCAGCGCTCGTCGTTGAATGTATCTGTGACAAGGGGGGTACCTAATACAAACCTAACTTGGTTGTACGTCATTCCGGGCCGGAGCTGGTCAACCATCTCTTGAGTGACTATATTTCCTTGAGGGATATCAATTTTATATACCCCTGGAAAACATCCGGAAATTAATAAGGTGGTTAACAGGACAGTTAAAACTTTGCGCATTTGTAAATAACTTCCACTTTGCTGTCTAAACATTGATAATGAAGTCTACCACCGCATAACCCAAACCGCATAGTGAATAGAGACAGATTATGGCACTCGAAAATCAAGAACTCCGTAAAGCGGGTCTTAAAGTCACCTTACCTAGGGTAAAAATCTACCAGCTTTTAGAAAAAGCCGGAGAAAGTGAGCACTTTAGTGCAGAAGATATCTATAAGATGTTGATGGAGCAAGGTGAGGATGTTGGCCTCGCAACCGTTTATCGTGTGTTAACTCAATTTGAATCCGCCGGTTTAGTGTGTCGTCATCATTTTGAGGGCGGTCATTCCGTCTTTGAGTTGGCACGAGATGATGATCATGACCACATGGTTTGTATTAAAACTGGGAGAGTCAGCGAATTCACGGATCCAAGATTGAATGCTCTCTTAGATGAAATTGCCAAGGCAAACGGCTTTAACATCTCAGATAGAACTCTATATCTGTACGGGCAGTTTGAAGACGATAAAGCGTAAAAGGAAGGTTGGAAAAAGCGGGTAAGAATGCTTACCCGCTTTGTTCTCTGTTGCTTGAAGGGCGTCTAGCAGAAAGGGATTTTGAATCGTTACACTGATGTGAATAAACAGCGTAATTGTTAATGAACTCGAAGCATTTCCCTTGCATGCTCAAAGGACGTGTCCGTGAGTTCAATTCCTCCTAGCATTCGTGCCACTTCGTGCACTCTTCTATCATCACTTAGAACATCAATTCGCGTTTGCGTCTGATTTTTTTGACTTGTTTTACTCACGAAGAGATGCTGGTGCCCCTGAGAGGCAACTTGAGGCTGGTGTGTCACGCATAAAACTTGAGTGCGCTCGCCAAGCTTTCTAAGCATGCGTCCAACGACCTCTGCTATCGCTCCACCAATGCCCACATCGACTTCATCAAAGACCAGCGTGGGTGTATTAGATGTTTCGGCAGTGACCACCTGAATGGCAAGGCTGATACGAGACAGCTCACCACCAGATGCAACTTTGGCAAGCGGTTTAGCTTTTTGGCCTTTGTTAGTGCTAATTAAGAATTCAACCTCTTCCAAGCCCGCAGCACTGTAGGTGTTTTGAGCCAATGGTGTTAGTTGAACTGAGAAGTGTGCGGCAAGCATACCCAGAGTGTGTAATTGACTATCAACGGCTTTGCTAAGCTTTTCAGCAAATTGCTGTCTCTTTTTACTTAGGTTTTCGGCCTGTTTAAGGTACGCTGCTAAGGCGAGGTCTACTTCTGCTTTAAGTTCGGCTATTGCTTCATCTGAGCGGCTGATGTTGCTCATTTCATCTTGTAATTGTCGATGTAAAGCGGGCAGTTGTTCGGGCAATACTCGATGTTTGCGAGCGACATCATAGATGCTGGTTAAGCGCTCAGTCACTTCTTGCAAACGTTCAGGATTGATTTCAACGCTGTCGACATAATGTCGAATTTCGTGTCCCGCTTCATCGATTTGAATCAACGCACTGTTGAGCAATTCATTGGCTTGTAGCAAACGTGGCGACTGGCTTTGCATGTTGTCAAGCAGTTGTAAGCAGTGGTTCAAAATTGCGATGGCATTTTCGTCTTCACTGTCACTGGTTAATGCCAGTAACTGATGACCAGAGCGAAGAATATCTCCCGCATTTTCGAGCCTTTGCTGTTCTTCTTCTAGGTCCGATAATTCGGCTTCGGTTAAGCTAAGTTGCTCCAGTTCTTCGAGTTGATAGCTAAGTAATTGGATTCGGGCGTTTTTTTCGCTGCTTTGCTCTGTTGCGACCTTTAGTTCGTTTTGTAAGTGATGCCAGCGTAAGAAGTGACGTTTAACGTCTTCCGCTAGGGGAGTATGGTTGGCATAGGCATCCAATAAGACGCGGTGATGATCTTTTTTAAGTAAACGTTGATGTTCGTGTTGACCATGAATATCCACCAAAAGCTGCCCCAATTCTTTAAGCATGGCTAAGGGAGTGGGCTGACCATTGATATAGCTTCGGCTACGACCTTCGTTCGTGATAATGCGTCTGACAAGGCATTCTGAGTCCTGCTCAAGATCATGCTCTTTAAGCCAATTGAGTGCTTCGGGAATCTGGGTGATGTCATAGCTGGCTGCAATCTCGGCGCGCTCAGCGCCAACCCTGACGGTGTCTGAATCGGCGCGATCACCCAGGGTTAGGCCCAATGCGTCAAGCATGATGGACTTACCTGCGCCGGTTTCCCCGCTAATGACCGTCATTCCAGTATTTAGGTCTAAGTCAAGGCGTTCAACAATGGCAAAATTTCGGATTGATAATTGGGTCAGCATGATGGTCAACACATGGTTATTTATACAGTAGTTAATGTATAAGCCATTTTGAAAAAACGCGCAAGTCTTGAGTGAAAAAACTTTTGCTAGCCCTTGAAGACGAGCCTGATGCCCCCATCTAGGGTAATAACTTTTTTGCGGGTTTTTTGATTAGTTAATGGGAGAAGTAAGATGGCGACTGAGCAACAGAAGCAGTCTGAACAGCAGCATGCAGAGTCACGTGATGAGAATTTAGTCGATCAGGTTGAGTCTTCTGTAAACGAGGCCGATCTTGCTGAAGAGATCAGCGAAGCATCTGCGCAACAGGGAGCAGAGCCAGCTGAGTTGCTTGTGTTGGCACAAGCGCGTATTGATGAATTGACCCACGAATTGAGTGAACAAAAATTAAGAACAGCGGCCGAAGTTCAAAATATTCGCCGTCGTGCAGAACAAGATGTCGAAAAAGCGCATAAATTCGCACTGGATAAGTTCGCTCAAGAATTGCTGCCTGTTGTTGATAGTTTGGAAAGAGCAATTGATGCCTGCCAAGCGGAAGATGATGCGACGGTAGCGTTACGCGAAGGGGTGGAGATGACCCTAACGCTTTTCTTAAATAGCGTTGCCAAGTTCAACCTAGAGCCTGTCAATCCGATTGAGCAGCCTTTTGATCCCGAGTTGCATCAGGCCATTTCAATGGTAGATGTTCCAAATATGGCGGCGAATACAGTGGTTTCTGTGATGCAGAAGGGCTACACGCTGAATGGACGCTTAGTGCGCCCTGCCATGGTCGTTGTTGCAAAAGGTTAATTTTTAGGCTTGAAATGTCTTGATTAAACCCCATATACACATCATCGAAAAAATACGTTTTTACAACGATTACAGAATTTAAACCGCACGGCGGTTATGAAACAGACGGAGCATAAAATGGGCAGAATTATCGGTATTGATTTAGGTACAACCAACTCATGCGTTGCAATTCTTGATGGCGACAAAACACGCGTAATCGAAAACGCAGAAGGGGATCGTACCACTCCATCGATTATCGCCTTTACGAACGATGGCGAGACGCTTGTGGGCCAGTCTGCCAAACGTCAGGCGGTGACCAACCCAGACAACACGCTATTCGCGATCAAGCGACTGATTGGTCGTCGTTTTGAAGACGATGTCGTGCAAAAAGATATCAAGATGGTGCCGTACAAAATTGTCAAAGCTGACAATGGCGATGCTTGGGTACAAGTACGCGACAAAAAAATGGCACCACCACAGGTCTCTGCAGAGATCCTGAAAAAAATGAAAAAAACCGCTGAAGACTTCCTAGGTGAAGCCGTAACCGAAGCGGTTATTACAGTACCGGCTTACTTCAATGATTCTCAGCGTCAAGCAACAAAAGATGCGGGTCGTATTGCAGGCTTAGAAGTTAAACGTATCATCAACGAGCCAACGGCTGCGGCTTTGGCGTACGGTATGGACCAGTCTAAAGGCGATAAAACCATCGCTGTATTTGACTTGGGTGGCGGTACTTTCGACGTCTCAATCATTGAGATTGCCGATGTTGATGGTGAGCATCAATTCGAAGTGTTGGCGACAAACGGTGATACCTTCTTGGGTGGTGAAGATTTCGACTTAGCAATCATTAACTACTTGGCGGATCAGTTTAAGAAAGAATCGGGTATTGATCTGCATAATGATCCTTTAGCGCTACAGCGTTTGAAAGAAGCGGCTGAAAAAGCAAAAGTAGAATTGTCATCATCACAGCAAACCGATGTGAATTTACCGTACATCACCGCAGACGCAAGTGGTCCAAAACACTTAAACGTTAAGCTGACACGTGCTAAATTGGAATCCTTGGTTGAAGATTTGGTTGAGCGTTCATTAGAGCCTTGCCGCATTGCGATGAAAGATGCAGGTTTATCAGCGTCTGAAATCAACGAAGTCATTCTCGTTGGCGGTCAGACACGTATGCCACTGGTGCAAAAGCGTGTTAGTGAGTTCTTTGGTAAAGAGCCACGCAAAGACGTCAACCCAGATGAGGCTGTTGCGATTGGTGCGGCGATTCAGGGCGCGGTACTGTCCGGTGACGTAAAAGACGTTCTCTTGCTCGACGTAACACCTTTAAGCTTGGGTATTGAGACCATGGGTGGGGTTGCGACGCCGCTGATTGAGAAAAACACTACGATTCCAACCAAAAAATCTCAGGTGTTCTCAACCGCGGATGACAATCAAACAGCGGTAACGATTCATGTTGTTCAGGGTGAGCGTAAGCAAGCGTCACAAAACAAGTCGTTGGGACGTTTCGATTTGGCAGATATTCCACCAGCACCTCGTGGCGTACCGCAAATTGAAGTGACGTTCGACATCGATGCCAACGGTATCTTGAACGTGTCTGCGAAGGATAAAGCGACTGGCAAGCAACAGTCTATCGTGATCAAAGCCTCTTCAGGTTTGAGCGATGACGAAGTTGAGCAAATGGTACGCGATGCTGAGGCGCATGCTGAAGAAGACCGTAAGTTTGAAGAGTTGTCACAAGCACGTAACCAAGGCGATGCCATGGTTCACACCGCTAAGAAGACTCTAAAAGATGCGGGCGATAAAGTGTCTGCAGACGAAAAAACCAACATTGAAAGTGCTATTTCTGCACTTGAAGACGTCCTAAAAGGCGACGACAAGGCTGAGATTGAAAGCAAAACTGAAGCACTGACTGAAGCGATTTCAGCTGTGGCTCAAAAAATGTATGCAGATGCCGCCGCTGCTGAGGGAGCATCTGATGCAGGTGCTGAACAAAAGCCTGCCGATGATGTGGTTGATGCAGAGTTTGAAGAAGTTAAGGATGATAAAAAGTAAGCATCCGCGGCTGTAAAGTACAAATGTGTGGCAGCGCGGGCAAAGGCCCGCGTTGTCGTGTCCGGCTCCCGGAGGAGTCATAGATAACCGGATCAGATTCGGACTATGTCAAAAACAGACTACTACGAACTACTGGGTGTCTCTCGTGATGCCTCAGACCGCGATATCAAAAAAGCGTATCGCCGTCTTGCAATGAAATATCATCCGGATCGTAATCCCGGAGATAAAGAGTCAGAAGATAAATTCAAAGAGCTAAGCGAAGCCTACGAAGTCTTGTCTGACAATCAGAAAAAAGCGGCCTATGACCGATTTGGTCATGCGGGTGTTGATGGTCAAGCCGGTGGCTTTGGCGGAGGCGGTGGCTTTGAAGGTAACTTCTCAGATATCTTTGGCGATGTCTTTGGGGATATCTTCGGTGGAGGGCAGCGTCGCAGCAGTGTGCAGCGAGGTGCCGATCTACGTTACAACCTAGACCTTACGCTTGAAGAAGCCGTACGTGGTTGTGAAAAAAGTTTGCGCGTACCTTCTTTGGCCAGTTGCGACGTCTGCAACGGCAGTGGTGCGAAACCTGGAACCAGTGCTAAAACCTGTTCAACCTGTGGTGGTGTGGGTCAGGTTAGAATGCAGCAGGGGTTTTTCTCTGTTCAGCAAACCTGTCCTACCTGTCATGGCTCGGGCAAGATTATTCCAGATCCTTGCACAGCGTGTCATGGGCATGGACGTGTTGAAAAGGTCAAAACGCTTCAGGTTAAAATTCCTGCAGGTGTTGATACAGGTGATCGTATTCGCTTGGCCGGAGAAGGTGAAGCTGGCGCCAATGGTGGCCCAACGGGCGACTTGTATGTTCAGGTAAATGTCCGTGAACATCCGATCTTCCAGCGTGATGGAAAGCACTTATATTGTGAAGTTCCAATCAGCTTCGTGGATGCCGCACTCGGTGGCGAGCTTGACGTGCCAACATTGGATGGACGCGTCAAACTAAAAGTACCTGCGGAGACGCAAACCGGAAAGTTATTCCGCTTGCGTGGCAAAGGTATAACGCCAGTTCGCGGTGGTGGTGTGGGCGATTTGATGGTCAAAGTGATTGTTGAAACACCGGTTAATCTTAACAGTCGTCAGAAAGAGCTCTTACGTGAGTTTCAGGATGCAACTGAAGAAGGGCAGCATAAGCACAGCCCCAAGCGTCACGGGTTTTTTGACTCGGTTAAGAAATTTTTTGAAGACATGACCTAAGCCATTAGGGGCAGTAAGGAAAAGTAATGATCAAAATAGCAGTCACAGGTGCCGCTGGGCGCATGGGTAAAACCTTAATCGAAGCGGTCACTCAAGCTGAAGGAGTCACTCTGCTGCCGCCATTGTTGAACCGAGCAGTTCGTTGCTGGGAGCCGATGCTGGCGAGCTGGCAGGTGTTGGTAAGCTCGGTGTTACACTAGTGGCATCCTTAGCCGAAGCGGTGAAGGATTTTGATGTGTTAATTGACTTTACCGCCCCTGACGTCACTATGCAAAATTTGGCGTTTTGTGTTGAGCATAAGAAGCAAATCGTCATTGGGACGACGGGCTTATCCGATGAGCAAAAAGCAACACTTACGCGTGCAGGTGAGCAAATTGCAGTTGTGTTTGCCCCAAATATGAGTGTGGGTGTGAACCTCTGTTTTAAGCTTCTTGAGATTGCCGCAAAAGCATTGGGTGATGACGGTGGTTACGATATTGAGGTGATCGAAGCGCATCATCGACATAAAGTGGATGCACCTTCAGGTACCGCTCTGAGAATGGGTGAAGTCGTTGCAGATGCATTAGGGCGTGACCTCAAAACTTGTGCTGTTTATGGTAGGGAAGGCTATACCGGACCAAGATCAGCCAAAGAAATTGGTTTTGAGACCATCCGTGCGGGCGATGTCGTTGGTGATCACACCGTTCTGTTTGCAACAGAGGGTGAACGCATCGAAATCACGCACAAAGCCTCAAGTCGAATGACCTTTGCTAAAGGCGCTGTTCGAGCGGCAGGCTGGTTACAGGATAAATCGGCCGGTCTGTACGATATGCAGGATGTATTATCGCTCAGATAAAGTAGGTTTCAGCAGACTCTCTATTCAATAAGCGAGTCTGCTGTGCCTTTACTGATGGCTCCCAAGTTCACAGTACCATTCTCCCGAGGCGTTACGTCCTATCTGTAAATGCCGCATTGGAAATATCCCTTCTTTTCGGTCTTCAAAATAAAAGCGCAATGCATTGGTGATGGTTGGAAAGGCGAGTTCGTCCCACGGAATCTCATCTTCAGAAAACAACTTCACCTCAAGTGACTCTTCACTGACACTGAACTTTGGTTCGGGCAAGGTTGCCAGATAAATGATTTGTACCTGATCCACATGCAGTATGGAGGTTAGGGTGTAGAGTTTTTCGATATGAACCTTTGCATTGGCTTCTTCGTAAGTCTCTCGAAGAGCAGCTTGCTCTGTTGATTCGCCATTTTCCATAAAGCCTGCTGGTAGCGTCCATAGTCCGTAGCGAGGCTCAATTGCGCGCTTGCACAGCAACACTTGGTTTTTGTAGACAGGAAGGCAGCCCGCAATGATGCGAGGGTTTTCATAATGCACAGTATGGCAGTGATCACAAACATAGCGATGTCGGTTATCACCTGCGGGAATTTTATGTGAGACGTTCGCGCCGCACTGAGAGCAAAATTTCATAGAATCTTCCTTTTTTATTCAACCGTATTTTAGACAGGAGAGAACGGACTAGTCGACCCCCTTTTTACGGGTTATCATGAATTAAGTTCAGGAGGTGGTATGCTTTCAGATGCATTAAAACAATTATCGACATCGTCCTTGGTGTCTTCGTACATCAGGCGAAGAAGCCGCTATTTTAGTTCCCCTTACGCAGGATGAGATGAACCCTGAGTTGATCTTGACTGTAAGGGCGCAGCATTTAAACAGCCATAAGGGCGAAGTGTGCTTTCCGGGTGGTAAGCGAGATGCAATTGATCACTGTTTACAAACCACGGCTCTGCGTGAGGCTCATGAAGAAATTGGGCTGATGCCAGAGCAGGTCAAGGTGCAAATGACCTTGAGCCAGGTCGTGTCTAAGCATGGTTTACAAGTGACCCCTTGGGTCGGTGTCATTCCAGCGCAAGTTGAACTTGTCCCTAATCCTGCCGAAATCGCACGAATCTTTCGTGTGCCGATTCGTTATTTTCTCGAGTGCCCAGCGCCCATTACGCATCGATTTGAGCGTAATGGTCAAGAATGGCTCGTACCTGCTTGGCGCTATGAGGGTGAGTTGATCTGGGGGTTAACTGCACATGTGATTAATGAGCTGCTCACCGTAGGCTTTAATAAGCCGTCTGCATTTCCAGTCCGCCCCGAAAGACGTTTGGCTGAAAAAGACGCTTAGCTCTTTTTGGCCATGCGTGCTGTCTGAATAAATTTATCGTGTATTTGTAAGGTTTCAACGCGATAGCCGTTAATCTCTAAGCAGACATTAGCATCCGGTAATGACTCGAGTGTTTCGGTAATCAGACCATTGAGTGTTTTGGGGCCATCGGTGGGTAAGTCCCAATCCAAGGCGCGATTGATGTCACGAATATAAGCACCGCCGTCAATAAAGAAACTGCCATCCTCTTGGGGGTGTATATCTTCAATCAGATCGTTGTTTTGCTCAGAGAGTTCTCCAACGATTTCTTCCAAAATATCTTCCAGTGTTACGATCCCTTCGACATCGCCATATTCATCAACCACAATACCAATGCGGCGGCTTTCTTTTTGAAAGTTAAGCAATTGTGTCTGTAAGGGGGTGCTTTCAGGAACGAAATAAGGCTCGCGGGCTACCGCAAGAATGGCCTCTTTTGTCACCTCGCCTTTTTGAATGAGCTGGGCAAGGTTGCGCATATGTAAAAGACCAACAACCTGATTAATATCGCCATGAAAAATGGGCAATCGTGTATGCTGAGTCTTAGACAGCTGAGTTAAAATGGTATCTAAGCTCTCATCAAGGTCGATGCCTTCGACCTCATTGCGCGGAATCATAATGTCATTGACAGTGACAGCCTCTAATTCCAGCACGCCTAACAGCATTGATTGATTGCGTTTGGGCAGTAAAGCTCCCGCTTCATTGACCAAAGTTCTGAGCTCTTCTGTGCTTAAATGATCACTGCCTTGGCCATTCATATTAATGCGTAGCATGCGCATGAGGCCGTTGGTGATGGTATTGATGATCCACACCATGGGGTACATGATTTTAAGTAGAGGCCTGAGTATAAATGCCGCAGGAAAAGCAATGCGCTCTGGATGAATAGCAGCAATTGTTTTTGGGGTCACTTCTGCAAAAATGAGTATGATCAGCGTCAGCAGACCAGTAGCGATGGCAATGCCCGCATCTCCCCATAAGCGAACGGCGATGATCGTTGCAATGGCGGAGGCAAGAATATTAACGAAATTGTTACCAATTAAAATGACCCCAATCAGTCGATCAGGGCGCTCTAGCAACTGACTGGCTTGGCAGGCACCTCGGTGCTTCTGTTTGACCAAGTGCCTTAGTCGATAACGATTCAATGCCATCATTGACGTTTCGGAGCTGGAAAAAAAGGCTGAAAGAAAAATTAAAAATACAAGTAGAATCAGCAAAGAACCTATCGACGCGTCTTCCAAGAGATCAGACCTTTTTTATTGAATGGCCTTGTATTTTCTGAGTCGAGCCCAGTTCTGTCAATAGTTATATGTTAATTCGTTAGAATCAGTTCTAATACGAGTTTGGAGCCAAAAAAACCCAGCATTAATAGGATAAATCCACCAATTGTCCAGCGAATGGCAGTATTCCCACGCCAACCCAATGTTGCACGACCAATCAGTAAGCCTGTGAAAATGATCCAAGCCCCAATCGACAGCAGCGTTTTATGCACCAAGTGTTGAGCAAACAAGTTGTCGACAAACAAAAAACCACTTAAAAGAGCCGCGCTCAGTAAAATAGTGCCCACCCAGATCATTTCAAACAACAAACGCTCCATCACTTGCAGTGGTGGTAAACTCGCAACCAGTCCACGCGTATGGTGTTGTTTAAGCGCCAGTTGTTGTCGAGACAAGAGCAAGGCTTGCAGTACGGCTAAAGTGAAAATACTGTAGGCTAAAATCGACAAGAGAATATGAACGATTAATCCACCTTCATAAGGACGATGAACACCGGATGATGGAATAAATGCAGCACAGAGCGTAGCGAGCATTGCCATTGGCAGCACGCCAATAAAAAGGTTGTCCACTCGTTGCCTGAAGCTGCTGCCGATGACGAGGGCTGTGACAAGCCAAGCGATCAAAGAGCCTACGCTGAAAAGACCTAAATCTATCCCCTGTGCATGATGAAGTGTGAAGTACACGGAGACACCATGCGCTAAGAAGCCCAAAATCGCAAAGACAAGAACCTTGATGCGAACATCAGAGGTTTTACCCTTGGCACGTTGCCACTGAAGCCAGGATGCGATGGCGTAAAAGAAAGAGGTTGCAAATGTCGTACTGATCAGCATCTTAGAAAATCTCCTTATCGGAGTGCAAGTTTGGCATAAACTCCTCTCAGAAGAAATATAAGCTGCCGTCTTGAGAACAGCTTCTGTATAATGTCACCATAAAAGAATGACAGCTTTGACTTCATTGTGTTGCTGATTCCAGCCATGGCGGGGCAAAGACACAAACCAGGGGCACCCGATGTTTGATAATTTAACAGATAGACTCACGCAAACCCTGCGGAGTGTGACCGGTCAGGCGCGCCTGACTGAAGACAATATTAAAGGCACCTTGCGTGAAGTGCGCATGGCGTTGTTGGAGGCGGATGTTGCGCTTCCGGTTGTAAAAGAGTTCATTAACGGTGTTAAAGAGCGTGCCGTCGGGCAAGAGGTGAGCAGAAGCCTCAGTCCTGGGCAGGTCTTTGTCAAAATCGTAAATGAAGAACTGATTAAAGTGATGGGTGAGGCCAATTCTGAGCTTAACCTCAGTGTGACTCCACCTGCTGTCATCATGATGGCGGGTCTTCAGGGGGCGGGTAAAACCACCTCGGTTGCCAAGCTTGCGCGTTTCTTGAAAGAGCGTAAAAAGAAAAAAGTACTCGTCGTCTCAGCAGACGTATACCGTCCTGCCGCGATACGCCAGCTCGAAACGCTGGCGAAGGATGTCGCGGTTGACTTTTTTCCATCGTCTGCCGATCAAAAGCCGATTGATATAGTCGAAGCGGCCATACGTCACGCTCGCTTGCAGCATCATGATGTGCTGTTGGTTGATACCGCGGGTCGTTTAGCCATTGACGAAGCAATGATGGAAGAAATCCGTCAGTTGCATGCGGCGGTCAAACCGATTGAAACGCTCTTTGTCGTTGATTCAATGACAGGGCAAGACGCAGCCAACACCGCTAAAGCCTTTAACGAAGTGCTGCCGTTAACCGGGGTCATCCTAACGAAGACCGACGGTGATGCTCGCGGTGGAGCGGCCTTATCGGTTCGTCATATAACGGGACAGCCCATCAAATTTTTAGGTGTTGGTGAAAAAACCGATGCCCTAGAGCCTTTTTATCCCGAGCGAGTCGCCTCCCGTATTCTTGGAATGGGCGATGTGCTGAGCTTGATAGAAGAGGCCGAGCACAAGATCGACAAGGTTAAAGCGGAAAAACTTGCCAAGAAAATTACCAAAGGCAAACTGTTTGATCTTGAAGATTTCCGTGAACAGTTACAGCAGATGAACAATATGGGCGGCATGATGAACATGCTGGAGAAATTGCCCGGTATGGGGCAAATGGCTCAGGCAGCACAAACGGCACAAGCTGAAAAAGGCATGAAGCAGTTTGAGGTGATCATCAATTCAATGACGCCAGGCGAGCGACGCAATCCTGATATTATTTCAGGTTCGCGCAAGCGCCGAATTGCGATGGGCTCCGGTACGCAGATTCAAGATGTGAACCGTTTGCTCAAACAGCATAAGCAAATGGCCAAAATGATGAAAAAGTTTGGCACTAAGTCCGGTATGGCTAAGCTGGCCAGAGGCATGAAAGGCATGTTGCCACCCGGTATGGGTGGCGGTGGTGGTTTCCCTCGCATGTAATGCTTGTGTTGGCCTGGGGCGTCGAATAACGCTCCAGGTTGGTCGCTGCTCAGTGACCTTTGCGTAGCTCAGTCAGTATTTTTAAGCCTGCACGCCCATCATCCGCGAGTCCTAAGCGGCGTTGCTCCAATTGAATGGCTCCGCGCGTCCTATCGCCAATCAACCCATCGACCGCTCCTATATCATGCCCACGATCCAGCAGTAATTGCTGCAACTCACGTCGTTCTGAGCGTGAAATCGGTGGATCATCAGTGGGCCAGGGTGTGCTAAAGCCAGGGCCACCTAAAATTCTATCAGAGAGATGACCAATCGCTAATGCATAGCTTTCGGCCGCATTATAGCTAAATAGGGCATCAAAGTTCCGAAATACAAGGAAGCTAGGGCCTTCAGGGCCAGCGGGCATAATGAGGCCTGCTTGCATGTCAGCCCTTAATCCTTGAGCAGTGAGAGGGGAGCCATTAACGCGAGTCAGGCCTCGTTGTGCCCAGGTTGAAAGAGGTCGTTTGGTGCGGCGGCCCTCATCGTTTGTGTTCAGGTTGGCCGGGAGTTTAACCTCAAATCCCCAAGGTTGATTGGCTTGCCAGTTTGAACGCTTAAGATAGTTTGCTGTAGAGGCAAGTGCATCGGGAATGCTGCCAACAATGTCGCGTTTGCCATCACCGATAAAGTCGACCGCAATGCGCTCAAAGGTTGAGGGAATAAACTGAGTATGACCGAAAGCACCCGCCCAAGAGCCTTTGAAGTCATCAGGGTTAACGTGTCCGCCTTGAAGGATGCGTAATGCACTGTTTAGCTCGTTGCGGAAAAATGTCTGACGACGGCCAATGCAGCTTAACGTGGTTAAGGCATCGACAACGGAGTAGCGACCTGAAATCGCTCCATAGTTGGTTTCAACACCCCAAATGGCCAAAACGATATGGCCTTCGACGCCGTATTTCTGTTCAATTTCCTGTAAGAGATGCGCATGTTCGGCTCGCATCTGTTGACCTTTTTCAACACGCTCTTCGTCCACTAAACCTGCCATGTAGTCCCAGATCGGAGTTCTGAACTCAGGTTGGAAGTTGAGGCGATCAATAACGGTCATGTCAGGTTGTACACCACCTACGTATCGGTCAAACGTCTGAGCAGAAATCTGATTGCTGATCGCAGAGCGACGCAGCTCACTCTTACAGGCTTCGAATGAGGCGTCTGCATAGGCAACGGACATGGACATCCAGCCCGCACATAGCAGGCTGGGCAGAGAGTAACGTAAGTTTGACATCCTTAATCCTTGTTCAAGAGATTGTTCGGATGAACGATTCAGTGGCACTGAAATCGATTCACCATGGTATTCAGCTCAGATGATACCTGATTTAACTCATGAACACTCTCAGCGGTTGCGCGCATGGCTTGGCTAGTGCTTTCAACCATGGCTGCAATTTGATCGACTTTTTCAGCAATGCTGCTGCTTGCCAAGCCTTGTTCTCGTGTCGCGTTGGCGACTTCCGAAATTCTCTTTAAGGTGGAGTGAGACTCCTGTTTGATATGAGCGAGAATCTGCGATGCAGTTTCCGTTGCACTAACACCTGACTCAACCTGTGGCAGCGCTGTTTTCATTGTGTCCACCACTTGACCGGTTTCGGTTAAGACGCCTGCGATCATGGCTTCAATATCGCTTGTGGCGTTCGCGGTGCGTCCGGCCAGTGTTCTGACTTCATCGGCAACCACTGCAAAGCCTCGGCCCTGATCGCCTGCACGTGCCGCTTCAATGGCTGCATTTAAGGCCAATAAATTGGTTTGCTCGGCAATGTCACGGATGACACCAGCAATCGAAGAAATTTGCGTTGCACGATTGTTTAAATTTTCAACTTTGGTGGAGGCTTCACGAACCGTCTTGGCGATTTTGTGAATTTCGGTATTGGCAAGTGCAACTTGTTGAACGCCTTGCTCTGCCAGCTGAGCCGATGATTTCGAGCTGTCTTCAGTGTCACGAGCACTGTCAGAAATGTGTGAAATGCTAACGGTCATTTCTTCAATGGCGGCAGCCATTGAGGTGATTGCCTCTGACTGTTCATAAGCAGCACTTGCAACATTGGCAGTTGCTTGGTTAATGGTGTTTGCGTTGCCATTCACACGTGCCGATTCATCACGAATATGGTTCATGGTGTCGCGTAGTGATGCCACCATTTTTGCCAGTTCATCCAATACGCTGTGTTTAGGGGCTTGATCAATTTTGATGGTTAAATTGCCTGCAGCAGCACTGGCCATAAAGCGGATGGCATCGGCGGGTTCGCCTCCTATTTGCCTCAGCACGCTGCGTGCAATCAATAAAGCTAAGGCTGTAATCAACGTGATAATGATCAATGCGGTACTGATGTCAGCAATAATTTGTTTGCGCATATCGGCAGCAAGGTCATCCATGTAAATTCCGGTACCAATAAACCAATCCCAAGGTTCAAACATCTTCGTAAATTGAAGTTTCTCAACGGCTTCAGTTGTGCCTGGGCGAGGGAATAAGCTATCAACAAAAGCCCCTTTAGGTGATTGGCGGGCGGCACTTGAGATGTCTTGCAGGGTGTATCGACCTTTAACATCACGTACTTGATTCATCATGTTTTGACCGATGAAGTTAGGATTCACGTGGGCGACACCGACTCCATCCATTGTCCAGGCGTATACATACTCGGTTTTTCCATCCAGTCCGCCGTAACGACCCGCTAAAAAGGCAGCAACCGTTGCCTGTTGTGCATCTTCGCGGCTCATGCTGCCATCACGTTCTTTGCTGTGATAGAACTCAGCAATGCTATAAGCCGACTCTAAAACGGCCGTTATCACGTCCTTTCGGCCTTGGGTTAGATCGCGTTGTGTTGACAGGATTGAGGTAAGGGTGAGTAAGCTTAACCCCAAGATGATAAGCGCAATCAAGATCAACATGCGTGTGCGAAGTTTCATTTTTATTAACATGGCTGGGGCTCCAATGGCTCAGATCCTAAGAGGATAGGATGAGCAAGTGTTAAGGGCACTAAGCTTGAACCTTGCCTATAGGGAGAGCTAACAGTATGAAAATCTGAGTAATATTAAATTTAACTAATACTAAGTATATGTGATCCCGCACCAAAAGTAGTACTTTTATAGGTTCGACTTTAGTTTAATTTAAGCATGATCAATCGAAAAAGGGATGACGTCTTGGATCTGGTTGCAGCCTAACGCCAGCATAATTAATCGATCGACGCCCAGTGCCACACCGGAGCAATGAGGTAAGCCTTGCTCTAGTGCATGAACCAATCGCATCTCCAGAGGGTAGGTTGGAAGGCCAAGCTGTTTGCGTTGATCGTGATCGGCTTTTAAGCGTCTTTTTTGCTCTTGGGCATCTGTGAGCTCATGATAGCCATTTGCAAGCTCAATCCCTCGAACGTACACTTCAAAACGAGCCGCGACACGTGTCCCATACTCATCTTGAGCGATGTTAGCCAAGGCGGCTTGTGAGGGGGGGTAGCTGTGAACAAAGGTTGCGTTTAAGTGGGGTTCAATCAGATGCGACATGAGAAGGTTCAGCCAAGTGTCGCGGTCCTCATCCTCAAAAGAGGCTTCAACCTGTTCGCGGCAAGCGGCCTTTAACTCTGCTAAGCTTGCGGTGAAAGGATCGAGTTGTAACGTTCTTTTAAAAACATCACGATAGCTTATGTATTCAAAGGATTGATCAGGTAGGATCAACTGAATAAGCGCCTCAACTTCTTGCATCAATTGCGGCAGATTAAATCCAGTTTGATACCACTCCAGCAAGGTGAACTCTGGGTTGTGTCGACGACCAGACTCACCGTTTCTGAAGACTTTGGCGAGCTGGTAAATGGGGCCGCTACCTGCACAGAGTAAGCGTTTCATCGCATACTCCGGTGATGTTTGCAAAAACATCGGAGTGATCTCGCCACCCGGTAAACTTTGATAGTTGACCTGCATTGAGTCAATAAAGGGATCGCTGACCGCGCAGTGAGATAAGAGGTGGGTGTCCACCTCCATCACTTGACGTTCGGCAAAGAATGCGCGTATCTGACTCAGAATTTCTGCGCGACGTCGTAAATTCTGAATAGAGGCGGTGGGTCGCCAGCTATTATGCACGGCTGACATATTCACCTGTACGCGTATCAATGCGCAGCTTTTGCCCGATTTCGATAAATAAGGGAACGCGAACAACCGCTCCAGTGGTGAGCGTTGCGGGTTTAGAGCCGCCTTGAGCTGTGTCGCCTTTGACACCTGGATCCGTGTCGACCACTTCAAGCTCAACAAAGTTAGGTGGGGTGATAGCGATAGGGTTGCCATTCCAAAGGGTAACGGTGGCTTTGTCTTGTTCTTTAAGCCATTTGTAATTATCACCCACTGCATTCTTATCGGCGGCAACCTGTTCGAAGGTGTGGTTGTCCATGAAGTGCCACATTTCGCCATCGTTGTATAGATACTCCATGTCGGTATCCATTACGTCAGCACCTTCCAGTGTTTCATTGGATTTGAAGGTTCTTTCCCAGACGCGACCTGTAATTAAATTGCGAAGTCTTACCCGAGTAAAGGCCTGACCTTGCCGGGTTTAACGAATTCAACATCCAGCATCGTACATGGGTCACCATCAAGCATTACTTTGAGGCCATTCTTAAGCTGGTTACTGGAATAAGTTGCCATTAGAGTTCCTTGAAACAAATTGAAACGGAAAAAGAATCGATAATTTTACTCTAAACCGAGCCTAAGGCCAATTTTAGCGTTTTTGAAGATTAAAAAACCCATAAGCAGGGTGCTTAGCGAGTAAGCGGCTTATGGGCTTGTCTGTAGCAGAGTCTTAACTGCAGCTGTTTTTGTCTTCACTGCCTGGCAATAAGGCGATTCGGTCTGACTCATAAAACTCGACCATGCCATCCATGTAAATCAACTCAACGCCTTCAATTTCAAAGCAGCGTAGATTGCGGTTTTGCCAGAGTTGCTCCCAATGACGACTGCCACTGGCTTGTCCGGGTGCAAAAGGACCGGCAACACGAAGCCAAGTATTCGGATCTCCAGAACGCTTCGCAGGCACGATGCGGCCGCTTTCATCGTAAGCTGTGGTTTTGAACATCACATACTCAACGGTTAGGTCTGTGCCATTGATAAAATCAATGTATGCACCTGCATCCCCTCTTGATTGAGGAGGTTCTGCGACCATGCGACTGATAATCAGTGCAGGCTTGGGCAAAGCAGGAGGGGGTGGAATCACTTCAACCACTTCTTCAACGGGTGCTGATTTACGAGCAAACATACTAAAATCAAGGCTGCCGCAAGCGGACAGCAAAGAGGCGGTGCTTAGTAAAGCAGCTGTGCGTATAAAGCGAGGGGATAAAAGAGGGCTGCGGCGAGTGCCGAATGCAGAGCCTGCTTTCATGTAACTACTCCGGTTTATTAGGTGTTCAGTAGTGGTGCCAGCAAGGTTTTTGCGGGCTTGCCAGGAATCTCTCTCGCTAAGCGAGGCACAAGGTAACCCGGAAGTTCCGCTTGCAGTTTGCCAACCAGCTCTTTAGCAACGGACTCTTCTAGGTCAAAGTGCGCGGCTCCAGCGACTTTATCAAATAGGAATAGATAATACGGTAGAATGCTTGCGGCGAAAAGCCTTTCGCTGAGTGTTTTTTGTACAGAGACGTCATCATTGATGCCTTTTAGCAAAACAGCTTGATTCAAGAGCGTAATATCATGAGATTTAATTCGTTGGCAGGTTCGGATAACGGCGTCATCTATCTCATTGGGGTGGTTGATATGAAGCACCATGACAACGTTAAGTCGCGACCCCTGTAAGCCAGTCAGAAGATTGTTTGTTATTCGTTGAGGAATGACCACTGGAAGGCGGGTATGAATGCGCAGTCGTGTCAGTTGGGGCAGTTGGTTGAGATCAGCCAGAATATTCAGTAAGCGCTGATCGCTGGTTGCAAGTGGGTCGCCTCCGGACAGAATGACCTCGTTGACCTGGGGATTGTTTTTTAAATACGCAAGGACCGATGCCCACTGTTGGCGCCCAATCTGATTCTCATCATAGGCAAAATGACGTCTAAAACAATAGCGGCAGTTAATGGCACAGGCGCCGCTCATAATCAATAGCACACGGTTTTTGTATTTATGAATTAGGCCGGATTGCGGATTTGCAGAGTTTTCCGCTAAAGGATCTGATACATATCCAGGAACCGTTGAGGCCTCCTCCTGAAGGGGCAATATTTGTCTTAGTAGCGGGTCGTTAGGGTTGCCTTTCTCTATTCGACTTAAATAGGGTCGAGGTACGCGCAAAGAAAATAATGCTTCACCCAGCTTAGCACCCGCAAGAAGAGAGTCGGGTAGCTCGAGCTCTTTAAGCAATTGTTCAGGGCAGGTGATGGCATTTTTTAGCTCATCTTGCCAGGACGTTATGGGTGTTAGCGCTATGTTCATCGGGCGGCTCTCAAAAAATAGGGCGTTATTTTAGCGCTTGAGAAAGACTTGTTCACTAAAATTCAAAATGCAGTGCCCTGCAAAGATGCAAATGCACCTTGACCTAGAGGCGCGTCTGACCTAACTTCCCATTTGCCATCCCAAAAGGGTGGTTTTCCGTGGGCTGGGCATTTCTGGCGCACTTATAATAAAAAATCAAGTTACAACTGAGATCCAGTTGTAGGAGAAAAAACGATGTCAGTATTTCAGCATGTTGAATTCGAGCAGCACGAGCAAGTGGTTTTCTTTCATGATGCAAGCTCAGGGCTTAAAGCAATCGTTGCCATTCATGATACACAGCTAGGACCCGCTTTAGGCGGTTGTCGTATGTGGCCTTATGAAAGCGAATCTCAAGCCATCACAGACGTACTTCGTCTTTCAAAAGGGATGACCTATAAATCCGCCTTGGCAAATTTGAAGTTAGGTGGCGGGAAGTCCGTGATTATAGGTCATCCACGCCAAGATAAATCACAAGCGCTTCTGGAAGCGATGGGGCGCTGTTTAGAATCCTTGGGTGGCCGTTATATTGCGGCTGAGGATTCTGGAACGGGAGTGGCCGATCTTAAAGTCATGTCAAAGCATACGTCGTATGTGGCTGGAATTCATGACCGCCCAGGTCTTGTCGGTGGTCGAAATAATGGTGACCCATCACCCGCAACCGCCTACGGTGTCTTCGTAGGTTTGCAAGCAGCAGTGCAGGCGCGTTTTGGTCATCGCAGCTTACAGGGGTTAAAAGTGGCGATTCAAGGCGTCGGCAATGTGGGGTATCGTTTAGCTCAGCATCTTCATGCGGCGGGTGCCCAGCTTTACGTCAGTGATATTTATCCAGATGCCGTGGCCAAAGCGCAAGCGGAGCTAGGCGCGACCGTGGTGTCATCGGACGAAATTGCATCGCTCGATGTTGATGTTTTTGCACCCTGTGCCATGGGAGCCGTATTAAATGATGCGTCTATTCAGGCCATGCAAGCAAAAGTGGTTGCAGGGGCTGCGAATAATCAGTTGGAACGTGAGTGTCATGACCGTCAGTTGCACGAAAAGGGGATTTTGTACGCACCCGATTTTGCGATAAACGCAGGTGGCATCATCGATATTTATTACGAACGGGTCGGCTATGATCCTTTGCTGGTAAAAAGCCATGTTGAGGGAGTCTCAAACACGCTAAGCATGATTTTTGAAAGAAGCCAAGTGGAATCAAGACCCACAGGTGCCATTGCATTGGAGTTGGCAAAAGAAAAAATCAGGAATAGTCGTGCTTAAGGGGCGCTATAGCACTTATCAGGCTTTTAATGTGTGTGCGTTTAACGTACAATTCGCGCCTTAATTTTGATTTGGCCCTCGTTCAGCCGGCTTACATAGCGAACTGAGCGGGGATTACTAACGATGGGCGATCCTAAAACCCATCCTTGCGAAATAAAGGGGTCCAGCGCATGGTCACTATTCGTTTGTCTCGCGGCGGCGCTAAAAAGCGTCCGTTCTATCATATCACCGTTGCCGATTCGCGCTTTGCGCGTGACAGCCGCTTTATTGAGCGGGTGGGCTTTTTTAACCCTATTGCTCGGGGTCAGGAAGAGCGTTTACGCGTCAACCTAGAGCGTGTTGATTACTGGATCAGCAAAGGTGCACAGCCGTCTGAGCGTGTTGCCCAGCTGGTTAAAGATGCACGTAAGGCCGCACAGTAATTAGCTTGGCGGACCTGTCAGATATGCAAGGTGAATCAACCGATAAGCGTGTAGTCATCGCTAAGTTCAGTGCCCCTTATGGGGTAAAGGGCTGGGTGAAAATTTATTCTTACACGGATCCAATCGAGAACGTGTTCACCTATACACCTTGGCAGGTAAACCATGGGGGGCAATGGAAAGCATTAAAGCTTGAATCCTTTAAACCTCATGGAAAAGGCTTGATTGCCAAGTTGGCGGGTGTAGATACTCCTGAAGACGTTCGCGCATTCGTTGGTGCTGAAATTAGTGTTTTTGCATCGCAAATGCCAAATTTAGATGACGGTGAGTACTACTGGAGTCAGCTTGAAAATCTTTTGGTTTATACCGAATCCGGCGTTTTGTTGGGGCGGGTTGATCACTTGATTGAAACAGGTTCAAACGATGTGTTGGTTGTTAAAGCAACTCAAGACAGCATTGATGATGCTGAACGTTTGATTCCTTATTTACCGGATCAAGTGATAACAAAGATAGATCTAGAGTCGGGTGAGCTTAGGGTCAACTGGGATCCAGAGTTTTAACGAATGTGGTTCGGGATCGTTAGTTTGTTTCCTGAAATGTTTCAGGCTGTTACAGGCTATGGCATTACAGGAAGGGCTGTGCGTTCAGGTGCTTTACATCTAGAGTGTTGGAATCCTAGAGATTTTACGCTCGATAAGCACCGTACCGTGGATGATCGCCCTTACGGTGGGGGTCCAGGTATGCTAATGAAAGTGCAGCCGTTGAGGGATGCGATCCAAGCCGCTAAGGCGAAAGCGCCTGGGCTGGCGAAGGTGATTTATTTATCACCCCAAGGGCGTAAACTCAACCAAGCTGGTGTAGAAGAGTTAGCGACTCATGAGAGTCTTATTTTGGTGGCAGGACGTTATGAAGGTATTGACGAGCGCCTGATACACGCCGAAATAGATGAAGAGTGGTCGTTGGGTGATTTTGTTCTCAGTGGAGGCGAGTTGCCCGCAATGGTGATGATTGACGCAGTTTCAAGACTCTTGCCCGGTGTATTGGGTCATGAGTTATCAGCACAAGAGGATTCTTTTGCTGATGGTCTGCTAGATTGTCCGCATTATACTCGTCCTGAACAGCTTGATGGCATGAATGTGCCAGAGGTGTTGCTGAGTGGTAACCACGCTGAAATTAAGCGTTGGCGATTAAAGCAACAGCTTGGTAGAACCTGGCAGCGTCGACCTGATTTGCTCGAACAGATGAATCTAAGCCCAGAACAGCAAACGCTGTTAAGCGAATATATCCGCGAAGCCCAAGCGGCGTGCGGTTGAAAAAATAGGAGCGAGCGATGAGCAGCAAAAGCACAATTATTCAGCAGATTGAAGCTGAACAAATGAACAAAGAGGTGCCTGCATTTGCACCGGGTGATACCGTTGTAGTTCAGGTTAAAGTGGTTGAGGGTGAGCGTACCCGTTTACAGTCTTTCGAAGGCGTTGTAATCGGTAAGCGTAACCGTGGTTTAAACTCAGCTTTCACCGTTCGTAAGATCTCTCACGGTGTAGGCGTTGAGCGTACGTTCCAGACGTATAGCCCTGTTATCGACAGCATCAGCGTTAAGCGTCGTGGTGATGTTCGTCAGGCTAAACTCTACTACCTTCGTGAGCGTAGTGGTAAGTCTGCACGTATCAAAGAAAAATTGGGTTAATTCCAACTTTTCGATACCTGATAAAAAAAGCGGCTTTTTAGCCGCTTTTTTGTTGTGAATGTCATGAAATCCGTCTTCAATATAGAAAAGTATCTTTTTTCTAGAAATCTTACTTGATCTATTCGCTATAATGCATCCCGTCAAATAGAATGGAATAAGTGGTTGTGAATACACAGGGTAGTTTTGATGCGTACAGTTAAATGGGTTTTTGCCTTCCTAGGCTTGATGGTCGCTTTTGCACTGGCCGCTTATGGTCTTTATTGGTATCAGTTGAAGCGAGAACTGGACAGCACGTTGAATGGGCTCAATCCGTTACTTCAAGTGAGTTACAATCGCTTAGTCTTGTCACCCTTTGGTGAAGTAAAGATTCAAGGTATCCGCATCATGCCGTTAGGGCAGGCAAATCCCTTTCTGATCGATACTCTATTAATGCGTAGCCGCGATCCAGCATTTTGGTTAAATCCAGGTGCGACCTTAAATCGCGAGAGCGTACCGAATGATCTGCATGTGAGCATGACGGGCTTAACGCTGGATTTTAATTCGCCTCTGTTTACGTCTTTCGAACATATGGCTAAACAGTTAATGAGCGATACGCCTCCCTCTCATGTCAGCCCTATTGCCTTTGGTTGTGGAAATGTACGCAGTTTCGACCTAACGACACTGCGTATGATCGGTATGCGTTTAGTGCAAACGGATTTCTATTTTAATTGGCAACGTCTAGACGAAAACCGTGTACAGTTAGACGTCAATGCCAATGTGAAAGACTGGTGGCAAATTGATTTTTCGGCTGTGTTAGGTTTAACACTGCGTCAAGCATCGAATTTGCGCGAAGTTCCTGGTGTGTTGAATGCAAAATTGCGTTACTCAGATGAAGGGTTTAATCGGCGTCGAGGCGAATTCTGTTCGACTCAGTCGCAAGTGTCACCTGCTCAGTTTTATTTAAATCATGGCTTAATGATACAGGATTGGTTGCGAGAGCGTGGCGTTGAGCAACGCGCCCCATGATTGCGGGTTACGATGCGATGAGCCGTCCAGATGCTGAATTGGAGGTTAGCCTGTCTCCCATTGAGCTGGTAATCCCATTAACCTTTGCGCGCTCACATGAGCCAGCGGATTACATTGGCTTACTGAGGCCTAGCATTAAAGTGAATGGAACTCACATCGAATTAACTGATGAGGAGTGGGTTGCATTGCTTGAGGCCATTTCGATGCAGGTCGAAATACCTGAGCCGAAGTGCCAGAGCTGAACCCTAGACGGCGATCCACTCCCGTTGAAACTGAAAATGTGTTTGTACCTCGCCAGTTTCGCGAGACGAGTCCAGACGAGTTTTTCAATTACATCGGTCATCCCGTTCGTTTCTATACCTTCTTTGGTAAGCGTGTCGAAGGGATCTTGGTCGCGGTTGAGGGCAACAACATCCGGGTTATTGAACGGGTGGATCGAGGTGTGGCGGAGTACCCCTTTGAATTGGATAAAATTCAAGCGACCGAGGTTTATCGTTAATGGCGGATCGGCGTTATGTCGCGCTTTTACCGAGTGATCAAGATCAGATTTTGATTGAGCGCTTTTGCCGTAACCTCTGGTTAGAAAAAGGGCTAAGTCCCAACACCTTGAGTAACTATAAGCGGGATTTGTGCCATTTCGCCTGTTGGCTGAATGAGCGCTCGATGCATTTGTTAAGTGCGCGTCGATCCGACCTCCAAGCTTACTTAGCTTGGCGAGTGGTAGAGCATTTTAAATCGATTTCATCGGCACGAGCCTTGTCGTGTTTGCGTGGCTTTTATCGTTATTGTCTACGAGAAGGGGAGCTTAACGAAGACCCCACTCTCACGCTTGCCAGTCCAAAGCCTGCACGTCCATTGCCCAAAACCTTGACTGAGCAGGATGTGGAGGCGCTTTTAGCGGCCCCAGATGTGAGCGACTGCTTAGGTTTGCGTGATAAAACCATGATGGAGCTGCTCTATGCGTCTGGCTTGCGAGTGACTGAGCTGGTTGATTTAGAGTTAGATCAGCTAAATCTTCGATTGGGTGTTGTGCGAGTGGTGGGAAAAGGCAATAAAGAGCGTTTGGTGCCCGTTGGCGATACCGCCGTCGAATGGTGCCATCGTTATTTGCGCGAGTCTCGGCCTCTGTTGATCCGGTCTTCATCAGAGATCCTGTTTCCAAGCCAGCGTGGCAGTGCAATGACGCGGCAAACGTTTTGGCATAGAATTAAGCACCATGCGGAGGTGGCCGCCATTGATAAGCCCCTATCTCCTCATGTGTTGCGTCATGCATTTGCGACCCATCTGCTCAATCATGGTGCGGACTTGCGTGTTGTGCAAATGTTGCTGGGACATTCTGATTTATCCACAACTCAGATATACACCCATGTGGCAACACATCGACTGAATGCAATTCATCAGGCACATCACCCCCGAGGTTGAACTAAAGCCTGTTTTGTGACTCTTATCCCTGTAATTAATGACGATCTGAGGATGTTATGAAAAAAAGTTCGCTGGCTGTTTTGCTAACCGCACTCTTTTTGAGTGTTGCGGTTTGGGCCTCTGATGCTGAGGAGACCATTCGTTCACAGCTAAACAAAGCCGATGCCAGAATTCCCGTACAGTCGGTTGAACCCGCTGTACTAGATGGCTTTTATGAGGTGACCTTGGCAAGTGGTGAAATTTTGTATGCTGAGTCGACAGGTCGTTATTTACTGGTGGGCCACCTGTACGAAATTGATGATGCAAAAGGTTTGGTCAATTTAACGGAGTTAGCACAAAACCGCCTTCGCTTAGAAGCGTTGGCCGATGTGCCAGAAGCCGACATTATCACTTACCCTGCAGAGGGTGATCGTAAAGCGCATTTGTGGGTGTTTACCGATGTTGATTGTCCTTACTGCCGTCGTATGCACGAAGAGATCCCTGCCTTAAATAAGATGGGGGTTGAGGTCAGTTACTTAGCCTTCCCGCGTGGCGGTCCAAACACAGCAACCTATAACACAATGGTGTCTATTTGGTGCGGTAAAGATGCACAAGAACGTAATCAGCGAATGGATCGTGTCAAAGCAGGGAAAACAATTGCCCAGGAAAATTGCGAAAACCCAGTTGTGGGTCAGTTGGTGATGGGGCAAAAAATGGGCGTTACTGGCACACCTGCATTGGTTTTAGAAGATGGAACTCTGCTGCCGGGATATCTGCCTGCTGAGCGTTTAGCACCTATGTTAGGTCTCAACTAATATCTTATGAATTCAGTGTTGATTACAGGGGCTTTGCATAGTGCAACGCCCCTGTTTTCGTTATACTAAGACCCATTTTTTACTCTTTCGTCAGAAAGAGTGCGTCCTGAGTAAGCAATCTGCGAGGTGTCGTTTGAAGCCTGTAAAAGTAGGGATCTGTGGTCTGGGTACAGTTGGCGGTGGCACGTTTAACGTCTTGACCCGCAATGCACAAGAAATTGCCCGTCGTGCGGGCTGTTCAATTGAAATTAAAGCGATCGCTTCACGCCGTCCGAATCCGGCGTGCGATACATCTGCTTATACATTACAAACAGATGTGATTGCATTGGCCAGAGATCCTGAAATTGACATTATTGTCGAATTGATTGGTGGATATGAAGTTGCCAAAGAGTTGGTGATGACCGCAATTGAAAACGGCAAGCACGTTGTCACGGCTAACAAAGCCTTGATCGCGGTGCACGGCAATGAAATTTTTGCTGCAGCCGCCAAGAAAAACGTGGTGGTTGCCTTTGAAGCTTCTGTTGCTGGAGGTATCCCAATTATTAAAGCGATTCGTGAAGGCTTAGCCGCGAATCGTATTAATTGGTTGGCAGGTATTATCAACGGTACTGGCAACTTCATCATGACCGAAATGCGCGAAAAAGGGCGTGCATTTGCCGATGTGCTTGCTGAAGCTCAAGCCTTGGGTTATGCAGAAGCTGACCCAACCTTCGACGTTGAGGGCATCGATGCTGCGCATAAACTGACTATTTTGGCGTCAATTGCATACGGTATACCTTTGCAATTCAGCAAAGCCTATACCGAAGGAATCAGTAAAATCACGCCAGATGATGTCCAGTATGCAGAAGAATTAGGCTATCGCATTAAGCATTTAGGCATTAGTCGCCATACAGATAAAGGCATTGAACTACGGGTTCATCCGACGTTAATTCCGAAATCTTCTTTGTTGGCGAGCGTGAATGGTGTTATGAATGCCGTGATGGTATCGGGTGATGCCGTTGGACAAACACTCTATTATGGTCCGGGTGCCGGTGCTGAACCCACGGCCTCAGCGGTTGTGTCTGATCTGATTGACGTTGCACGGATGTTGGATGCATCGGCAGAATGCCGCGTGCCTCCCTTAGCCTTCCAAAGTGCCGAGTTGTCACAAACACCGGTGTTATCGGTTGAGGATACAGTCAGTGGCTATTATCTGCGTTTGCAAGCAGTTGAGCGTCCCGGTGTATTGGCACATGTCACGCGGATTTTGGGTGAAAAGGGCATTAACATTGAAGCTATCGTGCAAAAAGAAACAAAAGAAGCTCAAGTGCCCGTCATTATGTTGACCCAGCGTGTTGCTGAGCGAATGATGAATGAAGCCATTCGTGAAATTGAAGCTTTGCCTGATATTTTAGGTGAAGTGATCCGTATCCGTGTAGACCATTTAGCCGATTAAGGGGGCTGTTATGAACTATATTTCGACGCGTGGTCAGGCACCTGTCCTTAATTTTGCTGACGTACTTCTGGCCGGATTGGCCGATGATGGCGGCCTTTATGTACCTGAGACGCTTCCGACTTTCAGTCAAGACGAAATTGCGTCTTGGGCAGGGCTGCCGTATAACGAGTTAGCCTTTAATGTAATCAAACCCTTTGTGGATGACTGCATTAAAGCATCTGATTTGAAAACCATGATTGATGAAACCTATGCCGGGTTTAATCACATAGGTGTAGCCCCGATGGTTCAGCTCGGTGGCAACGAGTGGATTCTAGAGCTGTTCCATGGTCCAACGTTGGCGTTTAAAGATTTTGCACTGCAGTTGCTAGGACGCTTAATGGATCATGTGTTGTCTGAGCGTGGTGAGCGCTTAGTGATCATGGGAGCGACTTCAGGAGACACTGGATCGGCGGCTATTGAAGGGTGCCGACACAGCAAGCACCTTGATATTTTCATTATGCACCCGTACAACAGAGTGTCTGAGGTTCAGCGTCGCCAAATGACGACCTTATTAAACGACAATGTGTTTAACATTGCGTTAGAAGGCAATTTTGATGACTGCCAGGAAATGGTCAAAGACAGCTTTGCTGATCAATCTTTCCTTCAAGGCCTTAAGTTAGGAGCCGTCAACTCGATTAACTGGGCACGGATTATGGCTCAGATCGTGTACTACTTCTCATCTGCTTTAGCCGTAGGTGGTCCGCACCGTGAAGTGTCCTTCTCCGTACCAACAGGGAACTTCGGGGACATTTTTGCAGGTTACCTGGCTAAACAAATGGGGTTGCCAATTAAGCAGTTGGTAGTGGCTACCAATCGCAATGATATCTTGCATCGCGTGATTTCGGGCAATGATATGTCGAAAGGAACGCTTGAGCATACACTGTCGCCATCAATGGACATCATGGTATCCTCAAACTTTGAGCGTTTGCTGTTTGATGTATATGGACGTGATGGTGCCGCAATTGCAGATCTGATGAAGCGTTTCAAAACAGAGTCCGTGAGTCTGGAGTCTGGACGTTGGGAAGCGGTGCGTGAGTTATTTGACAGCTATGCAGTCGATGATGCTACGACCTGCGATGTGATCAAACAGGTGTACCAAGAGACAGGGTATTTGTTAGACCCACACACCGCTATTGGCTTAAAAGCCGCGCGTGAGTGTTGGAAAGACAAAACCATCCCTATGATCACGCTGGCAACGGCACATCCGGTGAAGTTCCCTGAACCCATTGTGAAAGCAGGTTTAGAGTCGCCAGCACTGCCTGCACATTTGGCAGATTTGTACGAGCGTGAAGAGCGCTTTACAGTTCTACCAAAAGATTTAGCAAGCGTTCAGGCATTCGTCGCGTCCAACGTTCATCGCGACTGATGTTAGAGAGCACTGATTCACATCAGTGCTCTTTTTCAGCGTTTAAGCCGTTTTACCCCTCCCATTAGTGATTTGAAATGACCCAAGCGATTATCCAACGTCGACCTGTGCCGACGGTTTCCTCTACGCCTTTCTCTCATTTACACCCAGTACTGGCACGCGTTTACGCGGCACGTGGTGTTGAATCCTTAGCGGATATAGGACGTCACTTAAATGAACTGCTACCGGACCACCTCATGAAAGGCATGGGGGCCGCAGTCGATCGCTTAGTGCTGGCGTTAGAAAGACAAGAGCGTATTTTGATTTTGGGTGACTTTGACTGTGATGGGGCCACCAGTACAACGCTGGCCGTATTGGCGTTGCGTATGATGGGGGCTGCACAGGTTGATTACCTTGTACCCAATCGTTTTGAGTTTGGTTATGGCTTAAGCCCTGAAATTGTCGAAGTTGCCCGTCAAAAGAAGCCAGACGTAATCGTAACGGTTGATAACGGTATTTCCAGTATCGAAGGGGTTAAAAAAGCGCAGGACTTCGGCATAGATGTCATTGTTACCGACCATCATTTACCGGGACAGGTATTACCGGATGCCGTTGCCATCGTAAACCCTAATCAACCGGGATGTGATTTTATAGCGAAATCAACCTGTGGTGTCGGGGTGATCTTTTACGTGATGATCGCTTTAAGGCGCGCGTTGCAGTCGAAAGGCTATTTCTCAGGTCACCAGTCTGCACCAAATTTGGCAAACCTGCTTGATCTTGTGGCCTTGGGAACGGTTGCCGATGTTGTTGCGCTTGAGCATAACAATCGCACGCTCGTGCATCAGGGGCTCTTGCGTATTCGTGCAGGGCAAGCCCGCCCTGGGATTTTGGCATTACTAGAGGTTGCCGGGCGTCAGCGTGAACATCTCATGGCTGCTGACTTAGGCTTTGCCATTGCGCCCCGTTTGAATGCGGCAGGGCGCTTGGAAGATATGTCGATTGGGATCGAATGCTTACTCACCGATAATCCCGATCATGCGCGAGAGTTAGCGCAAACGCTCAATCACCTGAACGTCGAACGTCGCGGTATAGAACAGAGCATGCAAAAACAAGCCATTGAGATCCTGGATCAATTGTCGTTAGACGATCCCTCTATGCCTTGGGGAGTGTGTTTATTTGAAGCCAGTTGGCACCAAGGGGTGATTGGTATTTTGGCTTCACGTATCAAGGATCGTTTGCATCGTCCTGTGATTGCGTTTGCCCTCGGTGATGAAGGCGAAATCAAAGGCTCTGCTCGCTCTATCCCAGGTTTTCATATACGTGACGGTTTGGATGCAATCGCTGCCCGGCATCCCGGCTTGTTGAAAAAGTTTGGGGGGCACGCAGCTGCCGCCGGTTTATCCATCTCCATTAAAGACCTAGCGATCTTTAAAGATGCATTTAATGCCGAGGTGAAAAAAGCTTTAACCGAAGCCGACCTGCAAAGAGTGTTGATGACCGATGGTGAGCTGCAACATGACGACTTTACGCTCGAACTGTCCGATGCTTTGCAACAAGCAGGCCCTTGGGGGCATCAGTTTCCCGAACCTGTTTTTGATGGGTATTTTAAAATACTGCAACAGCGAATTGTTGGACAAAAGCATCTGAAGTTGGTCGTTATGCCAGTCGGGGGGCAGCAAGCCATTGATGCAATTGCCTTTGGTGTCGACACTCAGCAATGGCCCAATGATGCAGTGCAATCAATACGCATGGTCTATCGTTTGGCGCGTAATGAGTTTCGGGGGCAGGTGAGTTTGCAGTTAATGGTGGACTACCTTGAAGCCTCCTGAGGCTCAATGTATCTTTACCATAGAAATGTTAAAGAGATTTTACTTCCTTCGATAGGTAAAATAAATCGTTATACTAAGATATATTAATTTCCCATGTGCGTGATATTTTCCTATTATGGTCTCGTTGAATAACGACAACCTTTTAGGAGAACACAATGTCACTGATTAACACTGAAGTTAAACCCTTTAATGCAACGGCTTACCACAATGGCGAGTTCGTTCCAGTATCTGATGCCGATTTGAAAGGAAAATGGTCAGTCGTTTTCTTCTATCCTGCAGACTTCACATTTGTTTGCCCAACTGAGCTGGGTGACTTGGCTGATTTCTATCCTAAGCTGCAGGAAATGGGCGTAGAAGTCTATTCAGTATCAACTGATACTCACTTCACTCACAAAGCTTGGCACGATGCATCTGACACCATCAAGAAAATCAACTTCCCAATGGTTGCAGATCCAACAGGCGTCATTTCTCGCAACTTCGACGTTATGATCGAAGAAGAAGGTTTGGCTTTGCGTGGTACATTTGTTATCAACCCAGAAGGCCAAATCAAAGTTGCTGAGATTCACGATCTAGGCATTGGCCGTTCAGCAAAAGAGCTGGTTCGTAAAATCCAAGCGGCTCAGTACGTTGCATCTCACGACGGTGAAGTATGCCCAGCTGCATGGCAGCCAGGTGAAGAAACACTGGCTCCTTCTTTGGATCTGGTTGGCAAGATCTAATACGGTTTAACAACTGTGTCATTTCCGGCCCCAGATCTTGGGGTCGGTCTTAATTTCCTATATTTTCTAGATAACCTTATCGTTAAAGGGCGGTCTCATGCTGGACGCGAATCTTAAGAAGCAACTGGACACCTATCTGCAGAATATCGTCAATCCGATTGAGATACTTGTGTCCACTGACGATAGTGCAAAATCAAAAGAACTCTTATCCCTCTGCGAGGAAATTGCTGAGCTGAATAGTAAAATCAGCCTTCAAGTCCTTACCGATGGCAGAGAACGTGCGCCAAGTATGGCGATTGCTGCACAAGGACAAGCACCAAGAGTGCGCTTTGCAGGTATTCCGATGGGTCACGAGTTTACCTCGTTAGTCCTGGCTTTATTGCAAGCAGGCGGCTATCCATCAAAAGCCGATCCAGAATTGATCGAGCAAGTAAAACAATTGCAGGGAGAGTTTCATTTTGAAACCTATATCTCACTGTCATGCCAAAACTGTCCTGATGTAGTTCAGGCTCTGAATTTAATGGCGATTTTGAATCCGAATGTGACCAGCGTCATGATCGACGGTGCGCTCTTCCAAGAAGAAGTTGCAGAAAGAGAGATCATGGCCGTGCCAACCGTGCTGCTCAATGGCAAGCCCTTTGGTCAAGGTCGTATGACGTTGAAAGAAATCGTTGCAAAAGTTGACTCAGGTGCAGCAAAGCGTGAAGCTGCAGCCCTGAATGAAAAAGACCCATACGATGTGTTAATTGTGGGTGGCGGGCCTGCAGGTGCGGCAGCGGCTATTTATGCTGCACGTAAAGGGATCCGCACGGGTATTGTTGCTGAACGCTTTGGCGGTCAGGTAATGGATACCGTGGGCATCGAAAACTTTATTTCGGTTAACTACACCGAAGGGCCAAAGCTGGTTGCCAGTCTTGAACAGCATGTTAAAGAGTACGATGTGGATGTCATGGACAACCAACGTGCTAAGAAACTGCGCAAAGATGGCCTGATTGAAATTGATCTTGAAAGTGGTGCAACGCTGAAGAGTAAGTCTGTCATTTTAGCCACAGGTGCACGCTGGAGAGAAATGAATGTTCCCGGTGAGCAAGAGTACCGTGGAAAAGGTGTCGCCTATTGCCCACATTGCGATGGCCCGTTATTTAAAGGTAAGCGTGTAGCCGTAATTGGTGGCGGTAACTCAGGCATCGAAGCGGCCATTGATCTTGCCGGGATCGTTGCGCACGTAACGGTGTTGGAGTTTAGCGACACGCTCAGAGCCGATGCCGTTCTGCAGAAAAAAGCTGCATCCATGAGCAACATTACCATCATAAAAATGGCTCAAACCACTGAGGTTCGAGGCGATGGTAAAAAAGTGATTGGTTTGACCTATAAAGACCGCGAGCGTAATGAAATATACCATCTGGACCTAGAGGGGATCTTCGTACAAATCGGACTCATCCCAAATACCGATTGGTTGAAAGGGGATCTTGAGCTGACGCGTTTTGGTGAAATTGAAGTCAACTCGCACGGCGAAACACATATCCCAGGTGTGTTTGCAGCAGGGGATGTGACCAACGTTCCGTACAAACAAATTATTATTGCGATGGGTAATGGCGCAGGCGCTGCATTGGGTGCCTTCGATTATCTGATCCGCTCTTCTGTCGAAGACGAAGCGGCCGCCTAATCCCGATGTTCTCCTCAAAGCCCAATGGCAGAGATGCTGTTGGGCTTTTTTTATATCCCATGTTTTAGAGAACAGGCTTGACATAGATCGAATCAGTATTGATAATAATTATCAATAACATTTGGTATTCGTTGCGTTTGTAGCCACTTCTTGTTTCAGCAGCTAATCGGCGCATTTTTATCCTAACCTATAATGAAGAGAAACCTATGAGTAATTATTGGTTCGAGTTTGTTTGTGTTGGTGTGGGGGCGCTCTGCACCACAATGCTAATCCTGCCGTCATCAGTCATGCACTAGTTGACCTTACGCCGTATTATCACTTCAAAATGAGATGAGTTATGTCCAGTTACACGCATACAGTTTCTTTAGAACAGTTACGGACCATGATCAGGCAAGCGCAGTGTCCAGATGATCCGCTGCTGATTTACCGCTGGTTTTCTTTAGAAAATGAAGCATTACCCGATCATCACAAAGAAAAGTTTGCCCACTATGAACAGCAATTTCGTTTATTGCTAGAAACCCTTGCCGATGAGGTGTTGCCTGCTCAGTGGCGTATCTTTTGTTTGGAAAATATCAATAGACCCCTGTTGGCGATGAAGCGTTTGCCACGATTTAAAGGGAGCTATCGCACCCTTAATCGCTTGCAATATGAATTGCACATTACGTTTGAGTACATCAGAGCAGGCTTGTATTTCAATGCACATATTGGGAGGATTGAACATGACGCATCGTATTGAAAAAGACAGTATGGGAACCGTTAGTGTCCCTGAGCAGGCTTTGTACGGCGCTCAGACGCAGCGTGCAATTAACAACTTTGCGATTAGCGGTCAGCCTATGCCTACTGCATTTATTCGTGCGTTATTAATGACAAAGCGAGCAGCGGCCGTCGCCAATAAACGTCTGAAACTCCTATCCGAACCTATAGCCGATGCAATCGTGCAAGCCGTCGATGACCTAATGGACGATGCGCAATTGATGGCGCACTTCCCGGTGGATATCTACCAAACGGGTTCTGGGACAAGCAGTAATATGAATGCAAATGAGGTATTGGCCACTTTAGCCAGCCGCATTCTAAAAGATGACGTTAGCCCCAATGACCATGTTAATTTTGGACAAAGCAGTAATGACTGTATTCCAACCGCGATACATATCAGTGCCGCTGTCATGGTTGAAGACGCCTTGCTCCCGGCCTTGAGTCATTTATCTGAAGCTATTATGCGTAAAGCGGCATCGGTGGATCACTGTGTTAAAACAGGACGAACACATCTGATGGACGCCATGCCAATCCGTTTGAGCCAATCTTTGAGTGCTTGGTCTGCACAAATTCTTCAGAATATTAAGCATATACAATCGTTGCAGGTGAGCTTGCAGCATCTACCGCAAGGAGGGACCGCAGTTGGAACAGGGGTTAATGCACACCCGGACTTTGCCTCGGAGTTTTGTGCATCTTTAAGTGATCAAACCGGGATCACCTTTTTACCAGCAGACAATGTCTTTGCACTGATGAGTGCCCAAGACACGGCGGTGAGCCTGTCCGGACAGTTAAAAACGACCGCTGTGTCAATTATGAAAATTGCAAATGATTTACGTTGGATGAATTCAGGTCTTGTCGGGGTTGGCCGAAATTGAACTGGAAGCTTTACAGCCAGGGTCTTCAATCATGCCTGGAAAGGTAAATCCGGTGATTCCAGAGGCGGCCACGATGGTGGCGGCACAGGTGATAGGTCATGATGCCAGTATTACGTTGGCGGGTCAGTCGGGCAATTTTGAATTGAATGTGATGCTGCCGTTAGTAGCCAGTAATCTATTGCAATCCATTGAGCTTTTGACAAATATTGCCTATGCCCTAGCCGACAAAGCGATTGCCACTTTTAAAGTCAACGAGGCAAATATCGTTGCATCGTTATCGCGTAATCCCATTTTAGTCACTGCCTTGAATCCCGTCATCGGTTATCTGAAGGCGGCTGAAATAGCCAAGCGTGCGTACCAAGAACAGCGGCCTGTCTTAGAGGTTGCCCTTGAAATGACAGACTTGTCGGAGTCTGAACTGATGAGCCTGCTTGATCCAATTAAATTAACTAGTAATCGATTGAGTCCATAGGGGCTATTCGCCAGAGAGGCTAACGTTGCTTTGGGCAGTCTGGTAAAATGAGTACTTCATTAAGGTTCGAAATAAAAGGTTGTAGAACAAATGTTGGTATCGATGCTTAGAAAAGGTTTGGGAAATGTGATCGTCTTTTTAGATTGGATTTCGCGCCCCGCTAAAATGAAACGTACGCCAGAAGAGCAGGCGAAAGTAGATGCAGACGCTCAGCAACTGTCCTTGTATCAATTCCATGCTTGCCCATTTTGTGTCAAAACACGACGCACGCTTCATCGACTCAACGTATCCATTGCGTTAAAAGATGCTAAGGGAAATCCAGAGTATCGCCGTGAGCTAGAGCAAGGGGGTGGAAAAATCCAAGTGCCTTGTCTAAAGATTGAGGACAACGGCAAGACAACTTGGATGTATGAATCAAAGCAAATACATCAATACTTATCAGAGCGATTCGGCGCCTGAAGGCACAGCGCTGGGTAAGCTTGAAAGAGAACCTTCATTGCCGACTAAGCTCTCTTGAAAACGATTGGCCTGCTCGTATAAAGACTCTAGCTGAACAAGATTGTTTTGCTCAGTATCGATCAGGCCTTGTTTTTTCGCTTCTAATTCAGCCATTTGCGCTTTTAACGCAGTTATGTCGGCAACAGATGCCGCAACTTGCTCCTGAATAAGTGCTTTTTCTGCGGCGCCTTCCTGCTTTTGTTGATACGTCAAATAGTAATCCGATACAGCATAAGCAATACCTAAGCTCGCGATGAGTAAGCCTGCTAGAGGGAAGATGAGTCGACGTTTAGGTGAAGAAGATAGATGGTCCGTCATAATAGTATCCGCATGTGCTATGGAGTTGGGTGAATGGTCGTTTAACCGCCTTATTTTAAGTAAAATGACCATAAATATCACCTATTCAAACCCTATTATCTGAAATTATTCCATCGCATGAAGATGGCGATGATTGATCGTGACGTTAGCTTTTCGTCGCCAAGTAGACCCCGGCCAAAATCATCAGCGATCCTGCGCTTTGGTTCAAGGTGCGCATGGCTTTGTGGGATCTAAAGGCTTTGCGAGCCGTTGAGACACCCGCTGAAATCAATAAAAGGCCCAGCATGAGAGCTGTTAGTGTCAGCACGGCAATCAAGACAATATCCGACTGAGTCATTTGGGTTAAATCAATAAACGTGGGTAAGAAGGCAATATAAAACAAAATAACCTTAGGATTGGACGACGAAATCAAAAAGCCTTGAACAAAGCCTTTGACTGACCCAAGCGTAGTATCCTTAGGAATGTCCGCTAGATGAATGGGCGCTGTCCACATTTTCCACCCTAGGTAGATCAGGTATATCGCCCCTACAATACGAATCACAGTAAACACCTCATTCCAGTGTTCGGCCAGGGTCGCTAATCCATAACATGCAAGCGTTAGATAAATGAGATCGCCCAGTGTCATTCCCGCCGCAAGGGGGATGCAGGCACTGAAACCAGAGCTCATCCCTCTTGAAATCAATGCAAAAATACCCGGACCGGGTGTGATGGCAAAGATAAAAATGGCGATAAAATAGGTAATTGCGCTCTCAATAGACATCGGGTGTTATCTCTTGATAATGGGTAGATTTACGTTTGACTCAAGTCTGGAATTGTACATTAGAAAATCGCTTTTAACTGCTTTATAGCGCCGTTTCTTATACACTTACACAAATAAAAAATGATAGGTATTACTCACGTCTATGCGATTGTCAAACCCTGCTAAAAACCTACCTAAGCTACATCTTTTGGGGACATTACTGGTTGTTTTTACATTAACCCTGATGCTCGGAGGCCTTTTTTTAGGTCAACGATTTGCTGATCAAATCAACTTTCTAAACAAGCTCGAAGACTCGGTCGCCCAGCAAATTCAGGATCAGCTGCAATCGGAAATGATCACGTTACGCAATTACTTAGATCATACCCGTGCTCAATCGGACGAGATTCTTCGTGCTCGCTTAATCGAACAAGTCGATCTTGCGTATGATCTGATGAATACGATTTATCAACAAGAGCGCAATATACGCAATACACAAGAAATCAAAAAAATGATTGTAGAATCTCTGCGAGAACTGAGGTTTTTTGATGGGCGTGGTTATTTTTTTGTTGATGATATGGAGGGGCGTTTTATCTTACTGCCGACAGCACCTGAGTTCGAAGGGCGTCTAATGCCGGATAACCAAGACGATACTGGGCACTTTATTATGCAGGGCTTAATTGAGGCCGCACGCAAGCCTAGAGGCGAGGGGTTTTCGCAATATCGTTGGTATCATCCAGAACATCCAAGCCAAATGTCAGATAAACTTGCCTATGTTCGGTATTTTGAGCCCTTCGATTGGTTAATTGGCACGGGTGATTACACCTACGAGTGGGACAAAAAACAACAGGAGGTTGCCAAGAATTGGATTCGGTCACATCGGTTTGGGCAGTCGGGATACATTACCTTATTTGATATTTCAGGGCAGTTGCTTGTGTCGCCGGGGAATGTTGAACTTGAGCAAACACCTCCTACTCAACGCTCACAGATTGAGCAAGCGTCGCTCAATCAAATGGTATTGACTGCAACCGATGGTGGTGGCTTTGTTGACTATTGGTTTGAAGAGCCATCCACTAAAGTGTTGAGAAAAAAACAAGCGTTAGTTGGGGTCTACGAAGACTGGGGGTGGATCTTGGCAACCACTATTTTTGAAGACGATTTTAACAGCTTACTCAGTCAAGAGCGGCAAGCCTTCTCAGTGGCGCAAGCGCGAAACTATCGTCAGTTGTTGATAGGGGGTAGTATTGCTCTGACTCTATCGGTTCTGGCATCCTTGGTGTTTTCGCGCTGGTCCCGACGCCTGTTCAGAAGCTATCACGAAACCAATCAAGCTCAGCAGCGTCAATTAGAGAAACAAGCAAAAGAGCTAAAGGAGAAAGAAAAGCAGCTTCGCGCCTTAGCTTTTTTCGACCCGCTGACCTCTTTACCGAATCGACGTTCCTTTATGAACACCTTGTCCAATCGCAATGATGGCCGTCAGTCAGGCGCTGGATATGCCAGTTTACTTTTTATCGATCTTGACAACTTCAAACCCTTAAACGACAGCTATGGTCACGACTATGGGGATTTGCTGTTACAACAGATAGCCGATCGATTGCAGGAAGGTGTCGATGGGAATTGTTTTGTTGCACGTTTAGGCGGGGATGAGTTTGTTGTGCTAGTCGACGATGCAGGTGAAGATGTACAGAAAGCCTATACTCGAACTGAAAATGTTATTTTGAGTCTACAAGGTGACCTTGCGGATCTGTATCAACTCAGAGATATTCAGTATCCAATTACCATTAGCATTGGTGCTACGGTGTTTTGTGCAGGGGAAAAGCCCGTCGATGCGCTTTTGAAAGAAGCCGATCTGGCCATGTATGCATCCAAAGCAAAAGGCCGCAATGGCTTTACATTTTTTGAGCCATCGCAAGTGCAAAGTAACAACGAAGAAATCTAAGGTTATTTAAATTGGCGTGTATAACGTCCAACCCCTAACGAGGTATTAACGATGACATGGTCACCTACATTTGACGCAAAGGATGTTGTGATTCAAGAAGATAAACGTGTGTTTGACGGCTTCTTTAAAATGCATCGTTTAACACTGAGTCATGCCTGTTTTGAGCGGGCACCTATGACCATTACACGTGAAATTTTTCGTCGCGGCAATGCGGTGGTTGTCTTGTTGTTTGATCCTATCCGTGAGAGTCTGGTGTTGATCGAGCAGTTCAGAGCAGGTGCGGTTGATGCACCCGGAGGTCCTTGGTTGTTGGAATTGGTTGCGGGTATGGTCGAGCCAGGTGAGTCGATTCAAGAGGTTGCCGAACGTGAGACACAAGAGGAAGCCGGCATCACCGTCAAGCACTTAGCGCCCATTCTTGGCTATTTACCCAGCCCTGGCGGTATGGATGAGTGGATTGATTTATGGTATGGCTTCGTTGATGCGTCATTGGCCTCTGGAATACACGGCTTGGATTCCGAGCACGAAGACATTCGAGTGCTAAGCTTACCTGCACAAGAGGTGTTCGACTTGCTTGATCAAGGACGTTTGAATAACGGTGCAATCATTATTGGCGTACAATGGTTAAGAATACACTATGATCGAATTGTACAAGAGGGTGTTGAAGTGATGCGGAAGAGCAATGAAACGTAAGTATGTTCCTGACCTGACACGTCAAATGGCTGTTTGCCAAGCGAATTATGCACGCCTGCAAAAACTGCTGCCTAAAGCGGGCGAACACCCTGTCCGCGAGTTTCGGGTGGTTTGGCATCAGAAACACGTCTTGGTCCGTTTGCACATAGACGAAGAGTTTCGCTATACCAGCTCGGTGGTGATGACCCATATTCATGAGCCTTATTCCCCTTGGCTTGAGTCCCCACAATTGGTGATACGCTTGTACCACGACGCCTTAATGGCTGAGGTCATTTGTGCGCGCCGACGCAAGCAGCTCAGTGGGGTTTATGGTTACCCCAATCGCAACATGCATCAGCCCGATGAAAAGATTCAACTCAATCTTTTTTTAGGTGAATGGCTGAACCAGTGTTTAAACCATGGTCATCAGCTTGAAGTCGCACTTCCCGAATGAGCCCCATGCCGTTGCTATAACACCGTATAACTTCATGAGAAAATGAATGGCTAATTTACCGCTAATTATTTATGTTCACGGATTTAACAGCTCTCCTGCCTCATGGAAAGCCCAACGTTTGGTTGCGTATATGCAAGCAATCGGTCGAGAGCAGGATGTACTTGTTCCGCCGCTGTCAGCATCCCCCGCGGAGGCGATGGAACAATTACAAGAAATTGTCCAAGCACACAGAGAGCGTTTTATTACTCTGGTCGGCAGCTCGTTGGGTGGGTATTACAGCACGTGGCTAACCGAGCATTACTTGAATGTGCGCAGCGTGTTGGTTAATCCAGCGGTCTACCCCTATCGGCTGCTTGAAAACTGGTTAGGTGAAAACGAAAACATCTATACCCACGAGCGTTACCAATTGACGCATGAACATTTAGCGCAGTTGCATGCGTTGGATGTACCGGAAATCTTTGATCCATCACGCTATGTGTTGTTAACGCAAACCGGAGATGAAACCTTGGATTACCGTGAAGCCGTTGAAAAATTTGCGGGTTCCACTCAGTATATTCAAGAAGGCGGGAGTCATGGATTTGATGCCTTTGATGAGTGGATACCCATGATACTTGCCTTTTCCGAAGGCAAAGCCATCGAGCCTCCAGCAACTACTTTGACCGTTTTAGCACAACAGGAAGCCTAATGACAAAGCAATACAATGCCGACGCTATTGAAGTTCTCAGTGGCTTAGACCCCGTAAAACGCCGTCCAGGTATGTACACCGAAACGGACCGCCCCAATCATTTGGCACAAGAAGTCATAGATAACTCGGTCGATGAAGCGCTGGCTGGCCATGCAAAACAAATTGAAGTGACCTTACATGAAGACGGCTCGCTGTCTGTTTCAGACGATGGCCGTGGCATGCCCGTCGATATCCACCCAGAAGAGGGCGTCAGTGGTGTCGAGTTGATTTTGACGCGTCTGCATGCAGGCGGCAAATTTAACAATGACAACTACACCTTTTCCGGCGGTCTGCATGGCGTTGGGGTGTCGGTCGTAAATGCCCTGTCTAAACTCCTGCACGTTGAAATTCGTCGTGACGGCCAAGTCCATAAAATTGTCTTTGCCGACGGAGAAAAAGTATCCGATCTTGAAGTGATAGGGCAATGTGGCAAGCGCAACACCGGAACAACGGTTCGATTCACGCCCGATCCCAAGTATTTTGACACGCCAAAATTCAGTGTCTCTCGTTTAAAGCACAATTTGCGGGCAAAAGCGGTGCTATGCCCAGGTCTCAAGGTGATTTTTAAAGACCTGAGCGGCGCTAAGCAAGATCAAGAAGAGTGGTACTACGAAGATGGCTTGGTGGCCTATTTAAAAGGGGCAACCCAGGTATACGACACCCTGCCAGAAGAGCCCTTTGTTGGCAGTTTGGTGGGGCAGGAAGATGCCGTCGAGTGGGCTGTGCAGTGGCTGGTAGAGGGGGGAGAAATCATGGCCGAAAGCTATGTTAACCTCATCCCCACGGCACAAGGCGGAACCCATGTGAATGGGCTGCGCACCGGGCTTTTGGAAGCCATGCGTGAGTTTTGTGAAATCCGTAACCTGCTGCCCCGTGGTGTCAAACTCACGCCGGAAGATATTTGGGATAAATGCTGTTATATCCTGTCGGCCAAAATGCGTGACGCTCAATTTTCGGGTCAAACCAAAGAGCGCTTATCGTCACGCGGCATCGCAGCCTTCATTTCAGGTGCCGTGAAAGATGCCTTCTCACTCTGGCTCAACCGTCATGTCGAAGAAGGTGAAAAAATCGCCGAATTGGTGATTACGAACGCGCAAAAGCGCATGCGCAATAACAAGAAAGTGGTTCGTAAAAAAGTCACGCAAGGTCCAGCCTTACCCGGTAAATTGGCCGACTGTTCCGGTGCCGATGCCGCTCAATCCGAACTGTTTTTAGTTGAGGGTGACTCGGCAGGCGGCTCGGCAAAACAAGCCCGAAACCGAGAGTTTCAGGCCATCATGCCCCTGCGCGGTAAGATTCTGAACACCTGGGAAGTGGACTCATCTGAAATACTCGGTTCGCAGGAAATTCACGACATCTCTGTTGCCATTGGCGTTGATCCAGGCTCAGATAATCTTGAAGGACTGCGATACAACAAAATCTGCATTCTGGCAGATGCCGACTCTGATGGCTTGCACATCGCAACGCTGTTGTGCGCTTTGTTTGTGCAGCACTTTAAACCCCTTGTGGCCGCAGGGCATGTCTACGTGGCCATGCCGCCGTTGTACCGCATCGATGTTGCAAAAGAGGTGTTTTATGCTCTTGATGATGATGAGCGAGACGCCATCATTGATCGCATCCGTGCTGAACGTAAAAATGCGAAAGTGGGCGTGCAGCGCTTTAAGGGATTGGGGGAAATGAACCCTTTACAGCTACGCGAAACCACCATGTCACCGGATACCCGTCGACTGGTGCAACTGACGATTGATGATGGTGATGACACCCATGAACTGATGGATATGTTGTTGGCGAAGAAGCGTGCATCTGATCGTAAACAATGGCTTGAAGATAAAGGGAATTTAGCGGAAGTGGTGTAGGGTCTCTATAGTAAAGCCTGCCAAATCAACAGAGTATGATGCAATAGCTTCTGACGGGTAAGACGCGGTTGATGCAAGCATTAAATAAGGAGTGTAAGCATGGCTGAACAACAGCAAAGCTACAAAAAAGCACGCTTTTTTAAATGTGCTTTGCAGGTCAACCCTGCGGGTTATATTCAATACCGTGGGCAAGAGCAGAGCTTGTCGGAGTCCGAATACAATCAGCAACTACTGGATGCCGCGTTGGAAGCTGGAGTTGAAGTCATCGGTTTGGCCGATCATGGCTCTGTCGATGGGGTAGATTCTATCAGGACAGTGTTTAATCAGAATGGAATCGTTGTATTCCCAGGTTTTGAGATTGCTTCAAGCGAAAAAATACATTTTGTTTGCTTATTTGATGAAAACAAATCATCTCAAGAGCTTGAGCGCATTCTCGGTAGTTTACGACTCTTAGACCCTCAAGATGGGATTCGGCCTTCAAGGCTAAGTGCTGAGCAGTTAATTGATGAGGTAAATCAGCAAGGCGGTTTTATTTTTGCCGCCCACTGCACCAATGACAATGGCTTGCTGAAAATTGGACAGATGAATCATGTATGGCAGCACAAAGGCTTATTGGCTGCTCAGATTCCCGGTTCTATTGAGGACTTGCGTGGTGTTGAAAATGACTTTTACCGCAAAGTATTTTTAAATAAAGATGGAAATTATTGGCGTGAGCGAGAAATGGCAGCATTAATGCTGCTGACGTAGAAGCACCCGATAAAATAAAAGCGCCGGGCGCATCCACCCTAATTAAAATGACCAATCCCTGTTTTGCATCATTTAAACAAGCCTTTTTGGATGCAGGTTCGAGGGTCCGCTTAAATACGGATAAGCCGGAAAACTATGCTTCTGCGATAGAGCGAATTCGCTTTGTCGGTGGTTATCTCGATGGTGTTGATATTGAGTTGTCAGATCACCTCAATGCAGTGATAGGTGGCCGCGGTACTGGCAAATCAACCTTACTGGAGTGTATTCGGTATGCATTCGCGTTGGAGCCTAAAACTCAAAACGCGTTAAAACAGCATAAGACTGTCATAGAGACTAATCTTGGCAAAGAGCGGGGTATGGTTGAAATTACACTTCGCTCATCCGTTATGCAGGGTCGTAGATTCACAATAAGCCGAAAATATGGCAATCAGCCAGTTGTGGTGGATGAGCAAGGAAATGTATCTCCGTACCACCCCTCTGACCTGCTGCCGGGTATTGAGCTTTACGGGCAAAATGAAATCTATGAAATGACCCGTGATGAGCACAGCCGTAGCCAACTCATAGAGCGTTTTCTCGAAGGTGAACACGAGCGATTTGATACAGATATAGTCAAGGTGCTGGCAAAGCTTAAAGAAAACCGAGAATCTATTAAGCGTGCATTGAGCCAGAAAGATGACCTTGAAGCAGAGGTCGAGCGTCTGCCGAAACTGCTGGACCAGGCCAAACAGTACCAAGTGTTAGGGATTAATGAAAAACTGAAAATTATCCCTAAGCTAGAAAAAGAAAAACAGCTGAATGACCGAGTTAGCGAGGATGCGAATCGCGTAAAAGACGCGATTGAAATGCTTAAAGACAGCCTTCCCGATACGGTTTTTTTAAGTAATGCCGCTTTGGATACGCTGCCGCATGCTGATTTGTTAAAGCAACAGAGGGATGTGTTAGATGCCCTAAAAGCAGGCGTGCATCAGGTCTTGGAGCAATTAGAACAGCTGGTCGTGGACGCAGACAAACGGCTCTTACCTGTTAATCAATTGTTGGTGGAAAAACAGCGTATTGAAGAGCAGAGTTTAGAGAATGCGTTTAAAGAGATTCCCACAAACCAAGGAAAGACAGGGCGGCAAATTGGTGCGGAATACCAGACGCTATTGAAACAAATTGAGCAGATTCGACCCAAACAAACAACATTGCAAAATCGACAGTCGCAAATTGATGAGCTGTACAAACAGCGCAAAAAATTGTTACTGGAGTTAGATCAGCACACCAGTGCTCGTGCCAGTAGTATTCTGAAATCGGTAAGACGGTTGACGCGTAAACTTGAACAAAAAGTTCGACTCACTTTGCAACCAGAGGGTAATCGTCAAGCATTTGTTAATTTTCTGAGTGCATGCAATTTAGAAGGTGTTGGGCCTAAACGTCTTGCTTGGGTGTTGGAAGGCGAGTTTTCGCCAGCCAATCTGGCGGCCACTATTCGCCAGGGTGAAGCGGAATTAACCTCGAGTTTGGTATATCGGATTCCGTTGTTAGGGCCTTAACCCGTCTGCCAGAACAGAAGTTGTTGGAGCTGGAAGAGTTGCAGCTGCCCGATACCATGGCGATTGAACTCAATGTAACCCATGGTGGACGGGATGCCATATTCCGGCCTATTGATCACCTGTCGACGGGTCAGCAGTGTACAGCGGTCTTACACTTGTTGCTGTTGGATAATCAGGATCCTTTGATTCTCGATCAGCCGGAAGACAATTTAGATAATGCTTTTATTGCTGAACGTATTGTTGCTGAGTTGCGTAGAGCAAAACTCAGTCGCCAATTCCTATTTGCTACCCATAACGCCAATATACCGGTATTTGGTGATGCGGAGTGGATTGGTGTGTTAAGCGTTGAAGGTAACAAAGGAATGATTTTGCCAGAGCAGCAAGGAGCGATTGATGTGCCAAAAGTACAAGAGTTGGCAGCAGATATATTGGAAGGTGGCAAAAGTGCATTTAATCAGCGCCGCGAGAAATACGGCTTTAACTGAGCACTTTATCACCTTGGGAGAAAACCATGTTAAAAACTGAATTGTTGGAAATTATTGCGAATGGAGAAAACTCAGGTATTGAGTTTAAACGGGATGATATTCGTCCTGTACAGTTAGCAAAAGAGGTTGTTGCCATGGCTAACTTTCAAGGTGGTCGGGTGCTGCTGGGTGTCGAAGACGATGGGGCTATTAGTGGGGTGCAAAGAGCCGATCTTGAAGAATGGGTCATGAATGTTTTTCAGAATAAAATTCACCCTATGATTTTGCCCTTTTACGAAGAAGTGAAATTGGATGATCGTAAATTGGTTGCTGTCATCAGTTTTCCTATTGGCATTTCTAAACCTTATGTTGTCCGCGATGGTGGGAAAGAGGAAATTTACATTCGTGTAGGAACGACATCACGGCTGGCGACAAGAGAACAGCAAATGCGTCTATTTGAATTGGGAGGCATGCTACACACTGAGGTTATGCCTGTACCACGAACTGATATAAAGAGTTTAGATGATGCGCGCTTGATGAATTATGTCAGAGACATTTTGCGTGATCCGGATGTTCCGCAGTCGCCTGAAGAGTGGCAAGCCAGGTTGCTCGGGCTAGGCTTTTTAACGGAAACGGCCGATAAGATTTGCTGCACAGTTGCTGGGTTGGTTTTATTTGGTAAAAGTCCGCGTCGTTATTTAAAACAAGCAGGCTTAAGAGTGATGGCGTTTAATAGCGATGATAAAGAATATCAAGCCGCACTGGATGACATTATTGATGGCCCAATGGTGGGTCGCTGGGATCTTGGGAATGGCGATAAACGCTTGGTTGATGGTGGTATTATTGAGCGTTTCATGGAAGCGATGACACCCTTTATATCTCAAGAATCTGGCCAAGTAAACGAAGAACTAAGGCGAGAGACTCAGTGGTTTTACCCGCGGGAAGCAGTTCGCGAGGTGTTGGTCAATGCGCTTGCACATCGCGATTGGACGCGTTTTGTTGAAATTGAGGTGTGTCGATACTCTGATCGACTTGAGGTGACTAGCCCAGGAGCACTGCCTAACTCTATGACGGTGGAAAAAATGAAGGCAGGGCAGCGTTCACCGAGAAATACCATCGTAATGGAAGTGCTACGTGATTACGGATATGTTGATTATCGGGGCATGGGTGTAAGAACAAAAATAGTGCCTTTAACGAAAGCATTAAGTGGCAAAGATCCTGTATTTGAATTAACCGATGACCATTTAAAAACGGTTCTCTATCGATAACCAAGGTCAGGATATGAGTAAGGTTGGAAGGACTTAGGGTAAAACGCTCCACCGAGTTCAGCTAAGGCTCAGCTGAACTCAGGTTTAATCCAGCCTAATTACCCAAAGGAGACAGAGATGAACTCAACAAGACGCGCTGTATTACTGTCGATTCTTGCCTTGCCTGTGATGGGGTGTGCATCCTTAAAAGGGGCCTACGAAAAGCCGCATGTCAAGGTAACGTCTTTCACGATGGTGCCGAATCAACAAGGGATTGCCCCCAAGTTTGCCATAGGTCTAGAGGTGGTGAATCCGAACCGAGTGGGATTGAACCTACGTGGGATGAGCTACAGTGTAGAGGTTGAGAATTACCGAATCCTAAGCGGCGCGGCACCGGATTTACCCTCTGTGCCTGCGTATGGCAGTGCCAACTTTGTCATAGAGGCCAGCCCCGATTTATTGGGCAGTGCGCGTTTGATCAGCGATGTTTTATCCTCGCAACGCAATCAGTACAACTACACCTTCAAAGCGCGCATTGATGCAGGATCCTTGATTCCCTTCATCAATGTTGAAGAATCCGGGCGTTTTAATTTTTAAATCTGGCCGATGATGCAGTTTCAGCAGTGGATTCCTAAAAGTGTCAGCACGCGCTTGATGCTGGCCTTTGCAACCGTTGCCTTGATGACCTTGTTGGCCGCGGGGTTTGCCTCCCACAGCAATGGGCTTTTGCAACAGCGCTTAGAGCAGATTCGAGCCGATAGCATTGAAGTGCTCTATGCCTCCGCGCGCTTGAATGAACTCAGCCAACAACTGACAGCGCTGGTCCCGCGTTTAATCAGTGCCGACTCAAACTATGTGCGGCAGCGCACTAGGGAGCAGCTAAACCGCGTCTTAGCTGAAATGCAGACGTGGGTGATTCATCTGCCCGACTACAACCGTTATTTCATCGAAATCAGTGACCAGATTCGTTACAGCATTGGCCTGATTCATCAAACCGTTGAAGAGCGCCATCGCCATGCTCAGTCGTCGGATCAGCAGCGTTTGCGTCTCTACCCACTCTACGTCGAGGTGAATCAAGCTTGGATCAACGCCCCTTATCAGCCTATTCAGAGGCATTTTTGTCCATACGCTTAAGCCTAAGTTATTTGTTTGCGCTGGCTGAAAAAGTGCACACGGACAGTACATTTAAGGAGTTGGATTACACCTTCTTACGCTTGGAAGCCTTAGTGGCAGAGATACAAGCCTTGCAGCACAAGGATGCCGATCTAATACGCGCATTTGACAATGCGCCTATCGATGCGTTGTTCTTACTGGTTTCCCGTGAGGGACCGCTCTTTACCGAAAAAAACCGTGAACTCGACCTGCGCTATCAAGAAGAATTCTTGGTGAACAATAGCCAGCGCCATATACAGCAGCTGGCGGCTCAAATCTCACAGTACACCGAGCGAGTGAACCAGCGTGTTGATGATGAAATTGCAGAGGCGGGCCTGTCGGTCTCCAAAGCGAGGGATGCAACCTTGATGCTGTCCATCATGAGTTTGCTGCTCGCAGCGAGCGTGTCTTGGTTCTACGTGAGGCGGAACATACTGGGCCGTTTGGTGAGGTTGCAATCCAATATGCACTCCATCGCCAGCGGCACTTTGAGCATCAATGTCATTCAAGAAGGGCAGGACGAAATCTCTGAAATGGCCAAAGATCTCAAAACCTTTCAAGAAGCGGCGGTTCAGACAGAAGCGATGCATCGCCAATTGGCCGCGGAAACGCAAGAGCGATTAGACACCGAAAAGCGTTTACGACTGGCACAGCAAGACTTGATTCAAGCGGGTAAATTGGCCGCGCTGGGGCAGTTAAGCGTGGCGATTACACACGAAATTAACCAACCCCTTGCAGTGATGCGGAATCAGATTCATAGTGTTGGCCTGTGTCTGGACAAGGGCTTAATGGATCAAGCCAAATCCGGGGTAGAGCGGCTCACCCAACAGTTGGAAAAAACGGCCGGGATTACGCACCACTTACGTGGCTTTGCCCGAAAAACCGATCAAAAACCCTATCCCATCCTCTTGGCGCCCGTCATTGATGCAGCGGTTGAATTGCTTAAGTCAAAATCCAGCCATTGCCAGCCTGAGTTGACAGGCGATGCCGATGTTTGGGTGATGGCTGAGCCGATTCGACTTGAGCAAGTGATGGTTAACCTGATTATGAATGCACTGGATGCGGTTCAACAGAGCCAAAATCCGTCTGTGCGCGTCTCTTGGAGCCTATGTGCGAACGCCGAGTGGGTCGAAATCCTTGTTGAAGACAACGGACCGGGTATAGAATCGGATTGCAAAGAGCATATATTCGACCCTTACTTTACCACCAAGTCACCCGGCAAGGGGTTAGGTCTTGGGTTATCGATTAGTTACAACATCTTACAGGACTTTGATGGGCGCATTTCCTTGATGGACACGACATCCGGTGCCTGTTTTCAAATCATGATTCCGATGGCATCCGACACGACACCTGTTTAACTCATGGCAAATGTTTGGCAAGATGGTGTAATTAGCTAAATCCCCGTTGTTATGACGAATAGCCAGCCCTTATTAATGCGTTACCCAAAACGATAAGAATCCGCCTATGTCCCAATTACCGATAGTTTGTATTGTTGACGACGATCCTTCTGTTCTCGACAGTTTTGCCGAAATGCTGACCCTTGAAGGCTTTGAACCTCGATGCTTTAGTGGGCCCTCATTGCTCCTAACCTTTTTGCAACAAAATCCCAATGCTGTGGTACTGAGCGATGTGTGCATGCCGGACGTGGATGGCATGCAGCTGCTTGCACACCTGCAAAACCTTGATGCGGAGTTGCCGGTTGTTTTAATGAGTGGCCATGGCGATATTCCGATGGCAACGCAAGCCATGCGTGAAGGGGCCGTTGATTTTTTGGAGAAACCCGTCTCACCTTCGCTTTTGGTTGAACGCTTACGCCAAGCGCAACGTCAGCGCAAATGGGTGCTTGCGCGTCGTGAGCAGCAGTTGTGCCAAGACGACAAAGCCATTGTCGAGCGCCATGTTGTGGGCGAATCCCCCGGCATTAAGCAACTCCACGAGCAAATTTTGGTGCTGGCCAATGCCGATGTAGACACCCTGATCTACGGTGAAACAGGCAGCGGTAAGGACGTCGTCGCTCGCGCACTGCACGATGCGAGTCAGCGTCGTCACCATCCGTTTATCGCGATCAACTGCGGTGCCATGCCCGAAAACCTTATCGAAAGCGAACTCTTTGGTTACGAAGCTGGCGCTTTTACTGGGGCGAAACAGCGTCAAATGGGGAAAATCGAGGCCGCCTCAGGAGGCACACTGTTCCTAGATGAAATTGAAACCATGCCGTTGACGGCGCAAATTCGGCTGTTACGCGTGTTACAGGAGCGCAGCCTGGAGCGTCTTGGCAGCACACAATCCATTCAGGTGAACATTCGCGTGATCGCCGCAAGCAAAGACGATTTACAGCGAATCAGTGAAAAAGGACTGTTTCGTCTCGATTTATACTACCGCTTAAACGTAGCGAGCTTGAGGCTTCCGCCCTTAAGAGAGCGCGGTGATGATATCCTGATGCTGTTTCAGCATTACTGCCAACTCGCCGCCGAACGCTTTCAAAAAGCCTGCCCACCGATACGCGCCCATCATCAAGAAAGACTCCTGCACTATGCCTGGCCAGGCAATGTCAGAGAGTTGCGCAACACGGCAGATCGTTTTGTGCTGGGCATCGAAGGCGATGGCTTTTCTTTGAACGATACGTCGCAGGCTATCCCTGCTCCTGCGCTGGATGAGTTTGATCAGAAGCTTGAGGACTATGAGCGCAAGCTGATTGAAGACTCCTTAGCCGCCGCTGCGGGTCAAATAGGCAAAGCCGCCGAGCAGTTAAAAATGTCTCGTAAAACCCTGTATCGCAAAATGAAAAAATTCCAGTTGGACAAGCAAACGTTTAGAGCCTGATGGGACATTGGTGACCTATCGCCTGAAAAATCACCCGTTTGAATGGGGCAGATGTGTCCCATTTTTTGGGCGGGTGAATAGGCTTTTTTCTTGATTCTATTCTAACGATATGAAAAATAATGACTATTTTGTGTTGGTATCACTTTTGCTCTGTATTTGCGTACCCGCACTGCATTTTCCCAATTCAGTTGGCGGCTAACAATACAATAATAATTCGGAGATTCTTCACATGAGTTTACTCACCCTTGGTCGTCTCGGTATTACCACGTCACTGATCGTTGCTTTATCCACCTCTGCAGCATTTGCAGCCGATTGTGGGCATCGCGGTGCATTGGATGATCGCTTCTGCGATGAGAACATGGACATGGTGGCCGACACCCCCAAAGACTCCAGCCGTTGGCGCAACCCCAGTACATTGGTGTTCACCTATACCCCGGTGGAAGACCCCGCTGTGTACCAAGATGCATTTGCTGATTTCCAACGCCACCTATCTGAAGCCACTGGCAAACGAGTGGTCTACTACAACGTTCACTCCAACTCGGCACAAGTCGAAGCCATGCGCTCAGGGCGCTTGCATATCGCAGGCTTCTCAACAGGGCCAACAGGCTATGCTGTGAACCTTGCAGGCTATGTACCGATTGCAGTAAAAGGCTATGAAAATGAATTCCAAGGTTACAATCTGATCACCATCGTGCGTGCCGACAGTGATATTCAAACGATGGAAGACCTCAAAGGCCGTACTGTGGCTCATACCGCCGTATCGTCCAACTCAGGTAACCTGGCCCCTAGGGCCTTGTTTCCGGCCTTAGGTGTTGTACCGGATGAAGATTATAAAGTGGCCTATTCTGGCAAGCATGACCAATCCGTAATGGGCGTGTTGACCGGTGACTACGATGCAGCTCCCGTTGCTTCCGATGTGTATGATCGCATGGTTGAAGCAGGCCGAGTGAAGGCAGAGGATTTTAGAGTTATTTACCGCAGTGCACGTTTCCCCACCTCCGCATTTGGCTATGCACATGACTTGCATCCCGAGTTAGTGGAAAAAATCAAAGACGCCTTCGACTCTTACCGCTTTCCGCCCGAAATGCAGGCAAACTTTGACGGCGCAGATCGCTTTTTCCCAATTACCTACAAAGACGACTGGGAAGTTGTTCGTGATATAGCACACGCCACCGGTACCGCGTACACAGAGCGCGGTTTGCAACAATTGGCTGAGCGTGAAGCTGCCGCCGCGAAAAAATAACCGTCCACTTTTTTATCCTCTTTGAACTCAGGCCATCCTATTTCGATGGTCTTGGGTTCGCTATGCCTATAAGGATACTGCTATGAGCCGTCTTGAAATACGTGAGCTTAATCATGCCTATGTGTCAAATAAACCCATCTTAAAGAACATTAATATCGAAATTGATGAGCCGGGCGTTATTGCGATTATTGGACCGTCTGGAACCGGAAAAAGCACCCTTTTGAGATGCATTAACCGACTGATTCAACCAACCGATGGCAGCATTTTGTTCAAGGACAAAGATGTTGCGAAGATCAAAGGCAAATCACTCAGAGAAGTACGCCGCCAAATAGGCATGGTGTTTCAGGAATACAATTTAGTTGAACGTCTCTCTGTGTTGGAAAATGTCTTAACGGGGCGTTTGGGCTATATGTCAGCATGGAGTGCTTGGCGGCGCAACTTCAGCGATAAAGACATTAAGCGCGCCTTCGAATTATTGGCATTTGTAGGGCTCAGTGACTTTGCGATGCAACGCGCCGACAGCCTGTCGGGTGGACAACGCCAGCGTGTCGGCATTGCGCGTGCCCTTATGCAAGAACCCGTGATTCTGCTGGCAGATGAGCCAACCTCATCTCTGGACCCCAAAACATCGGTAGAGATTATGGAGCTGTTGAGACAACTGGCACAGGATAAAGGCATTCCCACCCTCGTTAACATTCACGATGTCAACCTTGCCAAGCGTTACGCCCAACGTATGATCGGCATGAGTGGTGGCCAAGTGGTGTATGACGGCAAGCCAGATGGCATTACCGATACGCATCTAAAATCCATTTATGGGGGTGAGTCATGGCTACAATAGTTGACCGTCAAAACCCTTTTAAAACCTCGCTGTCCACCAAGTTTTTATGGCTGGGGCTGTTCGTTTACCTAGCCTATGCCTTCACAACCTTGGATATTGGCTGGGATCGTTTTGTCCTGGGCCTTGACCAAGGAGGGCGCTTACTTGATCGACTGTTTCCACCCAACTTTACTCGTTGGGAATTGTTGTTACATGACTTAATTGAAAGTCTTCAAATCGCCATTATCGCCAGTGTGGCGGGTATTTTTATTTCCTTATTCGTTGGGCTCATGGCCGCTCGTAATATGATGCCAAACGTGATTAGTATCCCCGTGCGTGTGTTTATTGCGCTGTGCCGTACTTTTCACCCGGTGATTATTGCCATTTTGTTTGTGAAGGCGGTGGGCTTTGGAGCGCTTGCCGGGATTTTAACCCTGACCGTGGCTTCCATTGGCTTTGTCGCCAAACTCTTTGCCGAAGCCATTGAAGAAATCTCCTTCAAACAAGTCGAAGCGATTCGGGCCACGGGGGCAGGCTTTATCAGCACCATTGTGTTTGGGGTAATTCCTCAAGTGTTTTCGCGATTTATTGGCTTTTCCATCTATCAATTGGACTCCAACTTGCGCAACTCCACCATGGTGGGGATCGTTGGAGCCGGTGGTCTAGGGGGAACACTCTTCTCGGCCTTCCAGCGTTTCGATTATGACTTTGTGACAGCCATCTTATTGGCCATTATTGCCTGATCTTAGTGGGCGAAGCCTTATCCAATCTTGTACGGAGGATCTTCCAATGAAAGCAGATGCCGTAATGACGCCTGTTTCCCATGCAACGGATTCCCCAAAATGGCAGCGTTTTACGCTCGGGCAACGATCCGCACGCTATATGGTGTATCTGATCATCGTCATGTCCTTTTTTGCCTCTTTGCGCACGGTCGAAATCATCCCTGAGTTTTTGCTGGATGCACCCGAGCAATTGGCCGATATGTTCAGACGCATGTGGCCGATGGATTTTGCTGCCTATCCCACCACCATTCACGGAGCCATGCTCGACACCCTGCATATTGCCACACTGGGCACTTTGCTCAGTTTGATTCTGGCCGTGCCTCTGGCCTTAATGAATGCCAACAACATTGTGAAGTCTTCATTGGTGAACTGGATTGCCAAGTTCTTCTTGGTTGCATCACGTTCGGTCAACTCCTTGATCTGGGCATTATTGTTTGTCGCGATCTTTGGACCGGGTGTCTTGGCGGGAGTACTGGCGGTTGCGCTGCGCTCGGTCGGCTTTGTCGGCAAGCTGTTTTCAGAAGCCTTGGAAGAGGTCAATATGGGCAGCGTTGAAGCCATTCGCGCAACGGGTGCCTCCTTTACCTCGGTGTTGATCAAAGCCTACTGGCCACAAGCCAAACCCGCTTTTTTTAGTATATTGTTGTTCCGTTGGGACATTAATGTGCGAGAATCCGCCGTATTAGGACTGGTGGGAGCCGGGGGGATTGGCGTAGTGCTGAATGACGCAATGAACCTGTTTCAATGGCCGAAAGTCGCCATGGTGCTAACCACAATCTTCGCTGTGGTGCTCCTGATAGAGTTTATTGTTGTCCAAGTTCGTAAACGTTTAATGTAACGAGAGCCAGAGCATGCCTCCATTAAAAAACACCTACTTACTGATGCGCCATGGCCATAGTTTGGCGAATGAAGCGGGTTGCATTATTAGCCATCCAGATAACGGCATTCATGCGTATGGTCTATCGAATGTGGGGCGTGCGCAACTGCAACAGACGCTTAAGGATTGGCCCTATCCAATCCCAGATCGCCTGCTTCATTCTGACTTTTTAAGAACAACAGAGAGCGCCCAGTGTTTAGCACAGCATTTCAACTGCCCAATCGAGGTGAACACCTTATTGCGTGAGCGTTGTTTTGGGGTGTATGAACAACAAAGCGATCAGTTTTATGAGAGCGTCTGGGCCAAAGACTCCGCCGGGCTTGATGTAACAGCCGAGGGGGTCGAAAGCCTAGAGCGTGTGGCCCAGCGAATGCACTCGGTGATTGAACACTGCGAAGCCACCTATGCGGATCAAACACTGGTGCTTGTGAGCCATGGTGATCCCTTGCAGATTCTCTTAACACACCTGGACGGGCGCGCATTAAGCGAACACCGCAAGCGACCATCCATCGCTCCGGCTGAAATCACGCTGATTCAGTAGGGGCGTGTTCATGAACAGCCTGCCGCCCGTCTTGTCAGAGGTGGGCCGCAGGCTGTTGACTCTTCTTAGACGGCGGCTTTTGCTGCTCGCGCGGCATGTAGCTTTTTATAACTCTCGATTAAGCGCAAATGCTTGTCGAGCCCTTCTAGCTGACTGTTTGTGGGCGTGAGACCATAAAAGCGCACCTCCCCAGTCACCGAACCCACCACGGCATCCATGGTCTCTTGACCAAACATGCGCACGAGGTTGGGTAAAAAGTCCTCCAATGCCAACTCATCGTCTAAGGTGATTTCCAACACGGCATTGATTGCGCGATAAAACAAGCCGCGCGCCACAGTATTGGTGTTGTACTGCAAGAACTGCTCAACGCGCTCCAAGGCCTCTTCATGCTGACCCAAGGCCAGATGAATTAAGAGCTTTAACTCCAGAATCGTAAGCTGTCCCCACTCGGTGTTTTCATCAAACTCGATGCCGATCAGGGTGATGATGTCCATATAATCATCGAGCTGGCTCTCCTCCAAACGCTCGAACAAGGCGGCCAACTGCGCATCGGATAAGCGATGCAAATTGAGAATGTCATCCCGATAATCCAGCGCCTTATTGGTGTTGTCCCAAATCAAATCCTCAATCGGGTACACTTCAGAATAGCCTGGCACGAGAATACGACACACAGGTGCGCCGAGGTCTTGATGAATGGCCATATAGACCTCTTTTCCGAGGTCCTCCAAGATGGCAAACAGACGTTGAGCTTCCTCTTGATTGGTGCCAGAAAAGTCCCATTCGCAGAAATCGTAATCGGCCTTGTTACTAAAGAAACGCCACGAAATCACGCCAGACGAATCGATAAAATGCTCGACGAAGTTATTGGGTTCGGACACAGCTAAGCCACTGAAAGTTGGCGGCTGGAAATCGTTCATCCCCTCAAAACTACGACCCTGCAACAACTCGGTTAAACTGCGCTCCAAGGCAATTTCCATGCTGGGGTGTGCGCCAAACGAGGCAAAAACCCCGCCATTGCGCGGGTTCATCAGGGTTACGCAGGCCACAGGGAACTGACCGCCTAACGACGCGTCCTTCACCAACACAGGATAGCCCTGTTCTTCCAAGGCTTTGATGCCTTCCAACAAGCTGGGGTACTTGTTGAGCACCTCGATGGGGACATCGGGCAGAGCCAGTTCGTTTTCGATAATCTCTTTTTTAACCGCACGCTCAAAAATTTCAGACAGACACTGTACCTGCGCTTCATACAGCGTATTGCCTGCGCTCATGCCGTTGCTGAGGTAGAGGTTTTCAATCAAATTCGATGGGAAATACACCACCTCACCGTCAGACTGACGCACAAAGGGCAGGGCGCAAATGCCTCTGGCTTCGTTGCCTGAATTGGTGTCAATCAGATTGGAACCGCCCAGCTCCCCATCTGGGTTGTATATCTCTAGGCAGTAATCATCCAGGATGCCCTTGGGCAAGCTGTCATCTGCGCCGGGTTTAAACCAACGCTCATTGGGGTAGTGCACAAATGCACTGTTGGCGATGTCTTCACCAAAATACTGATCGTTGTAAAAGAAGTTGCAACTCAAACGCTCAATAAACTCACCCAATGCAGAACAGAGTGCACTTTCTTTTGTCGAGCCCTTGCCATTGGTAAAGCACATGGGCGAGGCTGCATCTCGAATATGCAAAGACCAAACATGCGGCACCAAGTTACGCCATGATGCGATCTCGATCTTCATGCCCAAATCCGCCAACATCTGCGTCATATTGGCAATGGTCTGCTCCAGCGGTAAATCCTTACCGGGAATAAACGTACTCGACTCGCCCTCTGGCTTCACCATCAACAGAGCTTGCGCATCTTCATCAAGATTCTCGACCGTTTCAATTTGAAACTCAGGCCCTGTTTGCACCACTTTTTTAACCGTACAACGCTCGATGGAGCGCAAAATACCGTCACGGTCCTTTTCAGAAATACTCTCGGGCAACTCCACCTGAATTTTGAAAATCTGGTTATAGCGATTCTCAGGATCGACAATGTTGTTTTGCGACAGGCGAATATTGTCGGTCGGAATGTCACGCGCCAGGCAATACACCCGCACAAAGTAGGCCGCACACAAGGCAGAAGAAGCGAGAAAATAGTCAAAAGGACTCGGTGCAGAGCCATCCCCCTTGTAACGTATGGGCTGGTCAGTGATGACGGTGAAATCATCAAACTTGGCTTCAAGTCGAAGATTGTCGAGAAAGTTAACTTTGATTTCCATGCAGAGGGTACCGAGCTAAAGATTGATCAAACAGAGGCGATAACCCGCTATTATCCAGATTTTGAGGGGCTGAGTCTTGGTTAGTGGTGAGAAAATGGGGAAAGAGTTATAGGATTTTGTCTAGGGGGCTGGTTGTGCCAGCAAAGTGCTGGCCGATGACATGAGTGTATATTTGCGTTGTCGATACATCGCTATGGCCCAATAGCTCTTGTATCGTTCGTATATCGCGTCCAGCCATTAGAAGGTGAGTTGCAAATGAATGACGAAAGGTGTGGCAGTTCACTTTTTTGTTTATTGTACCCAGTTGATTAACAGCTTTTTTTAATGATTTTCGTGGTACAGATTCATGTAAGTGATGTCGGCATAGATGATTTGAAATTGGATGTGGACTTAGAGTCGAGGATGGGAATAAGTACATCCATCCTTTTTGTCGAAAGGCGTTTGGATATTTCTTTGATAATGCGTAGGGTAAGTAAGGGCCATAGCCACGTGAATTGTCTTCAGTTTGAAGCTTGATCGCTATGTCTGTTTGTACATCTAGTGCGTTCTCAAGCCTTTGGCTTAAAATAGTGACTCTGTCCTTGTTTCCTTTGCTACATCGAATGAGCAAGCTGCCATTGGACAAGTTAAGATCCTGTATTCGTATTCTTAAGCATTCGCTAATTCTTAAACCGCTTCCATAGAGGAGTGAAAAAATCAGCTTATCTCTATCATTCATCTGGTCAATCAATAGTTTGATTTCAACCTCTGAGATGACCGTTGGTAATCTACGCCCTTGCTTAGCATGTTGGAATCCAAGGTCACCTAGCTGCCTGTTTAATACTTTATGGTATAAAAAAACGAGAGCATTCAGTGCCGATTTTTGAGTGTTGACCGCAACATGACGCTCTGTAGCAAGATAAGATAAGAAGTTTCTAACCTCAGTAGCACCCATTTCGGTTGGATGTTTTAAGGCATTGTAACGTATGAAAAACCGAATCCAGTATAAGTAAGACTTCTCTGTTGTGTAGCTATAACCTCTGAGCCTAATCTCACGTCGTATTGAGTTTATAAAGGGGCTTGAAGACATGATTCACTTCCTGTGTGATGATATTTACTGTATAAATATACAGTATATTTTTGGGATTTCAATAGATTGGCACGAATAGTCGGCAAATATGTCATTTAGTCGCTCGGTTTTCACTGGTTTTTTCAAAAAATCTATATTAGGATCAATGTATTATTAATTTTCCGACCAGAATAACGTGCCTGAGTGATTTGACGAACCGTGCGAGCTCGTTTTGATGGGTCTGTACTTGAAACGTTTTTAAAAAAGTTATTTTAAAACAGTTAAATAGATGCGTTTTTTTGAAATGGTAGGTTCGACAAAGCGAGTTGGCGTGTTATTAAAATGTTAGGCTTCGTAGAGAGGTGTATCGTGAACAGGAAAGTCCGCGGGAGTAATTTCATGGTTACAAGTAATTTCTGGAACAATGAGTTTCCGGATGGTGAATACAGCAAATCGGCTGACGAGGTGCAACACATCAACCGGATTCTTTCGGCGGTTGCGGCGCAAGATATTCCTGCCGAGAAGCGCGGGCAAGTCGCCGATTACATCCACTTTTCTCTACTGCACGAAACCATTGAACCTGCGATCAAGGACAAACTGGAGCCTCTGCTTATCCAGCTTCAAGAGTTTCAGGCTAAGTGATGAGTTGCATCAATCTGGCTATTTCTGTCTGTTCGCTGCTTGCGGCAATCGCCTCGGCCATTGCTGCATGGAAGTCTGCGACATCTGCCAAGACCGCCAATACCTTGGCGAAGGAAGCACTGACCAAGCGCGCACAGTCAGAACTGTTTCTAAAGGTGTTGCTGGAACTGGCACACATCCATCGCTTGATGACCGACTTCATCAACAATGACAACAACGATGCTGATTTCAGCATGGTATTCGATGGCAAGGCAGCTGCCGAGCTTCTGCCGTTGCTGAAAGAACTTGATGCTCTGTCGCCAAAACTGAGGACTGCCTTCAAGGAGGACGCTTCGCTGGCCGATCTTCTGAAACGCATGTCATCTCAGGGCTACAGCACATCGACGGACGATTTGATGCTTCTGCAAAACATGATCGACCTACTCCAGAACTCCCAACGTAAGGAATTAAGCAACCCATGAAACTGACACCAATCCTCGGTATTACGGCCGTAATGTTTATTCTCAGTGCTTGCGCCACCGGTCCGCGGAAGGTCAGCATGGCTGAAGCCACGACCTCCGAGAACCAGATCATCAGCGCCACGAGAAACCAGCCTGTCCCACCGCAGCCTGAAAAGCTTTACACCCAGCCAGTCAACAAGACCGAGCCGTGCAAGCTGCCCACCAGCAAGGAGCAGCTTGAACGCAGGAACTTCCGCTCTTATTGGGATGGCGATTGCAAAGATGGCTATGCCTACGGTCTTGGCCGCGACATCGCCCTGTCCGATACGCACCACTTCGAAGAAATCACCATCTATAACGGCAATGGCGATTCAAAAGGGCAGCCCTACAGGTTTATTGATTATGTACATAATAGAGGAGGCTATGGTGTAAGTGGTGCAACTTGGGGCTCGGTTTCTGGATACAGCGAAAACATCACGAGCGACAGCACCGAATTCTCTATTCAATACCGTGCAGGAATTGCGGATGACCAGGATCGCTCGCGGTACCTAGCAGTAATAAGCTCACCATTCAGTCCAGTCAGAGCTACAGTCAATCAATCTCATGAAAAGCTCGTCTATGTGTTGATGGACCTTTCTGCGCTTCCTGCCACATCGGACCAGCCACAATACGCTCTTTTTGCCGCTGTCCCCGGCACAATGAAACCCATTGGTTTCCGCATCGTTCGTTTCCGAAACGGCGCTATCCAGCACCAAAAAGTTGCTGCTGATGGCCAAAGTATTGCCGAACTGGTGCAATTGCCGTCTGAATACATCGCCCATCTGACATCGAAAATCGACGAAGCGCAAACTGCTGCGCAAAAAGCTATCACAGATGCAACCATGGCCCAGCAGATGGAACGCGAATACCTGCACATGGCTTGCGCTACTGATTACAGTATCAACGGGGTGCCTGCCAAGGACATGGAAATAGCGCGTCAAATCTGTACTTGGCGCGATCAGTGGAAAGAGCCTTACGCCAGGGCCGAGACCAGGTACAAGCAGGAAATGGAGCAGAAGCAACGGGAGGTCGTGCAGGCTGAGCAGCAGCGGGCTTATGTCGCTGCCCAACAGGCGCAAGCCGCCGCCGCACAAAGCGCGGCATTTTCGGCATCCATGAATCAGATGAACCAAGCCCTGCAGCAACAGAACAACAACACTTTGCAACAAATCAATCAGATGAACCAGCAACTACAACACCAGAACAATCAAATGATGGAATCCTGGGCGCCGCAGCAAAATAAAACTACGATCTGCAATCGGATTGGTAACCAAGTCTTCTGTCGGTAGCCTAACAATTAGCTCAAGCAGACCGCACTTACGTACGGCTGCTTAGCAAAGCGTTAGCGATCAACTAAGGAGTCATAGTGTCAGTTGGAGATTGGTTTAGAAAATTTTGTGTCGACATTAAGGTGAAAGATAAGGAATCGATATCGCGCCGCTATAAAGCCATAACACGGCGGTTAAACACCGATTACTGGAACACCACCTCTGACACTTCCCATAGCCTCTACGTAGGTTCGTATGGCAGAAATACTGCCGTTAATGGGTTTAGCGATCTAGACATGATATTTCAACTGCCATACTCGGTTTATAAAAAGTACAATGACTATATTGGTAATGGGCAGTCTGCGTTGTTGCAGGAAGTAAAGCGTACAATTGAAAAAACATACTCGAAAACTAGTATAAGAGGCGATGGGCAAGTAATTCTTGTCCCATTTACAGATGGATTAATCTATGAGGTTGTCCCCGCCTTCATAAATGATAACGATAGCTACACCTATCCGGATGCAAATAGCGGAGGACGCTGGCGCGTTACAAATCCGAGACCTGAGATACTGGCAATAAGAACAAGAAATGACCAATGCAATAAGAACTTAGTTTGGCTTTGCCGGATGATGAGAGTATGGAAAAACAAGTGGGAAGTCCCAATAGGTGGGCTTTTGGTAGACACGTTGGCCTACCAGTTTATCGAAACTTGGAAGCATAGAGATAAGTCGTTTATGTACTACGACTGGATGTGTAGGGACTTCTTTGATTTTATGGCCAAGCAAGATAAAGAAAAGGCATATTGGAAGGCACCCGGCAGTGGCCAATCTGTCTACGGGAAGGGCTTATTTCAATGGAAAGCTAGGCGGTGCTGCAATATTGCTATTGAGGCATGTGAGCATGAGTCTGCGAATCCAAAACGCGAGTGGTCCGCGAAGCAGAAATGGAGGGAGGTTTTTGGAAATCAGTTCCCAAGTTAAAAATGTGCATTTGGAAGACCAGATTCGAGAGTGCTATGGGCGAGTGGTGTATTCACACAAAACGCATGAGAAGTGTGCGGATATGCTGTTGTCTCGATTATCGCATATCAAGATACTTCAAATAGTGTTGTCAGCGCTTAGCACAGTTGGGTTTGTATCTATTATTTTCGGAACAGGACAAGCTGGTGCGATTGCCGGTGGATGCGTGTCGGCGCTTCTGCTAGTACTAAATGGCTACACCAAAGACTATGATTTGGGACAAATTGCGCAGAAGCATCGGCAGACCGCGACAGATTTATGGTTAATACGCGAACGCTACCTTTCACTTCTTACTGACATGAGATCAGAAGACTATGATGAACGTCGTGTGCAAGAGAAGAGGGATGAATTAGTGGAAGAGTTACATTCTCTCTATTCCGGTGCGCCAAGCACGAATTTTAAGGCATACAAAAAGGCGCAAAAAGCACTTAAGGAATTAGAGGATTTGACATTCTCGGATGACGAGATAGATGCCTTCTTACCAAGAGGCCTGAAAAGGCGCTAACACCTATGAGCCCAAATCTTGTCAATAGGCATTAGTTTTTTATTGGCCGCGTTAGCGGCCAATATCAAGTCCCTGAGCCAGTGATCCTACTTCATCTGTCATCGTTGGCTGTGAATGACTTACAGCAAACACCTATTGAGGCTCACTTAGCGTGGTTGTTAACCACTGCCAGACTGGGTTGCTCCTTGCAGGCTAGCCTGGGGCACTAGACATTCTTCGGTTAACCA
>NZ_AONB01000023.1:0-77428 GCF_000585235.1 Nitrincola nitratireducens | reverse complement strand
TAGGTGCACACGTACTTAAATATTTTAAGTGGGAAAAAACACATGAATCTCCATGACTATAATGATTTGATCAATCTAGCTAAACAACAACAAGAGCCGCAACGACTGTTGTTTGTGTTCGCAAAAGCAGAATTGCCTGAAAATGCAAATGAGCATCAAAGAGACGAGTTTGCCCGCGGAGAGGGTGGTACATTGGTTCCCACACTCTGTGTAGATCGCACACCTGACGAGGTTGATCAGTTCTCTGTGCTCGTCAGCGAATCCGAGCAAACAGGATTTAGCTGGGACATTGTCTTTGTTGCAGCCATGGATGGAAGAGCTGGCATTCGTGCAACAAGCGAAGAATGCCTTCAACCATTGAAAATGATGATGCAACAGATCCAAATGGGGATGATTTCGAATTTCCTTGCAATGAATCGCAAGGGCGATGTTGTTCACCTTAACTGAGATTTTATATGACACTAAAAGCACGAATTGGCATTGTTACTGTAAGCGATAGAGCGAGCCAAGGGATATATGAAGATCTTTCAGGCGCCGCTATTATTGATACGTTATCTTCCTATCTGACCAGCCCCTGGGAGGCTGTCTATCGTCTTATCCCTGATGAAAAAGATGAAATTTCGGAGACTCTCAAAACCTTAGTGGATGATGAGAAGTGTTGTATGGTGATTACCACAGGTGGGACAGGACCCGCGGTTAGAGACGTGACCCCAGAAGCCACTGAGGCCGTGTGCGATCGATTAATGCCTGGTTTTGGTGAGTTAATGAGAATGGAGTCGTTAAAGTATGTCCCCACCGCCATACTCTCTCGACAAACAGCCGGACTTAGAGGGAATAGTCTACTGCTGAATTTACCCGGAAAACCAAAAGCGATTCGTCAATGCCTAGACGCCGTATTTCCTGCAATTCCGTATTGTATTGATCTGATGGATGGCCCATATCTTGTCTGTGATGAAAAAGTGATAAGGGTTTTCAGACCAAAAGATTCCTTTCCACAATAACGGGTCGCATTGTTTATTACCTGAGAGGTATTGCCGCCTCCTTGTTGATATGTTTTTCTATAGAATAACGTTGTAAATCTGGAGCTCTAATGCCGTTCATTTTAATTCTTCTGCTACTTCTTCCATTATCTACGTATGCGGCCAATCCAGTTCGTATTGCGGCGGCAGCGGATTTACAACTGGCGCTGCCTAATATTGAAAAAGCCTTTAAAGAGAGTCATCCTGATAGCAATATCAGTATAACCTTCGGCTCTTCCGGTGTTTTTACCAGCCAGTTGCGCCATGGGGCCCTTTTGAGCTGTTTTTTTCCGCCAATTCAGAGTTCGTCGAGCTACTTTATAATGAAAAACTCACGTTAGATGCAGGTACTCGCTATGCTTTTGGTAGACTTGCATTTTACACTCAAGATGCCCTGTCTGCAGATTCAGCATCAGAGGCACTTTTAAAATGGCAGGAAAATGCACACTCTAGCGATAAGCTCTCAATTGCCAACCCGCTACATGCACCCTACGGCATGGCTGCGATGGATTGGCTACAGCATTGGTCTGTTAAGGACACATTACAGCCGCGACTTGTTCTAGGCGAAAATGCAGCTCAATCCGTTCAGTTTGTTCTCTCCGGTGCCGCTCGTGCGGGTATTGTCGCTTGGCCTTTACTGGCCAGCCGGAGGGATCTTCCCGGCCAAGCGTGGCTGATTCCTGAGTCTGAGCACATACCGCTTGAGCAAAAAATGGTATTAATGAAACATGCGACGCCTACAGCACATTCATTTTATGACTTTATGCAAACTACTACGGCTAAGAAAATACTGATTGAACATGGCTTTGGAGCACCTTGATGGAGCTACAAGCACTCGAAATCTCCTTTCGATTGGCCATGCTCACTAGTCTGTTGCTTTTACCGATTGGCATTGGACTGGGACGTGTGATTGCGTGGAGTCAGCGCTCTTGGGTACCTGTACTGCAAAGTGTGATTTTTTTACCCCTAGTACTCCCTCCCACTGTCCTTGGTTATTATTTCCTAGTGGCCTTTTCAGGACAGGCTCCTCTTGGTCGTGCATGGGAAAGCCTATTTAACTCATCTCTAAATTTTAGTTTTCAAGGCTTGCTCATCGCATCCATCATCGCGAACCTCCCGTTTACCGTTCAACCTATACAGCACGCTTTTAGCGCTATTGATCGAGAGTTACGTGATGCGGCAAGAACCTGTGGACTCACACCTTGGCAGACCTTTTGTAAGATTGAGCTACCATTGATTTGGCCAGGGCTTGCAGGTGCATTTGTTTTAACCTTTGCACATACCCTAGGTGAGTTTGGCGTAGTGTTAATGGTGGGGGGCAACTTAGCCGGGGAAACACGAACTCTGTCTATCGCTATATATGATCAAGTTCAGGCCTTTAATCTGGATGCCGCTGGCCAAATGGCATTGGTACTGCTCACGCTTGCATTTATGAGTTTGCTCCTACTGCAGAGTTTAGGGCAGTTCCGTCAACGGAGAAAAACATGAGCTCCGAGCTAGATCTGGACTTTTGTCTTGAATCAAAAGGAAAGATCCCATTAAACGCCAAGCTTCGTGTACGAGCAGGTGAGTTAGTTGCCCTACTCGGCCCATCTGGAAGTGGAAAAACAACACTGCTACGATGCTTAGCAGGATTATATACCGATGTCATAGGACACATTCACAGCGGTAACACTCAATGGTTAAGCAGTCAGCACAAGATACAACTGAGACCGGAGCAACGCTCTCTGGGAATGGTCTTTCAAAGCTATGCACTGTTCCCCCATCTTAACGCCTTACAAAACGTGATGATTCCACTGCAAAAGCACTCGAAAGCAGTCGCAAAACAAAATGCCTTGGACTGGTTAGCACGTGTGCATTTAGCCGGACTGGAGCAACGTAAGCCGCATGAATTATCAGGCGGGCAACGCCAACGAGTGGCATTGGCCCGAGCCTTGGTCGCCAAGCCTCAATTGCTATTATTAGATGAGCCTTTTTCCGCCGTCGACCAAGCAACGCGCCACAAACTCCGTCGAGAACTGGCTTTATTACGTAGTCAGATTGAAGCGCCCACAATTTTAGTCACGCATGATCTTGAGGAAGCCCTGCAATTAGCTGATCGAATTTGTGTACTTCATCACGGTCAACTACTACAAGTTGCTACACCTGATGAACTGATGAACCACCCAACCAATCCGACAGTCGCTCGCTTGTTAGGCATGCATAATCTATTTAAAGGGATTGTAAAAAACATAACCGATCAGGAAATCATACTGGACTGGTGTGGCCTATACCTCCGTATCCCCAAGCAAAAACGCTATTCAGTGGGTCAAACGCTTGAATGGATGGCAACACCGCAGAGCCTAATTTTGCATCGTCCTGATCGCCCCTCTAACGGAGACAAAGAGAATCCTGTAGAAGGACGTATTGAAGAGATGGTTCTTTTAGGTCCACATGTCAGTATCAGTGTTCGTCCTCTTCATGCACCTGAATTACCTCTTAGATTCTACATACCACGCCATTTTGTTGAGCGTCAGAAACTGTATACAAGCATGGTTGTGTCACTGAGTTTATTAGGGGATCAACTTCACCTATTTGAAAAGCCCTAAGGCAATCACGACTTGCTTCTTATCTAAAAATTAAAGCGTTTTATTTATACCTATATAGTGTTACCTATTGAGATCAATTCCAATTATTCAACGTCTCTGTCAACCTATTGAGTAGCAGATTTCATATACCCTAGATTTTACTCAATACAGATTTCAAAAACCTTTAAAGAGGCTAAAAATGCAACCCTTTACCCATCTCAACGATCTCGGCCAAGCAAGAATGGTTGATATATCAGAGAAAGAAAGTTCTTCTAGAGTTGCTCAAGCACAAGCAGTCATTATGATGAGACCACAAACTCTCAGTATGATTTTGGAGAAGAAACATCCTAAAGGTGATGTTTTATCTGCTGCACGAATTGCAGGCATCATGGCAGCCAAAAAAACATCTGATATCATTCCTTTATGCCACCCATTATTATTAAACAAAGTCAATATTGATTTAATCCCCAACTTCAGTCTCCCTGGAATTAACATCATTTCAAAATGTAAAGTCGAAGGAAAAACAGGTGTTGAAATGGAGGCTCTAACCTCTGTATCCGTAGCTGCACTCACAATCTATGATATGTGCAAATCTGTCGATAAACTGATGGAAATAAAAAACATTTCCCTTCAAACAAAAGTGGGTGGTAAATCAGGAAACTGGGATAGGAACAACCAGATCTTCAAACAAATAGAAAATCTAAAAAAAGACATTCCTACCAATCTCTTAAGAATAGTATTTTTTGCTGACATAAAAGAAAAGTTAAAAACAGAGTCCTTAGACTTAAATCCAAGCGACTTAACAGGAAAAACCATTGACGATATCATTTCACACTTGAGTGAAAAGGGAGACATTTGGAAAACAACACTCAATGAAAAAAACATCCTATGTGCAGTAAACAAACAACTCGTCAAGAGAAACCACGTTATCAACCCAAGTGATGAAATAGCATTTTTTCCACCGGTCACCGGCGGCTAACAATCAATAACCAGGGGTGCCATCATGAATCAACTTACTAAAGTCCGAAATGTTAATTCAAACTTTCTAATTGATTCATTTGGGAGAAAAATTCGCTATATTCGAATGTCAGTGACTGACCGCTGTGATTTTAGATGTGTCTACTGCATGAACGAAGACATGAGATTTTTACCACGAGACGATGTACTAACCCTAGAAGAGCTTGGAAGAATTGCCAGCGTATTTTCAGAACTCGGCGTGGAAAAAATCAGACTAACAGGGGGGGAACCACTTGTACGCAAAGACATCACACAGCTGACAGATTACATCGGCACGCTCGGATTTAACGACTTCACAATGACGACCAACGGCAGTCAGTTGGTACATTATGCTCAACAATTAAAACAATGCGGTCTCACCCGTTTGAACATTAGTTTGGACTCTTTAGATCAAGATAAATTTCATAAAATAACTCGGACCGGTTATCTAGATAAAGTGATTAAAGGAATTGATGCCGCTATTACTCAAGGGTTTGAGTCGATTAAGATCAACACCGTCATCATGAAGGGTAGGAATGATGATGAAGTATTGAACCTAGTTGAGTTTGCTCGTGATCGTAATATTGACATTAGTTTTATTGAGGAAATGCCGATTGGTATCGTTACGGATCATAGTCGAAAAGAGACGTTCTGTTCCAGCGATGAAGTAAAATCTATTATTGAACAGCGCTACGCTTTAAAAAATAGCAATATCAAAACATCAGGTCCATCACGGTATTTCACCATGCAAGACTCATCGACTAAGGTCGGATTCATTTCACCTTATTCGCACAACTTTTGCTCCGAATGCGATAGAGTCAGAATAACAGCTGAAGGCAGGCTACTGTTATGCTTAGGAAATGAGCATTCAATTGATTTAAGATCAATACTTAGAAGTAAGAAGAATAGTAACCAAGCATTGAAATCTGCAATATCAAACGCTATTTTACTCAAACCAGAACAGCATTTATTTGATCAAGACAATCATATTCAAGTCTTAAGGCTCATGAATATGACGGGTGGTTGAAACGTTACTACTTTGGGCTCATTATGATCGACGTACTTTTATTAAAACAACTACATGTATTCCTTGCATTCTCTTCGGTCTTGTTTTTTTCAATACGATTCATTTGTAAAGAAATGGAAATACCCTTCATCCATTGGCGAGTTATGAAAGTAGCACCACATATAATAGATACTTTACTGCTTGCCAGTGGACTAACACTCGCCTGGACCTATCGCCTTTCCCCCCTAGATGCAAAATGGTTTTTATTAAAACTCACCCTAATATTTTTTTACATCACTTTCGGCTTTATGGCCATGAAGTCAAAAGCATTTCATTATCGTGTAATCGGTGCCAGCTTCGCTGGAGCTTTTGTTATATCAGCAATCTATTTAGCTCAATACAAACCCTTTTAGAGGATACAGTTTATAGTTGATGATCAAACAGCTAACTTCATGAACTCTTCGACATTATTGATGAGTATTTTTCGGCTTGACATATGAATAATTCCTTTCTGCTTAAGTTCAGCGAGTATTCTAGATAGTGTTTCTGGTTTCATTGCAAGTCTAGCCGCCAATTGACATTTTGGCATAGGTAGTTTTATTTCAACTGACTGAACACCACCCCCCTTTTCATAATTATCCTCTAATAACTGTTTAAAATAAATCAACAGTCTCTTCTTAGCCGGACAATTAATCATCACCTCAAGGTCATAATTTTTACGTTTAAGAGAGTCTGAGAAATACGCTAACAACTTCCGTGAGGCATCAATGTCTCGACTAATTATTTCTCTAAATATAACGGTTGAAAAACCTATCATTTGGGTCGTTTGTAAGGCTTCAGCAAAGTAGTGGTATTGGTGTGTTTGATCAAAAATCTCGGACTCAGCTAGAAGATGGCCTGATCGAACAATATCAATAATATGTTCACCTCCTTCCTGTGTGGGTCTAAATAACTTTACACTGCCTTTCACTATTAAATAGAACTTATCCGCCTCATCTCCCTCTCGATAGATTAAGCGATGGCTTGGAATGTGTATATGTTTGGCTCGTTTGATCAAACGCTGAGCGCCCTCTACAGCCATACAGCAGAACAACGCATGATTTTTGACCATACAGGCATTGGTACACATTTGCTCATCGGACCCATCAAAGGCTTGAGAATTACCAACGGAATCCAGAGTAGGGCAAATACGCATATACATCGCCTTTTTGAATAGGGGTCAATGGAGGTATGACAAGATAGCCGTCTGCTTCACTGGCGGTACTTAATACTCCTGATCCTTGAGATCCAGGAAGGATCGCGACGGTTTGATCATCACGATTGACTAGACTTACTCGAAGAAACTCTTGTCGAGCCAGCGTTTTACTACGACTAAAACCTGCTCGTATTTTATATTCGGTCAAAGGTTTGTATTTCATCCCCTGACATTGTCTTAAGTAAGGTAAAGCCAACACATCGAAGGTCACTAAGCTTGCTACAGGATTACCTGGTAGACCTAAAAATGGAACGCCATGCACGTCGCCAAATGCAAAGGGCTTTCCAGGTTTGATCGCCACTCCCCAGAGCGTTAAATGCCCCGATTGAGCTACGCAATCACGCACAAAATCAGCTTCTCCGACAGAAACACCACCCGTTGTGATAATAACATCAGCAATCTCACTGGCTTTTTGTAAAATCGCCTGCGTTGCAAGAGCCTCATCCTTTACAACTCCCATGTCGATGACCTGCATGCCCAAACTTTCAATACCGGCCATTAAGGTATAACGATTACTGTTAAACAATTTACCCTGCGACCAAGGTTGTCCGGGTTGAATTAACTCATCACCGGTTGCGAGAACTGCCACTTTTAACGGTCGAAAAACACTTACTTTATCAATACCTTGACTCGCGAGCACACCACACTCAGCCGGTCCTAAACGTACCCCTTTCGATAAAATTTTATCTCCGGGCTTTAAATCCTCTCCGGCTAAACGGATATGATCTCCTTTTGCCATAGATCCAATCAAATACACAACGTCATCATTTAACGGCTCTACATGCTCTTGCATAATCACCGTATCAGCTCCGAATGGAATAGGGGCGCCGGTAAAGATACGACAGCACGTCCCTTTCTCTAAAGGCTGAGCTAGCGACCCTGCTTGAATACGTTGACTAACGCGCATTGCTCTAGATACTGTGAGATCATCAAAGCTCAGTGCATATCCGTCCATCGCGCTATTATCAGTGGGAGGAACGGCATAACGAGCAATGTAGTCCTGTGCTAAAACACGACCCGATGCTTTATGAAGCGGGCAAACCTCAGCCTCAACAAGACATCTAGCTTCGAATAAAAGTTGTTGGACGGCTTCAGAAAGGGGCATTAATGACGTACTGCCAGCGGTATCACAGCCACACTTTTTACTCATGACCATTTCTAAACCTCATCTTCATACATTATCATTTCGTGACGCACAGTTTTCGACATCAGACACGAGGCCTGCAACAAAATTACATGGTTTTTGCCTTGCATCTAATTGCAATGAAATCAGTTCATTCCATGCCAGTCGACAGGCTTTTGGCGATCCGGGCATGGTAAAGATTACCGTTTTATTTGCGATGCCAGCTACCGCTCGCGACTGCATAGAAGACGAACCTAATGATTGAAAGGATAGCAAGCGAAATAGCTCTCCATATCCATCAATCAATCGATCAAATAATGGAATCAGGGCTTCAGGTACACAGTCACTTTCGTTCAGACCTGTACCACCATTCACTAAAATTGCATGAGTATTCGGGTCTAAAATCCAAGCGGACACAACGGCTCGGATGCCATATCGATTCGCTTTAACAAGTGTGCGATTCCCAACAAGGTGTCCAGCCGCCAGTATTCCATCTATCAACAATTGCCCAGCATCATCTTCATCAAGCACTCGTGAATCCGACACTGTTAAGACAGCAATATTTAAGGGTCGGAAAGGTGTATTGTTTTTCACATGCCCCATTATTTAGCCTTTTATTTGAAAACGTTTAAGTGATTCTTATTGCATAAGAGGAGATGTATCTTGGCCCATATCAATCCCTTCAATAGCAACCTCTGAAGCAAGTACCTGAATGTACTGCTTTAAGCAGCGGCGTGTGACACTCTCTTGGAGCATTTGTTGAATCGTAGTTTTTACTATTTCATAAGGCATTTGTTCACCCTCTATTCGCTGATCAATTGACACAATATGCCAACCGTAACGGCTCTCAATCGGAGAGGAATGCAAACCAACAGGCAGGTCTTTAATCTGCCGCTCAAACTCAGCAACGGTTTGCCCCTTGCTAATTTGACCTAACTGCCCTCCTTGATGCTTTGATTCACAGGCCGAATAACGTGCAGCCAAGGTGCCAAACCGTGACTCATCTTTTTTCAAGATTTGCAAAATATCCAACGCTGCGGCATAGCTAGAATCTCTAGTTTCTTGGTCATCTGGAGCGGCTGCCAGAAGAATATGACGAACAGCTAATAATGAAGGCGTTTTAAAACGCGCCATGTTCTGTTCATAGTAACGCTCACAAGCAGATGTATCCGGTTCAGGTATAGGAAGCTCTTTTTCTAACAACGAGGCTATACGCTGACTTTCATCCTCTTCCGTCAACCCTAGTTCAAGCGCTCTCATCTCAAGTAGCCGCTTAATGACTAAACTACGCGCTGCCGATATCCAAACCTGTTCAAGACTGTCACTAGGGTGATGTTGCATCTCGCGGGCAATATCCTCTTGATCGATAAGTTCATTTGCGACTTTAACGTCTGGAAATCTATGTCCAGATAGATCAATGTCAACTTGTGTTAATGGGATCATGTTCATGATTATCTCCAAAGACAAAAAGTCAGACGGGATCTAGTCCCGCCTAACAATAGGGATCAAGCGCGTTTACGAACCAATTGGTAACGACGTGTTAGATACTCAACGGGGGCACTCCATACGTGCACTAAGCGCGTGAAGGGGAAGACCACGAAAATGGTGATACCTAGAAAAATATGAGCTTTGTAGATTGGGTGCACACCCTCAATGTACTGCGCGGGGTTACCTTGGAAGGTGACCACAGCCTGGGCCCAATAGGATAACTGCTTCATAACAGAGCCATCTAAATGCCCCAAGCTTGCAACAATAGTAAGCATACCCAAGGTAACTTGAACCCAAAGAATGCCAATCACCAATGTATCTGCAAACGTTCCTGTCGCTTTAACGCGTGGATCTGTCAAACGACGCTTAAGCAGCATAAACGACCCAACCCAACACATCGCACCAGCAACACCACCCACCACTATCGCAATGATTTGTTTAGTGCCTGCGGACATAAAAGGCTCATACACCCATGAAGGAGTAAGAAGCCCTACTAAATGACCAAAGAAAATCAGCAATATCCCCACATGAAAGAGGTTGCTGGCCAGGCGCATACCGGATGAACTGAGCATCTGGCTTGAACCGGCTTTCCATGTAAATTGCCCGTGGTCATACCGTAACCAACTGCCAACTAGAAATATTGCCAAGGCAATGTAGGATATATCCCAAAGAACAAATAATTTAGATATTGCATAACCTATATCCTCTTATCCGAAACTGTTAAACAGTTGTCTGGAGATTCTGTACATGTAAGGTCTGCACACGACCTAACTCTGCACGCCTCTGCTGGATCACACCCGACTCCCCACAGGATGAACTCGTACTGTTTCCGATAAACTGCACCATTTCTTCTTCCCAGACTTTATCTAATGCTTCGGGTGTATCGTCTCGAACTTCGGAAGAAACACGTTCCGCAATTGATGTATCCTCAAACTCTGATCCAGCGATGATCAGTAAGGCTTCGAAAAGGAGTGCGTAAGCACTCTCTCTTTGCTTCAATCTCTCCCCAATTAAGGCAAGGATATGCTCTATCGAGCATAGCCACTGACGGATGTTATTGGTGGGCCGTGTTGACAAAAACTCTAGGAATAAAGGCAAATAGTCTGGCAACTCTCGGGCATCTATCTCGAGTCCTGCTTTTTCATATTCAGCCATTAAATTAACCATCGCCTGTCCACGATCTCTAGATTCTCCATGAACATGCTCAAATAACAGCAATGACACGGACCTACCACGATCAAAGAGCGAGACATACGCCTCTTGTGCCTCTAATACGTCCATCGTGCAAAGTTCATCAACGAAGGCGATGAGTTGTTCTAAAAGCTCACCGGACACGATGCGCTCTTGACGGAGATACGCAACCATCTCTACACGAGAATCACGCATTTCCGGTGATGGGTAATCAAGTAAATAAGCAATCACTTTAAGACTTTTCATGGAATACTCCTCAATCCTTTAATGACGCAGGATCAACTTGCTGCACACCGCTGAGTTTTTGAACCATGGTTGTTGTCTGTTTTTTGCCACCAAACAAACTAAACTCACTGTCCCCACCTTGGCAGCCGTTCCCAAACGTAAAGCCACAACCATTACGTTCAGGAAAAGCCTCTCGTGCTAACTCACGATGGCTGCTGGGTATCACAAAACGATCTTCGTAATTCGCAATCGCTAAGTAACGGTACATTTCTTCGGCCTGCTGGATCGAAAGACCCACCTGATCCAATGCTTGCTTATTTACAACCCCTTCAACCTGCTGTGAGCGTTTAAACTCTCTCATCGCAAGAATGCGTTTTAACGCCAAAGTCACCGGCTTTTCGTCACCCGCTGTCAGTAAGTTTGCTAAATAACGAACCGGAATTCGTAAACTATCAACATCAGGCAACACACCTACATGCCCTATCTTTCCAGCATCGGCTGCGGACTGAATCGGTGATAATGGAGGGACATACCAGACCATTGGCAAGGTGCGATATTCTGGGTGTAGAGGCAAAGCCAACTTCCAGTCAACAGCCATTTTGTACACTGGTGAACCTTGTGCAGCCCGGATCACATTGTCTTCAATACCATCTAACTTCGCTTGCGCAATGACTTTGGGGTCAAATGGATCTAAGAAAATTTCCAGTTGTTTCTGATAGAGATCACCTTCATCTGGTGTACTTGCAACCTCTTCGATTCTGTCGGCGTCATATAGGAGTACGCTAGGTAACGAATACGGCCTACGCAGGTTTCAGAACAGACCGTTGGAAGACCTGACTCAATACGTGGGTAGCAGAAAATACATTTTTCTGATTTTCCGGTTTTCCAGTTATAGTAAATCTTTTTGTATGGACAACCGCTGATGCACATCCGCCAGCCACGGCATTTATCTTGATCAATTAAGACAATGCCATCTTCATCCCGCTTGTATATGGCACCACTTGGGCAAGATGCAACGCATGCAGGATTCAAGCAATGCTCGCAAAGACGCGGTAAATACATCATGAAGGTGTTTTCAAACTGACCGTAAATATCGGCTTGAACCTGGTCAAAGTTTTTATCCTTACGCCGCTTGGCAAACTCTGTACCCAGAATTTCTTCCCAATTGTCCCCACTCAATCTTATTCATCCGATTGCCACTGATTAAGGAGCGTGGACGTGCGACAGGCTGATGTTTACCTTCAGGAGCCTTGTGCAGATGTTCATAATCAAAATCAAAGGGTTCGTAGTAATCATCTATTTCTGGCAAATCGGGATTAGCAAAAATGTTCGCCAATACACGAAAGCGTCCTCCGATACGCGGCTCAATACGACCATCCGCTCGGCGTAACCAACCTCCTTTCCACTTATCCTGATTTTCCCATTCTTTGGGATAGCCAATACCGGGTTTGGTCTCGACATTGTTAAACCAGGCATACTCCATGCCTTCCCGACTGGTCCAGACATTCTTGCAGGTCACTGAACAGGTGTGGCATCCTATGCACTTGTCTAAGTTCAGCACCATACCGACTTGTGAACGAATTTTCATTTCACTGTCTCCTGTTCATAATCATTACCTTCGCCATCCAACCAATCAATGCGTTTCATTTTCCGTACGACAACGAATTCATCACGATTTGAGCCCACCGTTCCGTAATAGTTAAATCCATAGGCCTGATGCGCATAACCACCGATCATATGAGTCGGTTTAGGGCAGACGCGTGTCACTGAGTTATGAATACCACCGCGGGTACCTGTAATTTCAGAGCCTGGGACGTTCACAATTCGCTCTTGAGCGTGATACATCATCACCATACCTGGCATGACTCGCTGACTGACGACTGCGCGAGCCGATATAGCGCCGTTGCTATTGAACAGCTCAATCCAATCGTTATCCTCAACGCCTATCTCCTTAGCGTCATCTTCACTCATCCAAACAATTGGACCACCACGTGACAAGGTCAACATGAGCAAGTTGTCACTGTAGGTACTGTGAATCCCCCATTTCTGATGGGGCGTGATCCAGTTCAAGGCTTTTTCTGGATTGCCGTTGGAGCGTTTACCCAACATAGAGTCCACGGCTTTGGTGTTAATGGGTGGACGATAAACCAATAAGCTTTCACCAAAGGCCCTCATCCAATAATGATCCTGATAGAACTGTTGGCGGCCTGTCAGCGTTCTCCAGGGGATCAGTTCATGAACATTGGTATAACAGGCATTATAAGACACATGTTCATCTTCGAGTCCTGACCACGTTGGGCTGGAAATAATCTTTCGAGGTTGTGCAACAATGTCTCTGAAACGAATTTTTTCCTCTTCTTTAGGTCGAGCCAAATGGGTATGGTCTAAACCTGTAATGTTAGAAAGTGCTTGCCAAGCCTTAACCGCCACGTGTCCATTGGTTTCGGGGGCGAGAGTTAACACAACCTCAGCAGCATCAATCGCCGTTTCAATTTTTGGACGGCCTTCATTGCTACCAGATGTATGCTTAAGGTTTAGTTTACCAAGTAGCTCTACTTCGGATTCTGTGTTCCAGCTGATGCCCTTACCGCCATTACCCATTTTCTCAAGCGCTGGACCCAGCGAGGTAAAACGTGCATAGGTTTCCGGATAGTTACGTTCAACTGGAATTAAAGATGGGGCTGTTTTACCTGGAATAAGCTCGCACTCGCCTTTCTTCCAGTCTTTAACGTCCATCGCTTGCCCTAACTCGCTTGGCAAATCGTGTTGCAATGGCAGAGTGACGAGATCCGTTTCGATGCCTAAATGCCCTTCACAATGATCAGAGAAAGCCTTTGCAATACCCTTGTAGATTTCCCAGTCACTGCGTGCTTCCCAGGCAGGATCCGTAGCCGCTGTTAGAGGATGAATAAAAGGATGCATATCCGACGTATTCAAATCATCTTTTTCGTACCAAGTGGCTGTTGGCAAAACGATATCGGAGTATAGGCATGTTGTTGACATTCTAAAGTCGAGCGTTACTAAAAGATCTAACTTGCCTTCTTGCGCTTCTTTATGCCATTTAACCTCATGTGGCATTGCCCCACCTTCTTCGCCAAGATCTTTCCCCTGCAGTCCATGACGTGTACCCAGTAGGTACTTCAACATATACTCATGCCCTTTACCTGAAGATCCCAACAAGTTGGAACGCCAAATAAAGAGGTTTCGAGGGTGATTTTCTGCTTTCTCTGGATCTTCGGAAGCAAACGCCACTTCCCCTGATTTCAATGCATTGACCACATAATCCTGCGGCGTAACGCCTGCTTTCTTAGCTTTATCTGCAAGGGTTAGTGGATTTGTGTTTAACTGTGGCGCAGACGGCAACCAACCCATACGCTCAGCGCGAACGTTAAAATCGATCAAACTGCCTTGATGATCTTTAGGGTCAGCCAGAGGCGATAAAATCTCTTTTATATCCAGCTTTTCATAACGGTACTGTCCAGAGTGCGCGTAGAAAAACGAGGTTGAGTTCATGTGACGTGGTGGTCGTTGCCAATCAAGCGCAAATGCGAGAGGCTGCCATCCGGTCTGTGGACGCAGTTTTTCTTGCCCTACATAATGTGCCCAGCCCCCACCACTTTGACCAACACAACCACACATGATCAACATATTCATTAAACCACGATAGTTCATGTCCATGTGGTACCAGTGGTTCATACCCGCACCGACAATAATCATTGAACGGCCTTTGGTTTTATTTGCAGTATCCGCAAACTCGCGGGCAATTTTGATGACTGTTTCGCGCGGAACACCCGTAATGGCTTCTTGCCACGCAGGTGTATAAGGTGCGACTTGGTTCAGATCAGTTGCGCCATCATCGTCAGGATGCAAACCACGATCAATACCGTAATTGGCGACCATCAGGTCATATACACTAACAACCTTAACGTCTTGTCCATTCGCCAATGTAATACTGCGCGCAGGTAGGTAATGGTTTAATACATCCTTTGCTTTTACATGATTGTAATGTTCGTGCTCAATCCCGCCGAAGTATGGAAAACCAACTTTGACAACTTCATCGTGCGCACCGGTAAGACTTAACCGAAGAGTTGTTTCAGCTTGGTCCTCTCCATTTTTCTGCTCAATATTCCACTTACCCTTCTCCCCCCAACGAAAGCCAATAGAGCCATTTGGTACCACCAGATTATTGGTTGTTTCATCAATGGCAATCGTTTTCCAATCGGGATTATTTTCCTCTCCGAGGTTATTCGCTAGATCACTTGCACGTAAGAAACGTCCTGGAACCTGCACCCCATTCTCTCGATCTTCTAGCATGACTAGGTAAGGCATATCCGTGTAACGACGGACGTAGTCTGTGAAGTACTCACTTGGGTTGTCTAAATGAAATTCTTTTAAAATAACATGACCAAACGCCATCGCTAAGGCAGCATCTGTTCCTTGTTTAGGATTGATCCACTGGTCTGAAAGCTTTGCCACCTCAGAGAAATCCGGTGTAATCGCAACCGTTTTGGTGCCTTTGTAGCGGACTTCTGTAAAGAAGTGAGCATCAGGTGTACGTGTTTGGGGAACGTTAGAACCCCAAGCAATAATGTAATTACTGTTGTACCAATCCGCCGACTCAGGAACATCCGTCTGTTCTCCCCAGGTCATGGGAGATGCAGGAGGCAAGTCACAGTACCAGTCGTAAAAGCTCATGCAAACGCCGCCGATCAACGACAAATAACGACTACCAGCCGCATAAGACACCATCGACATCGCTGGGATTGGAGAAAAACCGATAATACGATCTGGACCGTACTTTTTGGCGGTGTAAATATTGGATGCGGCAATCAGCTCATTCACTTCATCCCAAGAGGAACGAACAAAACCACCCATGCCGCGCATGCTTTTATAACGAACCGTTTTTTCTGGATCTTCAACAATAGAAGCCCATGCATTCACCGGATCCACATGTTGAGATTTAGCTGCACGCCACAACTGAATCAGTTGCTTGCGCATCATGGGATATTTTAAACGGTTGGCACTGTACATGTACCAAGAATAGCTAGCGCCTCTTGGGCAGCCTCTGGGTTCATGGTTCGGTAAATCAGGACGAGTCCGAGGATAGTCTGTTTGCTGAGTCTCCCAGGTTACCAACCCATTTTTAACGTATATTTTCCAACTACAAGAACCTGTACAGTTCACACCATGAGTGGAGCGAACCACTTTGTCGTGTTGCCAACGTTGACGGTATCCATCCTCCCAGTCACGACTCGTCTCTTGTGTTTCACCATGACCTTTAGAGAAAGGCACTCGTCTCTTTTTAAAATAGTTTAGTCGATCTATGAAATGGCTCATGCTTGATCTCCCAGACCCCTTCAATAATATGCACGAAATTCTCGCACTTGATTACGGCACCCTTGCCGCTGCTTTAGTTCGCGGTGTGCTTTAAGAGCAACACGACACTTGCAAGGGATTCTGGGATATAAAATACGTAAAGTCTGTAAGGTTACCTCTAGATAGACCCAAACTACCTCTTTAGATATAGATATTAACCTAGGTACTAGGTAACCATTTCTTATACACTGTTGTTCTGAATTAACGCGTGTCTTCGCAAACTGTTTACGGGGTAAATCAGGTGATAAAACGGTCAATCATTGCACGTATTTCAACCTATATGTTTTTGGTTTATATAATGGCCATGATCAGCATTTTGGCCTCCTTTACAGTGGCGGAGCGGACCCGTGGAGATGCGGCAGCATTGAATATCGCTGGCTCTTTAAGAATGCAAACCTACCGCATACTCAATACGTTACATGAACTTCGTTTTGATTTAGAAAAAGATAGCGTCTCACTGAATGCAAAATTAAGTCATGCACTGGATGACTTTACTGATCGCCTCAAGCAGCCCGATCTCATTCGTGCGATGAAAAAAGCAACGGATCAACAACTGGTTGCTCAGCATCAAAAAATTGAACATCTTTGGGTTCATCAAGTAATGCCTTCTTTACGCGCGGAAAATCGATGGGATGCATCTCATTTTTATGACCAAGAAAAAACCCTAGAAGCCTTGTTTATTGAAATTGACTCACTCGTCTCAATTCTTGAAAACAATACTGAAAATAAAATTCGCTTACTTTTATTTATTCAATTTACTTGCCTAGCCTTTGCAATTGTCATTATTCTTGTCTCTGTTGAGGACTTGCGTAAGAAAATTGCTCAACCCTTAAAACGTCTAATGCTGCTAGTGCGTGAGGCCAGTCAGCATAACTTCAGTATCCGCTCAGAATTAAAAGGCGAAGATGAGCTATCAGCCTTAGGCCAGACATTTGATGACATGGCAACACAGCTATCAGCAAGCTATGCCAACTTGGAAGCACGAGTTAAACAAAAAACATTAGAGCTTGAACGAAGTCATGCGGCATTACAGCTTTTGCACGATGCCAGTCACCATTTATATGAACACGGTGGAGATTTATGCAGAGGGGCCGTACCTGTCCTTAAAGCCGTTGAAAAACTATTGGATATTGGCCCTACGAATCTATACTTGGCATCTGATGAAATGCCGCACTTAACACCTGTCATGACAACACAGGTCATCACACGACCCGCCTATTGTAAAGACTACTCATGTAATGCCTGCCTCAAAACAGACACTCCGGATCCGATACCTGTGTCTGAAAAAACAAAGATAAAACTGACGTTACCGATCTCTGCAGGTAATCAACAACTCGGCACTTTAGAAACTCACTATCCTCAAGGACGGGTTTTAAGTGATCGCGCTATTCGACTATTAGAAACACTGACAGATCAGATAGGTACAGCGGTGTATTTGCACAACAAAAGTTCTGAAAGACAACAGTTATCCTTATTAGAGGAGCGCACAGTCATCGCGCGAGAATTACATGACTCTCTGGCTCAATCCTTGTCCTACTTGAAAATGCAGGTTAGCCGATTACAAAAAGTACAACAAAAGGAAACTGTCTCCGCAACACAAGAAACGATTATTGCCGAGATCCGTACAGGCCTTAATAATGCGTACGCTCAATTGCGTGAATTATTAACCACTTTCCGACTGCAACTAAACCAACCCAGCCTAAAAGAAGCCATTCAACAAACCATTGATGAGTTTTCAAAACGTATGCAACTCAGTATTCAGTTTGATTATTCATTACCACCAAGTCTACTAAGCCCAAATGAGGAAGTTCACCTGCTTCAGATCATGCGCGAAGCACTGTCTAATATTCATAAGCATGCTCAAGCAACCGCTATTGCAGTGGAACTCTCCTTTGTCAGAGCCAGTGTTCATCTACTTATTCAAGACAATGGTGTGGGTCTTAAAGATGGCAAAGTTCCTGAAAACCATTATGGGCTCATCATCATGCGAGATCGCTCTATGACACTGGGTGGCCACCTCTCCATCGAAAATCGACCTGAGGGCGGAGTTCAATTACATTTAAACTTTTCGCCTGTCAGTGTGAAAACACCATCGTCGATTATGTTGACTCCTATTCAACCTAGCTAAATGTTAAGGAATGTGACTATGTCATCAATTCAATATTCAAATGAATCCCCCGCATCGATTTTATTAATTGATGATCACCCCTTACTCAGACGAGGCATCAAACAGCTTTTAGAGTTAGAAGAGGATATGCTTGTCGTTGGTGAAGCCAGCCATGCTGAAGAGGGGATTCAAAAAGCCTTAGATCTTGATCCAGACCTCATTTTATTGGATTTAAATATGCCGGATATTAATGGCATTGAAACTCTAAAAATGCTTCGCGCAAAGGACATAACCGCACGAATTTTAATTTTTACCGTATCTGACCATGAAGAAGATGTTGTCTCAGCACTAAAGTCCGGAGCGGACGGCTATCTGTTAAAAGACATGGAACCCGAGGACCTCATTACTCACTTGCGACAAGCTGCTCATGGCAAGATGGTCGTGAGTGAACGCTTAACGGCCTTGTTGGCTGAAGCTCTTAGAAATCAACGTAATCGTCCCAGCGGTCCAGATGTGTCCTCATTAACCGCACGAGAATTACAAATCCTTCGTCTTATTGCTGAAGGCCTCTCAAATAAAATGATTGCTCGACGTTTAGATGTTACGGAGGGAACCGTAAAGGTCCATGTCAAAAACCTATTGAAAAAAATGCATTTTAGATCTCGAGTTGAGGTCGCTGTATGGGCTGTGCAAGAGGGTATGAATCGCTAGACGCAGCCCAAAATTTGTAAGTACCTCTAAATAAACTTTCAGAAAGAGACTCAAGAAAAACAAAGTCTCAAGACAACAAAAAACCTTTTTAAATCAAAAAACTAAACAATTAAAACTAGATACCTACAAAGTAATATATCGACAATAATGGAGTTATTTTGGCAGTTTTTGTTCTCTAAGCCTGGGCGTATATTCGGGAGAGTAAAATATTTTTGAACACAACAGAAACATTTTACTCCTCCGTCAACGCAATACGGGATAACTTTTATGGCCAAAAGCAACCAAGACATCCATGATTGGGATGTCGAAAATCAGGCTTATTGGAATACGACCGGTAAATCGATTGCAAATCGTAACCTTTGGATATCAATCCCCAGTCTTTTAATGGGGTTCGCTATCTGGTTAATGTGGGGCATGATTACGGTACAGATGCTGAATTTAGGCTTTCCATTTGAGCCATCACAACTTTTCACACTCTCTGCCATTGCTGGACTCTCAGGTGCAACACTGCGTATTCCAGCCTCATTCATGATACGCATTGCTGGCGGACGTAACACTATTTTTCTAACCACTGCATTGTTAATGATTCCTGCCGCCGGTACAGGTTTCGCCTTAATGGATCCTGACACGCCTCTTTGGGTCTTTCAACTTTTAGCACTGTTATCTGGAATTGGTGGGGGTAACTTTGCATGTTCCATGAGCAATATCAGTACTTTTTATCCAAAAAGTCAGCAAGGCTATGCTTTAGGCATGAATGCTGGACTTGGGAACTTTGGCGTTACGTCCATGCAAATCCTCATTCCATTGGTCATGACTCTTGGCATCTTTGGTGCAATTGCGGGAGACTCTCTCCTCTTACAAAATGCCAGCGGAACACTTATTGGTCGTATCGAAGCCGGCACACCCACTTGGATACAAAATGCAGGCTTTATTTGGTTAGTTTTTTTAATCCCACTCGCTTTCTTCGGTTGGTTTGGAATGAATAACTTAAGGACGATTACTCCAAACCCAGGCAATCCTTTCAATGCGTTTGGTAAGATTATTGGTCTGTATTTGGTCGGTTTTATCGCAGCAGGCATCGGTCTGTATTTATTTTTGCCAAAGCCGATCGGTATTGGTCTGTTAAATATGTGGGTCGCTCTACCCCTTACCATTGTATTAACCCTTATTATGTTACGTTTACTGCCTGGAGATATCCAACCGAATATTCAAAAACAATTCGCTATCTTCGGTAATAAGCACACTTGGTCAATGACAGTTCTCTACATTTTAACCTTTGGCTCGTTCATTGGATTTTCGGCCGCACTTCCCCTATCCATTACCGTTATTTTTGGTAGCCTTAACGAAATAGGCATTGATGGATCGGTTATTCGAGTGCCTAACCCAGATGCGCCAAGTGCCTTAACTTGGGCTTGGATTGGGCCTTTCGTTGGGGCGTTAATTCGACCAATTGGAGGATGGATATCCGATAAATTGGGAGGTTCAATCGTTACCCAAGTTATTTCTGTAATCATGGTATTTGCATCAATTGCCACAGGCTATGTGATGATGCTCGCCTACAATGCGCCTAATCCTAATGCGTATTTCGCATTATTCTTAACCCTATTCGTTGTGCTGTTTGCAGCCAGTGGCATTGGCAATGGCTCAACCTTCCGAACCATTGGCGTTATTTTCGATATACATCAGAAAGGTCCAGTCCTAGGTTGGACGTCCGCTGTTGCAGCCTATGGAGCCTTTATTGCTCCACGCGTCATGGGCGAACAAATCCAAGCGGGAACTCCTGAGATGGCAATGTATGGTTTTGCCGTTTTTTACGCCGTCTGCCTCGTTGTTAATTGGTGGTTCTATCTACGCAAAAATGCCTATGTAAAAAATCCATAATGTTGAATTGGCTGGCAGATAACAGACTCTTCTGTTACCTGCCGCCAATACTGGAGCAAAAAAATGAAAATCATGGTTGCCTATGATGGCTCACGCAATGCAAAACTGGCATTGGCTCAAGTACTCACTCTTTTTAGAGGCGTTCGTCCGCACATCATTTTAATAGGTGTTGCAGAGAACCCTTTGGACTCAACAGATGCAAATGAGGAATTATTTCAGGAAGAATATAACGAACTAAAAGCCCTAATGAATGAAGGAGCAAGTTTTGTTAAAAATGAAGGGCTAGAGTGTGAAGTTATTCTAGCCGAGGGCGATCCTCGTAAAATGATTTTAAAAGCGTCTAAAAAACGTGTTCCGGACCTTCTCGTCATCGCAAGACACAGCCACCAACCCGACGGTGGGTTTATCGCTCAATCACTCAGCTATTTTGTAGATGAGCTGGATTACATGACTTTTGGTAGCGTCAGCTCATTTTTAACGAGACGTGCCGAATGCCCATTACTCATATTACCCAGTCCATAAGGCTATACACATGCTTTATATCAAATCATGTGGTTAAGGAATTCTAATCATGAAAGTTTCCTCAGTTTTTAAATTCAAAAATCCAGAGGTTCGAGCCTTACATCTCACTTGGATTGCATTTTTTATTACCTTCTATGTTTGGTTTAACATGGCCCCTTTAGCATCCAGTATGCTTAAAAGTGTTGACTGGTTAACCACTGATGACCTAAAGCTCTTTGCTATTTGCAATGTTGCCTTAACAATACCGGCACGGATTCTAGTGGGTATGGCATTAGATCGCTTTGGACCTCGGCGCGTTTTTTCAATTCTAATGGTCGTTATGTCTATTCCAGCGTTAGTCTTTGCATTTGGTAATACCATGACTCAATTACTCGTATCACGACTCATTTTGAGCTCAATCGGTGCCAGTTTTGTGGTGGGTATTCATATGACTGCATTATGGTTTAAACCGAAAGACATTGGCTTTGCCGAAGGTTTTTACGCTGGCTGGGGTAATTTTGGCTCGGCGGCTGCAGCTATGTCACTGCCTACCATTGCCTTGACTATGTACGGTGGTGATGATGGTTGGCGATGGGCGATTGCACAAAGTGCAGTCGTGATGGCAGCATATGGTGTGTACTACTGGTTTGCAATCACCGATGGACCGGACCAAAAAGCACACAGAAAGCCACGGAAATCAGCCGCTCTAGAAGTCAGCACTTGGGGAGATATGATCAAGCTGATTCTATGGACTATCCCTCTTGTCGGCGTGTTAGCCATTCTCGTTTGGCGTATCGAAGTGATGGGATACTTATCCGCAACAGGAGCAATCATTGCTTATCTAGTGATTGTAGCAATAGTTATTTATCAAATTATTCAAATACTCAGAGTAAACGTTCCGATCCTTAAGAAAGGTGTACCCGAGGATGATAAGTATTCTTTTAATAGTGTTGCAGCCTTAAACACCACCTATTTTGCAAACTTTGGTGCAGAGCTTGCAGTGGTATCGATGTTGCCCATGTTTTTTGAGCAAACTTGGGGATTAACCGCCGCAGCTGCCGGACTGATTGCCGCTTCTTTTGCCTTTGTGAACTTAGTTGCTCGCCCCATGGGTGGCATGGTATCTGACCGGATGGGTAACAGGCGATTCGTAATGCTCTGCTACATGTTTGGCATAGGAATCGGCTTTGTTCTAATGGGCATGTTAAACGCATCTTGGCCATTAATTGTGGCTATCGCTATTACCATTTTCACATCCATTTTTGTTCAAGGTGCGGAAGGTGCAACCTTTGGAATTATTCCCTCTATAAAGCGTCGTCTCACTGGCCAAATTTCCGGGATGGCAGGCGCGTATGGTAATGTTGGCGCGGTTGTTTATCTAACAATATTTACGTTTGTTACCCCTACCCAGTTTTTCTATATTATTGCTACAGGTGCGTTTCTCAGCTGGTTAGTCTGTTTAATCTGGCTAAAAGAACCCGAAGGCGCTTTTGATGATGAGTACTATGTCTCATCAGTAGACCGACAAATTGAAGAACAAAATGCGGCTTTACACCCGAGTAAATAGGCGTAATGGATAATTAAATTGGGTAGATTGAGACTGTTGCTCAATCTACCCTTCACGTATCGATAAGCTTTGAAAGTTCACTTTAAGCTCATCTACAATCTGATAAAGAAGATTCATATCAAACGGAGACTTTATTTGGCTATAAGCTCTATTAAGCGTTTGTCCTCCTCTGGCCACTTGAATCACACAGACTTGAACACCTAATCTGGATACACGTTCAATGAGCCGTCTCAACATTTCTTCATCACAATCTAAAGGATGAGCTGTAATCCGAACCTCGTAGGCACACCCTGATGACTGAAGAATCGATAGACTTTCATCAACTCTGTAGGCTTGCCCCCTTCGACCACACACTCTATCGTAATGCTCTGGCAAAGCTTTTACATCCAAGCCAACCCAATCTAAATACGGCATTAGATGAATCAATTTTTTTGGGTAAACTCCTGATGTGTGCAAACCTAACTTAAAGCCCAAACGCCTTACCTCACACACAGCATGAGGCAAATCGCCCTGTAACGTCGGCTCTCCTCCACTAAAAACAACTCCTTGTAAAAAGCCCACTCGTTGCTTTAAAAAATCCATCACGCTCTCCCAACTCAGCTCTTCCAAGGTTTTTTTAGCAGGAATCAGATGAGGATTATGGCAATAACCACAACGAAGCGGACAGCCCTGAGTATAGATAACAGAAGCCAATAAATGAGGGTAATCCACTGTACTCAGGGGTGTTAAGCCTGCAATTTGTAAATGTTTATACATATGTCTTACCCTCAGGCCTATTACTTAGAAGTGCTACTTAGATGCAGAGAATGTTTGATACTCGATGAAATGCTTTCTTTCATAGTGTTCAGACTGTTTACCATGATTAAAATGGCTAACCGGTCGATGGTATCCCATCACTCGCGTCCAAACCTCACAGGGCTGACGCTCTTGTGCTTCTAATAAATGCTTAGGACTCTTCATATCGGGTGTGTTCATATTAATTTTCCTTACTAGTGAATACAGCGGAATGCTGCTGTCTCTTTTTATTAAGTAGAATTTCATCACATTTGGGACAAAACTCATGCTCACCCGCTAAGTAACCATGTACCGGGCAAATTGAAAAAGTGGGCGTGATCGTTAAGTAGGGTAAACGGAAACGTGTCAAAGATGCTTTCACCAAATGCTTGCATGCATCAGCACTGCTTAATCGCTCACGCATATACAAGTGCAAAACCGTGCCACCCGTATACTTACTTTGAAGCTCATCCTGTAACAGTAAGGCTTCAAATGGATCGTCTGTGTAACCAACAGGGAGCTGACTCGAGTTGGTATAGTAGGGTTTTTCTGATGTTCCAGCTTGAAGAATATCGGGATACCTTTTCTTATCGACCTTAGCAAAGCGATAGGTTGTACTCGGCGGGGGTCGCCTCAAGGTTATACAGATGCCCTGTTTCGGCTTGGAAATCTTGCATTTTTGTACGAATATGGTCTAAAAGACTCAGGGCTAAAGAGCGCCCTTCTGCATCCACTAAGGAATGTGTGTCTCCACTAAAATTGCGTAACATTTCATTAATACCGTTCACGCCTATAGTCGAAAAGTGATTTCGTAAAGACCCCAGGTAACGTTTAGTGTAAGGATAGAGTCCGTTATCCATCCACTCTTGAACAGCCAGGCGTTTAATTTCCAGACTCTGCTTGGCTAAATCCAATAAACGATCCAATGCCTGCAGTAAGTCAGGCCAACGACCTTTATACAGATAACCTAGCCTTGCACAATTAATGGTGACCACACCAATTGATCCTGTTTGTTCGGCTGAGCCAAACAAGCCATTTCCTCGTTTAAGTAACTCACGAACATCCAATTGCAAACGGCAACACATGGATCTCACCATATGCGGTTGCAAATCGGAGCTTAGGAAGTTTTGAAAATACGGCAGCCCATACTTAGCCGTAAGCTCAAACAATCGGGTTGCATTTTCACTGTCCCAATTAAAAGCTGGCGTAATATTATAAGTGGGTATTGGAAAAGTGAAAATTCGTCCACAAGCATCACCCTCCTGCATTACCTCTAGATAAGCACGATTGAGCATATCCATTTCGACCTGCAGGTCGCCGTAGGTAAAAGGTTGCTCAATACCCGCAATCACGGGTACTTGATCTTGAAGGTCTTCTGGGCACACCCAGTCAAACGTTAAATTTGTGAACGGGGTTTGTGTTCCCCAACGAGAGGGAACATTTAAATTATAGATAAACTCTTGTAGCAATTGCTTAACATCATCGTAACAGAGATCATCTACACGAATGTAAGGGGCTAAATACGTATCAAATGAGCTAAATGCTTGAGCACCGGCCCACTCATTTTGCAACGTCCCTAAGAAGTTCACCATCTGACCTAAAGCACTCGACAGGTGTTTTGGAGGACGGCTTTCTGCACGTCCAGCCACTCCATTAAAGCCTTCGAAAAGCAGTTGCCTTAATGACCAACCTGCGCAGTAACCCGACAGCATATCAAGATCATGGATATGAAAATCACCCTTACGATGTGCTTCACCAATGTCTGGCGTATAAATTTCGTCAAGCCAATAATTTGCAATCACCTTTCCCGCGACGTTCAATACCATCCCACCGAGAGAATAACCTTGATTCGCATTGGCATTGATTCGCCAATCTTCCCGACGTAAGTATTCATCCATCGTTTTACGGACATTCACTTCAGCTTTAGCCAATCGCCCTTCCAATTCAATCGTCATAAAACACCATATATTGTGTTATTTATTAAAGCAAATACTATATATAGACATATCTTAGACATATATGAAAAAACTATCTTGATATTTGTCATGAAACTGCGAGAACTAAGCCATTAAAATGAATGTTTATATCAAGCGGAGTCCACCCTGATGAAACGTGCCATTTTCTCACCCCTCTTTGTTTCTGCTTCCATGCATCTATTCAATACACTCAATGCAAACATGCCACTCTTCATCAAGCGCCCTTTGATTGAGATACCTTTAAACTCAATTTTTGACCAACACTTATGTGAAAATGAATTTCAAATACTGGAAAGCCGATACATCACACTCTATGTGACGGATATCGCTTTACGCGTGACACTCAGTCTGCATAACCAGGTACTACAGGTTGTCGATCATGATGGCGACGTTGTTATTTCAGGAACCTAGCGAGTTTTGTAAAATTGGCTAAACGAACGGAAGATCCCGATAGTTTATTTTTTCAGCGTCAATTAAGCATTGAAGGGGATACGGAATTAGGGCTTGGCATCAAAAACCTCTTGGATAGCTTAGAGTGGAAAGAGCACAAATTGTCGTTTTTATTGAACCTAGTCCGTACCTTTTACTCCAAAAAACCTACGCTTCAGCAGGCCAACGTCTTTTCAAAACACTAGGGGTCTACAGAAAAACTCATACCTGGCTGACCAAACCAATACCCATTACAATGATCAAGGTTGGTCAGCGTTAGAGGATCCGATTTTGAAGCTCTTCCTGTTCGGATTTGATCAAAACGTTCAACGACTTCGAACATTGCGTAGTGGCTAGGATTTAAGCGAACAATACTTACCCCCATATCCTCTATAACAGCCATCTGATCGGCTAGGTTTAAACACTGTCCAGATAAGGTTTGCACACCATTCAAGACAAATACCTGCTGATCCTCCTGCGTCGAGACGACGAGGCCTTCTTCATATTTTTGACATACGAATTGGCAATTGTCTTTGGGGTAATCATGATAACGAGCGGTAAAGCATCGCGCTGACCAAGCAAGAGGAATAGGCCCATAAACCAAAACTTCTGTTTCAATATCCATTTGATAAGCCTCTGTACTCTTAAGCATTGATTCTAAGGTTGTACGTGAAAGCTCAACTGGAAAACACCAACGTTTAAGACCACGCTGGTATAAAAACCTCAATGTTTGTGCATTATAAATATTGATTGAGTGACCGGTTACAAAAGGCATTTCCAGTTCTGCCAAAAGATGAATAGCACTTTGATCATTTGCTTCAACTTTGAAACTTGGTTGCACGTTAACCGCTGCTATTAACTTTCTTAACCGCCTTAAATCCCCTTCGGACTCAATCAATGTTTGGCTCGACAAAACAACCTCTTTTCCTGCTTCACTTAACATATTCGCTATTTCAAGCCAATCCTCAAGTTTTAAATCACGACGCCTTGAACAGACAGTTTCGCCAAGATAGACAATATCAATTGGCCATGCTGCTAGAGAGTTATAAAAAGATTTTACTCGACTCGGTAACCAGTAAAAGGGAATGGGCCCCATAGATAATTTCATAGAACGATTCTCTTAAAAAATGAAAAAGACTACTTCCACTTACGATGATAAGCACCCAACGTAGTTAAACTACCTTCAGATAAATCCGAGAGTTGATTGGATAAACCCAATGTAGGGCAAGAGGAATCTTGCAATGCATTGATTGCTTGACGCCAAATAGAGGTTACTTTTTCAACATATACAGGACTGCGTTGTCGCCCTTCAATTTTAACGGCCACAATGCCTATTTCCGCAAGCTTAGGTAACAAATCCAATGTACTCAAGCTGGCAGGTTCTTCAATTGCGTGGTAAGTCGAGTTACCCACTTTAAAACGCCCCTTACATAGGTTGGGTAACCTGATTTTTCATCGCAAGCAAAACGATCTATTAACACTCCATTTAAGCGAGACTCCAGTCCATTATGCGTTTCTTGCCAACGAACAGACTTGGCAGGTGAGCAAGCGCCACTAATATTTGGAGACTCATCCGTTAGATAGGATGACAAATAGCAACGACCTTCCACCATAATACACAGGCTACCAAAAGCAAATACTTCCAACTCAACTGGGCTATTTTTAGCAAGGTCATTAATTTGTGATAATGAGAGTACTCTAGGCAAAACAGCTCTCCGAATTCCAAACTCTTTCTCATAAAAGGCCAAGGCTTCATAGGAGGTGGCAGATCCCTGTACCGATAGATGCCGTGCAACGTTCGGGTAGTGTTGTGCTGCATATTCTAGCAAACCTATATCCGCTAAGATAAAAGCATCCACGTTAAGACTCGCGGCATCATCTACTGCCTCAGTCCATTGCTTCCACCCACAGGGTTGTGGATAGGTATTAATTGCACAAAATACTTTACAACCTCTTTGATGTGCATAATGGACACCTTCTTTTGCCCTCGCCAAATTAAAGTTCAAACCGGAGAACTGTCGAGCATTTGTCGAGTTTTTAAACCCAAAATAGACTGCATTTGCACCTTGATCTACCGCTTTTTTCAATGCAGGCAAACTACCTGCTGGACAGACTAAATCCATACTTTGATCTCTATTTTAAAATAGATTTAATATAACATTCACTTAAATTTATAATTTGATAAATATCAATTTTATCATTATTAAACTCAGTTTAAGGTCGTACCTCGTAATAGGTATTTACTAATCGACCCATCAAATTGAAAATAAATAAAATCTAAAACCGAGATAGTCACATGCATCCTTTGGTAACTGAGTTAATCCAAAAATGGCAGAAAATACCTGACTCGAATTTAATTGATCATATCTTAGTTAGATATCATGAAAAACACAGATTGCAATTAGTACAACTGATCGCTTTGTCGGAAAGAGTAGAGGTCGTACATGCTAAACATCCACTTTGCCCAACTGGATTAACGCAACATCTAAAATGTATGGAGCAGGACCTTATAAGCCATATGTTAAAAGAAGAAAATATTCTTTTCCCAATGATTCGGTCTGGGTGGAAAGATATGGCACTCGCTACAATACGAATGATGATGTACGAGCATGAACAACATAATGAATCATTAGACACTCTTCTACTATTAACGCATGAACTCAGTTTACCTAAAGATGCCTGCCAAATCTGGTTAAAGCTTTACGAAGGAATTCAAGAACTATACAAAGATCTAGTTGAACATATAGCACTAGAAAACTCTATTTTATTCAACTATTAAAATATTCTCCATGTGGATTTCTTGTGTAGCGTGCCAGTCAGCGTTGCACAAGCTTTTTTATGAAAAAAACATCAAAACCATCATGCAATGAAGCCATGCAACTTCTAACTCATCAAATTAGGGAAACTATCCCTTTTGATATTCCTATTTCAGTACTATGCACGGGAGTTTGTCATGGCTGTTCAAAAAAGCTTATTGATTATTTAGACACTGAAGTTTTACATTGGGAGTCAGTACTAAGAAGTGAAGGTGAAATAAAACTAGGTGATGTAAGCAGATTAGCCAAGACAAGCAAAAAAATATATAACGTACTCAAAAAAAATGGAATAATCGTTTAATCTGCAGAGACTGGCAAAGTCAGATCACCAAACACACTGTATTTTTCATAAACTCGTAATATTTTTTCTCCACTCTCCTATACCTGTCAAAGCTAACACGATTGTGCTTTCTTTATTTACTTCAGCTTTCAAGAAGAGCAAGCAACCCCCTTTCGATCTGAAACAAGCACTGACAAAGGCTGTGGTTTGGATATCAAATAGCCTTGAATGAAATCACAGCCTATCTCTGAAATGAGCTCAGCCTGCTCGGTTGTTTCGACTCCTTCCGCAATGACTTGAATACCCAACTTGTGGGCCATCAGCACCATCGCTTCGCAAAGCGCCAATGTATCTGAGCCGACTTTGAGGGTCGAGATAAAACACTGATCAATTTTGAAGTAGTCAATATCATATTGATAAATATAGGCAAGCGACGAATAACCAGTTCCAAAATCATCCAGTGCCACATGCATACCATGATCTCGAAACACCATCAGTTTTTTGATGGTTTCACAATTTGGATCTAGCATCACACCTTCAGTAATCTCAACAATGATATCATTGCAGGACAGATTATGCGCATTAAGCAGATGAACCCACTGCGTCAGCTGTGTTTCCTCATGTGCAAACTGTATCGGGGAAACATTAATACTGACTTGAAACCCATCATCGTATGCGCATTTTAAGGCGGGTAGATCCTGACACACTTGATCAAACACACGTTGGCCAATCGCAATAATCAATCCGCATTCTTCGGCAAGAGGAATAAATTCTGCTGGACTGATCAGGCCTTTTTCAGGATGTAGCCACCGAACCAAGGCTTCAGCTTTAGTGATACGCTGCAATTGACAGTCAAAGATGGGCTGATAATAGACAATCAACTCGGTTTCAATCGCATCACGTAGATCGGCAATCAACTCACGCTTATGCAGTATGGCTTCTCGCATCGCCGGATCAAAGTATCTATGCCGATTGCGTCCATCTCGCTTGGCGGTAAACATTGCCTGATCAGCCGACTTAAGGAGTTCTTCAACACAACCTGCGTCTGCAGGGTAAGTGGCAATTCCAATACTTGTGGTTACAAAAAGGCGGTGCTCATGGACGTGAATCGGCTCTGCCAGCAGCTTCAATATCTGGTGGCAAAAGTCGTCAAGCGAAACAGCATAGTCATGGCCTGTCAGCACGAGTGTAAACTCATCATCCCCTAGCCGAGCCAGAAGATCAGGCGGCTTAACCACTCCTTTCAGCCTTCCGGCGACTTCACACAAAACCTTGTCGCCCGTTTCATGGCCAAGCGTATCATTAATATCCTTGAAGTTATCCAGATCCAGCAGCAGCAAATTCAGGTGTGTACCCCCTTGCTTTGCACGATCGATGGCTTCAGAAAGCTGATAGTTAAGTAAATAGCGGTTAGGTAATGCAGTGAGAGAGTCATTATTGGCCTGAATCCAAATCTGACGTTCAGCTTCAAGACGTGTTTCTGCCATCTGTTCGAACTGCCGCTTCAGTTGAACCAGTTCAATGACACCTTCATTCGCTCTATCACGCTCAAAAATACCACGCTGTAACTTGCGACTCGCGGCGGTCAACGCTCGATGGGTTGTAAAACCCCACGTTTTAGGACTTGAGATGTAATCCAGAACAGCCCAAGCATCACCAAGGAAAACGACAGCAATGAAATGTAGAAACGCTGATTGATTCGATTGAGCACGGCATCTGTTGGGACACCGATCGTCAACGAAAACGATTCATGACCAATATTATGCAGTAATGGGAGCGTATACTTCATCCTCCGGATGCCATCGTCTCCTAACAAGACCTCGGCTTGATTATAGCCATTGGACTGAGCAATCAAGCGACCCAATGCGTCTGGATCGGCAGGGTAATTGGCAACCAATGTGTTTAAACTATCGATGATAAATGCCGTACTCAACTCTGGCAAATTGCTGGATTCAAGATACTGTGTCCACCATGCCAGTGAAACAACAGCGACAGCAACGGCTCTAACCTCATCAGTGACTGCATCGATCACCGGGTAACCAAAGTTAATGCTTGTGGTATTGGCCGCACGATCAAGCTGGTAGGTACCAATTGAGAACCTTCGATGGGTCAGTGCTTCTTGGAAATAGGGGCGATCAAAAACATTGACCGAGCGATTCAAGGGGTGTGCGTTACACAGGAGATCACCATTGGCTAGCGGAACACCAATATTCACATACAAGGGGTTAAGCTTCACGATCTTGGATAAAAACTCACCGCAAACAGGTTCAACAGGGTCTTGCAATTCGGGGAGTTTAACAAGGTACGTCAGGTAGGTTTCAGTGTCGGAGAGTATCTTAGATTGTAGTCCTGCAACATCTTTTGCGGTCATCTCAACTTGTTGCTTAAGTGAGTGGAGTGCTTGTTGCCGACTCTCCAACATGTCAGCCGTAATTGCAACATAGCCAGGTAAGGTAATCAGGCCAACCAGCAATGAGAGACGGTTTCGTAGTGACCTGATCAATGCTGGAGACCCTCGGCTGAAAGGCGTTTGACTCATCCATCAAACGTCATATTTAAAATTCAACACCTGCGCGATTTTGCTATCAATTCAAAGCTCTATCGAAAGATATGCCGTGATTGCGCATTTGTCAAATCAGCCTTTTCAAACAATCCTAACGAGACTTTCAATGGCACGAAACTCATCAATCAGACTCATCTATACGTTTCGTTAACGTAGGTAGTCAAATAAGCTGAGATTTTGCACACGAGCAAAGGTGGCTTGTGCTGCTTGTAAGGTTACTTCGGCCATTTTAAACTCAGTAATCGCAGTCGCATAATCAAGGTCTTGTATACTTGATAAGGTCGTTTTGGTGAAAAGTGTAAACTCTTCATTTGAAGACTCAACTCGATCCAATGCATTTTGACGTGCACCTAATGCGGTCCGAACTTCAAGATTGCGCTCAGCCGCCGTCACAAAATCAGCTAGCGTTTTCGCCGTCATCTCTTCGAGCTCTTTAGCATTCTCCGGTGTTTTAGGACGCTCCAGTATTTCCGCAAAATCCAATGCAACATCAATCAAACTTTTTTGCTCACTGCGGATGTTCAATACGACGTCTGCCTGAGGATTGGTCGCTAGATTTAAAGCAGGGGTTGGCTGCTGCAACGCAATCTTTAAGCCCTCAAGCTCTATTTCAACCGGAAAATCGCCATCAGACAGATTATCCACTTCGGCAATCAAATTGCCGCCACTGTCGCGAAGGCGATAGGCATATTCATTCGCAGGTGCATCCGCTGTCAGCTCTAGCGACAATTGTAAATCACGCAGGCCTGCGCTGAAGCTTCTAAAACGATCCTCGTCCGCCTTACTATCAAAGCTCACAGAGGCCACCATGTCTCTGGCCTCGCCTTCAGGATTCACCACCAATCGACGACCAACGGCTTCGAATAATAACTCGCCTGAATCATTCGAGGGTACCAACAAATCACTGGAGACCTGTATCATTCGCTGGCCACCATCGCCATTAAATTGATAACGACCATCCGGCATCAGCTCGTAGGGTTTCGTCAGGCCTTTACTGCCTGAAAACAAATATTCACCTTGCGAGTCTTTGGTGTTCATCAAACTTGCCGAATAACTGGCCATTTCCCTCAGCTCTTTCGCTATCGTGACTCGATCACTGTCACTTAAGGTAGCGTTACCTGCTTGAATGGTGAGTTCACGCATACGGTCCAGCGCAACATTAATATCGGTCAGGATTGTCTCTTCAAGCTCAAGCCGTCTTCGCGTCACATCAATGTTGGTTTTAAATTTATCGTACTGAGCCAACTCACGCTCAAGCTTTGCAATTTGCGCGGCTGCAACTGGATCATCAGATGGCTTAAGCACACGCTTAGCCGCCGAAATTTGCTCCTGAGTCTTCGACAGTGTTTGCTGGTTGCGCTGCATATTGTTAATTGCATTGGAGAACTGTTGTTGAGTGGCAATACGCATGATAGGCTCCTATTACACAACGCTTAGCAATGAGTCAAACAGGGTCTGAGAAGCACGAATCAACTGAGCTGAGGCTTGGTAGGCTTGCTGATACTGTATCAACTTCGCCGCTTCCTCATCCAGGTTTACGCCGGACACACTTGCACGGGCATTCATCGTTGACTCCAACACTGAACGACTCGAGCGGAAGTTAATCTGAGCGACTGAGGTTTCAGTGCCTACTTTGGAGACCATGCTTCCATATATATCTTGAAAGGATTGTGTATTAATCATTCCTTTCTGCTGCAAACCCGACATCAACAATGCATTACGGTTATCCGAAACACCGTCGGTATTGTAGTCAAATGAAAAACGATCACCAGCCTTAGGCTGATTATTGATCCGCACATTGTAACCATCCAGTTCAATCACCACACCGGGAGTAAACGTCTGGCCAACCATGGGTCCATTTCCCAAATCCAATGCTTGTGGACTATTTGGATTGGACATATCAAACACACTGAACGTCAGAGGATCGGTATTCGAAAAACGTACTTCAACTGGCGGTTGTAAGCGTTTGCTTACCGAAAAACTCGTCGCATTTATATCTGTAATTTCGACGGATGCTACGCCTGTTCCCGTATTGTCCTGGGGTGCTTCTACACGAATCGGCGAAGCCAAAGCCAGTTGACGGCCACTTGTTAATTCGGTTCGAATATCACTGGCGCCTGTTGCCACGGGTTGAATCAAGAAGGTATCGCCCGGACGCATGGGCGTCGTGGTATTTAAGCTGACTCTAAATCCGTCCAGTGCCACAACTAAGGTTTCAGAATTGGCATCGATGTAATAACTACCCTCGGTTACATCGGAAGGAGAGGCAACACTGGTCATATCACTGAGTGAAAATACGCGTCCATCGGACTCACGCTTAACGGTCGCCACGGCATCCAAGCCCACAACTAGGGTGTAATCACTGGCTTTAAGCTTGGTTGCATCCGTTATGACAACACTTCCAGCCGACAGAGTGCTGTCATTGGTCCGTTTTGGACTAATGCGCTGCTGAGTTAACGCTGCGTCGTTAATGTCTCGAAATAAATTACCACCAAGCCGACCATCAAGATCCATACCCATCTTGTGCTGATCATTCATAGAACCGGCGACCAAGATAGCAATCCGTCCTAACTCTTGCTGAGCCGGCTCAAGGATTTTTTCACGGTATTCGGTTAATCCACCTAGCTTGCCTCGGCTAATTTGATTTGATAAGTCCGCAGGGCGACCTGCAATCAATAAACTGAGTTGATATTGATCGGCACTTGGATCGCCTCGTGTAGCCGTCAACACATTAGCACTGTTATCGACCACTAAGGGTAAGCCATTGCCAATAAAAATGCTGTACTGATCTCGTCCTTGCTCAACAACAGATACATCCAAATATTCCGATAATTTCACAACCATTTCATCACGCTGGTCTTTCAACTCATTCGATGGGCGGTTTGCAGCATTCGCTAAACGTATCTTTTCATTCATATCCGCAATATTTGCCGCTATGGAAGACACTTCCTGAGAGTACACAACCAGTTGATCGTTGATGGTCTGGCTCTGGCGAGTTAAAGAGGCGCTTAATTCACTGAAGCGCTGCGTTAGACCACGGGCTTCGGCCAAGAAAACTTCACGGTTCGGTAACGAAATCGGGTCATCCACAACGTTTTGCATGGCTTTAAAATAGTTGTCCAACGCCGTTGATACACTGCTGGTACTGCTCGCCAAACGGTTATCGATTTCATCCGCTAGAAGTGTAAAGGTTTGAGCATAAGAGGCTGATGATGTATCAGACCACAATTGACGCGTTAAAAACTGATCTGTAATTCGTTGTATATCCGTAACCTGCACACCCATTTGATTATCACGGGTGGATTGGTTGGTCACTTGACGGTTATAGCCAGGAGTATTCACGTTGGCAATGTTCTGACCAATGACCGACAGCGCGGACTGATTGGCTCTGATACTCTGCAAGCCCAGATTTAACAAGTTAGATGACATTTTCGACTCCTGATGGAATTACAGCTCAAACACGTGAGGTACTGCTTCCGTCCATACCCTTATAAATATATCGGCCAATACTCAGCTTCTTGAGTATCAATATTGACTCTTGCCATCACACTGCCGGTATATATTTGTTCAATTTTCTTCGCATATGCAGGATCTGTTGCATACCCCGCTGCCTGCAATTCGCGCAGATACGCTGAAGGATTAGAGGTATTTTGCAACGCCTGTTGATAACGGGGATTGGTTTTTAAAAAATCCACATAATCCCTAAAGCTTTCTTCATAGTTAGCATAGGACCTAAACGACGCCATTTCACGTTGTGCTTGGCCTTGGCGATATTCTAGGGTCGAGACTGACACCCTATCCCCATCCCAACGGCGATCTGCTTTAATATTGAATAGATTATGACTGCCTTCAATCACGAACCGTCCCCAACCTGTCTCTAACGCCGCTTGCGCTAGCAGTACTTTTGGATCAACTCCCAGCTCCTGCGCAACATTTTCGGCTAAGGGCAAGAGTGCTGAAACGAACTCATCTGGAGAATTAAAGCGCTCAGGGAGGTTTTCAACTGGCCCATTTGTTTTAGAGGCTTTACTCGCAGTGGCTGAGTCAACGTCCTTAACGCTTTTCGCGGATTCAGAAGATGCAGCACTTGAACTTGCTTGCGTATGGGCTTTACCCAAGACGGCCGATGCCGCTAAACGTGCCGTCGCATCGACGGCGGTGTTTAACATACGCTCAGTATCGGTTTTCATCTGAGTACGTGACTCGTCATCATCGTCTTTCTGATTGCGCAAATCGCCGACTTGACTCAGCTGACGCACCATAATTTCCGCCAAGCCTAAACGGCTATTTTGAGACAGATCCAGCGTCATTTGCTGGTCATACATATCTTGGTAAAAACGCGTGTTGTTGCCATTAAACGGATTATCTTGAGCAAAGCTTTCATTCGCATCGCGCATACTTTTCAGCATCATGCTTAAAAAGATTTGCTCGAACTGTTGTGCCACCTCTTTAAGCGCCGCCTCTTTATCTCCGTTGGCCTTACGACGTAAATCATTCAGCTGATTCAGCTCGGTGTAAAACTGAGGCGATTGCGCTTGAAGAGGCTTGCTGCTATCCATTTTAAATAACCACTAATTCTGCTCTTAAAGCGCCCGCTTGTTTGAGGGCTTCAAGAATTGCCATTAAGTCACCGGGCGCTGCGCCAACATTATTAACCGCTTCCACGATGTCCTGTAAAGATGCACCCGGTGCAAACTCAAACATCCGACCAGAACCTTCATCAATTTCAATGCCTGAGCGAGGTGTCACAACAGTGCGCCCACGTGCCAAGGGATCTGGCTGATCGACATCAAACTCTTCCGTAATGGTCACGGTGAGACCGCCATGTGTAATGGCTACTGGCGACACGCGAACATGTTGACCGATTACAATTGTACCTGTACGTGAGTTAATAATCACTTTAGCGGTTTCTTGTGCAGTTTCAATCGGTAAATTTTCAAGAACCGACAAGAAGGTTACACGCTGCGAAGCATCTCGTGGTGCACGGACTCTGATAGAGGCTGAATCTAACGCAGCGGCAACATCAGGCCCTAATAATCCATTAATCTGCTCGGCGACACGACGCGCCGTTGTAAAATCTGGACTGTGCAAATTGAGGGTTAAACTGTCTCCCTGACCAAAACCACTGGCCACTTCACGCTCAACGGATGCTCCATTGGGTATGCGACCAACGCTTGGTACATTCACTGATAAACGTGAACCGTCTCGACCTTCTGCGCCAAATCCTGCGACAATTAGGTTACCCTGAGCAATTGCATAGACTTGCCCATCGGCTCCTTTAAGAGGCGCCATTAACAAGGATCCACCCCTTAAGCTCTTGGCATCACCAATGGTAGAGACGGTGATATCAATGGTCTGACCGGGCTTTGCAAAAGGAGGCAAGTCCGCATGAATCGCCACAGCAGCTATATTTTTTGAGTTAGGGTTGATATTTGGCGGAATTGCAACACCAAAGTTATTGAGCATATTACGGAAGGTTTGCGAGGTGAAATTCGTTTTATCTCCAGTACCGTCTAACCCGACGACAAGACCATAGCCCACCAATTGGTTATTTCTCACACCGGAGACGGATACCAAATCTTTTAAACGCGCGGTATTCGCCATCGCTGCCTGAATACTTAAGCTTAATACCAAGCACAGCATCATTATGAATCGCATCATCGTCTCCTTAGAAAGGCATTAATGCACTAATGAAAAAGCGTGAAAGCCAACCCATCACATTAACATCCGCCGTCGCTCCCGTGCCACTGTAGGTAATGCGTGCATCGGCTAAGCGAGTCGATTCAATTGTATTATCGGGTTTAATGTCTTGCGGCCGGACCAAACCACTAACACGAATGTATTCATCGCCTTGATTCAGGGTTAACCATTTCTCACCTCGAACCAACATTACCCCATTAGGTAAATTTCTTGCACAGACACCGTAATATTGCCGCTGAGGCGGTTACTCATGTCTGAGGAGGAGTCACCATCAAACGCACTGCTTCCACCAATTCCCGCCGACAAGGGACGACCAAATACCGACAAAGGTTCCCCCATTATAGTGGGGGCCGCTACGTTCACATTTGTACTTTTATCCAAGGACGTACTGGAGCTTTTAGACGACTGAGTCCGCTCAGTTAAATCGATGGTCAAAATATCGCCGACTCTATGAGCCCGACCATCACCATACAGGTTCATGCTTGTAGAAGGATTGTAAATCGCACCATTGATCGGCTTTGGCGTTTCCAATGACGCCATGGGAATGGGTGCGTAGAATGGATTATCTGGCTTTGGAGCTTTTGTCACGCAGCCAGACATCATCCAAGCGGCTGATACGACCAAACCCAATCGTGTTAAATGTTTCATTATCGCCCTCCTCAAGTCACTCAACCTTAAAGCTGCTGAGTTGCAAACGATAGCATCTGATCTGCCGTCGAAATTACTTTTGAGTTAATCTCATAGGCACGTTGAGTGGTAATCATATTGACCAACTCCTCAACCGCATTGACGTTTGAACCTTCAAGCATGCCTTGTTTAATAATGCCTGCGCCATCCTCTCCGGCCACCAGAACGTTCGCAGGGCCACTGGCCGCCGTTTCTTGGAACAGGTTTTGACCCACCGCCAACAGCCCTTCCGGGTTCACGAAGTCGGCGAGTGTAATCTGGCCAATGTTTTGTGCTGCAATGTCTCCAGCAACAACTACGGTTACCTGACCATCAACGCCTACACTGAAACTGACCACTTCACCGGGAAGCTCAATCGCAGGTTCAAGCGCATAGCCTTCAGCCGTGACCACCTGATTGTCAGCATTTAAATGGAATTGACCATTGCGGGTGTAGGCAATGTCACCATTGGGCTGGACGACTTGGAAAAATCCACGACCATTGATGGCCAAGTCAAAGGTACGATCGGTAATCTGCAAATCACCCGTTTCGAACATTTTTTGCGTACTAACTGTCCGCACACCATGGCCTAGCTGCAATCCAGAAGGAAGCTGGGCATCATTGGCATTCTGAGCCCCTGGCTGACGGCGGACTTGATAAAGCAAATCCTCAAAAACGGCGCGATCTTTTTTAAAGCCCACCGTACTGACGTTCGCTAAGTTATTCGAAATCACGCGAAGGTTGGTGTCTTGTGCACTCAAACCGGTTTTAGCTACATGAAGCGCGCCGTGCATAACTGTATACTCCTAAAATTAGCTCATTTGCAGCAAGCGAGCCGAAGCGCTTGAGTTTTCTTCTGCAGTTTTCATCATCTTAATTTGAATTTCGTACTGTCGAGATAAACTGATGATGGACGTCATTTCTTCGATGGCATTCACATTACTGGTCTCGAGATAGCCAGAGCGCATTTGCAAATCCAGAGCTGGTGCGATCGGGACACGATCATCGGTTCTCATCAAGCCATCTGGCCCTTTAAACGAATTGGCAGGATCTAAACGGACCATTTTAATTACATCGACCAAAGCCAACTCGGCTGCATTATCGCCAAGTGGCCGGATGGTAATTGAGCCATCATTGGCAATATCGATGCTTTGGTAATCAGGAATGAAAATTGGAATACCGCCATTACCAATAATCGGCAAACCATTGCCCGTCACTAATTGATTGGCGGCATTGATCTGCAGAGCACCCGCGCGGGTGTAAGCTTCATTACCATCCGGCCCTTGGACGGCTAACCATCCCTCACCCATAATGGCAATATCGAGTGCACGTCCTGTTTGCTGCAAGGTTCCTGATTCCCGGTTGGTGCCGGGTGTTTCGGCCATCGCATAGACACGTGACGTGTGGCCATCGCCAAACACACGCATTGATCGGGCTTGCTCAAAATCTTGCTTAAACCCAGTCGTGGTAACGTTTGCAAGGTTATTAGACCGAATCTGTTGCGCGTTCATGTTTTCTCGCGCCCCCGTCATGGCCAAAAACAGCACCTTATCCATCGTCTACTCCTATTCAGCTGACAAGCGGTTAAGTCTTGCCGCTTTTGTATTCTCTAAGCATGTATAAGCAAGGGTCGTGCCACAGAAGACACGCAGACTAAGTTTCAGCAAAAAAAAAGCCTCCACCGATAGAGGTAGAGGCTTTTTTCTTGAACCCAGATAGATTATTAGATGTTCAAAATATTCTGAGTAATGTTATTAACCGTTTCTAACGTTTTAGAGCTTGCTTGGAAGTTACGCTGCGCCTGGATCAAGTTCACAAGCTCAGTGGACAAATCCACATTCGATTGCTCCAACGCCGCCGAGCGCAAGGTTCCGTTCAAGCCCGTTCCGGGGGCGTTCAGAATCGGATTACCTGACTGCAAGGATGCAATCCACTCTGTATTACCGACTGGTTGGAGCCCGTCTTGGTTCTCAAAGGTGGCGAAAGCAACAATACCTAAACGCTGCTCTTGACCATTACTGAAAGACGCAATCATTTCACCGGTAGGGGCAAATGTCACACCAATTAAGTCACCCTTCGCATAGCCATTTTGCTGCTGCGATTTCACGATAGACGCCGAAGCAAATTGGGTCGTGTTATCTAGACGCATATCAATGACCGTCGTTTCAGAAGCAGGATCAGCACCTTTGATTTGAATACTCGGTGCACGCCCTCCAGCCGGGAATTGCTCACCATTGACTTCGGTCAGCAAACCGTTAGAGGGATTGAACTTAATCAGAATTTGGCCTGGTTCTGTATCGACACCAGCACCCGGAACTTGGGGTTTACCTATATCCAATAATTCGACATTATTAAGATACGCATACATACGGTAGTAGCCACGATAGTCGTTATCACCCTCAACGATGTTGCTGGTTTCTATTTGACTGTCGGTTACTGCAGTTGTAATAAGGTTATCGCCAAACTGTAAACCAGCACCTGCAGGCGGATCGGTCAATGTTAAACGCGGTTTATAGACAGGTGAAGCATTATCCAAATTGCCGACATCCGCTTTAAACTTAAGCGTCACGGTTGGCACAGCCCCAAGTGTATTGATTTCAACTGACTCAATCTCGGGATTGCGATCTAAAATTTGTGCTTCACGATTTTTAATCGCCTGAGCAATTTGCTCTGCTGTATTGGAGGCAGCAATTGGAATAGTCACACCTGCTAACAAAATATTCCCGGTTGTACCGATTGCTGTGGTTTTATTGCCATCAACTGTTATATCGTAAGTTCGAGTCTCATTCGCTTCTCTAAACCGATCTGCCACAAGTGTATTAAATTTAGTCGCTGACGTCTGATCTGGATTCTGCACAAGAACCTGTCCAGTATCGGAGGCCCAAGATTTAAACTCAAAGGTCACTCTACCCGTTGGAGTACTTGCCGGTGGCGGCGATAACTCACGACGAACAGTCGTCAAATCAATTCGTGGATCAGCTTGGCTAATTGCATTAAAACCACTCAACTGAGGTGGCGTCACCGCTAGGTTATCAATTAATCTACCTTCAGTATCAAAATCAACCGCTGTCAACTGAACACCGGCTATTCTAGGAAAATCAGTTGCAACAGCCAAATCAAATACAAACAACTCACGAACAGGGCGCTGCTCTGCAAAGTTATACTTTAACGTTTGAGGATTACCTAAACTATCGAAGGTTCTAACCGTCGTTGAATAGGTAAATGAACTTGGATCATCTTTACTGTAAGTTGGCGTCAGAGTGGTTGCATCTGCTCGCGCATCAATGTTAACAGCAAGATTAATATTGTCGGTTGCTTTTGGCAGACTTTCTTTCTCTTTCACGGCAAGATTGCCAATAGGTAACTGGTTACCCTGCGCATCCAACCCATAACCTTGTAAAAACTTGCCACTGGGCGATACTATCAGACCCTCTTTATTTAACTCAAATGCACCAGCGCGCGTGTAAGTAACAGAGCCTCGACCATCATCCAATTGGAAAAAACCAGAACCATTAATGGCCAAATCAAGATTATTGTTCGTAAACTCTATCGTACCTGCGCTAAAATCCTGAGAAATTCCAGACACAGTAACACCGGAACCCGGTGTATTGCTTGATCCCGCCCCAACAACTGAAGTTGCATATAAGTCCGCAAACTGAGTACGAGAAGATTTGAAGCCCGTGGTCGCCACGTTTGCGATGTTGTTACCGGTAACGTCCAGCATTGTGGAGGCGGCCTTGAGACCTGTAACGGCTGTATTGAATGACATGACTTTTACCTCACTTTAACCTAACTGTTTGACGTCACTAAAGTTAATCGCGCCAATGGCGGTATTGACCTTCATTCCGATTCCATTTTGACCCAAGGATACGCTGTTCACTGTAAACGGCATCCAAGTGTCAACTTGCACATATTCATCGCCATCAAAGGCTTCTGCTATAATTTGGTAGCTTCCTGCAGGCACGTCTTCGCTCGCATTCCAAACAAAGCTTCGTTCACCCGACGATGCCGATCCCATATTCACTTGGTCAACCAAATTGCCGCCTTGATCAAAAATTGAGACACGCAAGCTAGTTGTTGGGGTCACAAGACTTACCGTTCCGGGTAGCGCTCCTCCAGCCTGAGTTAACTGAGCAATATCCGTATTAATAAATACCCGTTGACCCACCATAGAAGACGCTTGAAGTGCACTCTGGCTGCTAAGCAAGCTATTGCTCATCGTTTCAAATGTCTTAGCCATACCGGTCATCGTCTCAACCATGGTCATGCTGGATATCTGCTGCATAAAATCAGATGTATCAGATGGGTTGGTCGGATCCTGATTCTGCAACTGTGCAATCAAAAGCTTCATAAACATTTGATTATCATCAGTGCCATCAGACTTTTTGATCTCCGCCGCTTTGTTATCGCGGTTTATCTGATCAAATATGTTGCTCGTGTTAATAGTGCTCATCTCTCAACCCTCTGAGACTTAGCTTTGACCTAAGGTCATGGTTTTCTGCAGCATCTGCTTCGTCGTATTCAGTACATCTGCATTGATCTGAAATGATCGTGATGCTGAAATCATATCGGCCATTTCTTCAATCACATTGACGTTTGGATAAAAAACGTAACCCTGTTCATTTGATAAAGGATGATTCGGCTCATACGCCATACGTAAAGGCGTTTGACTTTCAATAATATCCAATACTTGTACGCCTTGACCGGGCGCTAACCCAGTGGGCGTTTCACCTAACTGACTTACGTCTGGCGCCTTTAGTGCGAATACGGGTTTGCGCGCTCTATAGGTTTCACCTTCGCTAGAGCTAACGCTCTCAGCGTTTGCCATATTACTGGCGGTGGTGTTCAAACGTATGGTTTGAGCACTCATAGCAGAACCCGCAATCCCAAATACATTCGACAAAGACATACTTATTCACCCTTTATGGCTTTTTTAAGCCCACTGAACTTGCCATTCAAAAACTCAAAGCTCGCCTGATAACGTAACGAGTTATCAGTAAAACGACTAATCTCTTCCTGCACTTCGACTGTGTTGCCATCAACCGCAGGCTGAAAGGGTATACGGTACATTAAATCTGCAGCAAAATCGGGATTCACTAATCCGTCGATATGCCCACCCTGCGTTTTCTGTAAATGCAATGGACTGTGCGTCATCTTGCTCTCAAGCACCTGCTTGAAATCGACATCTCGCGCTTTAAAGTTAGGCGTATCAGAATTCGCAATATTATTCGCCAACACCTCGGCACGATGTGCTCTGAAAGTCAGAGCATCGGCATGTATTCCGAGAGCTGATTTGAAATTAATTGACATAGCCTTGACCTTACCCATTTAAAACGTGAGAAGCGAACACCTAGATACGCTTTACTACAAATAAAGCAATCTACGTGCCACTCATTGTAAACTATTGATTTTATTTGAATCTAATAATGATAGAGGTCTATCCATCATTATTAGCAAGGTGAAAGCGGCAAGAGTCTGCCACTTAGGCGGCAAGTTAAATGCTCTGGTAAATAATGCCGGGGCGGCAATGAATCATGCGGTATAAATCAGGCAAGCCAGAGAGCGACTCAGAAGCACCTAAAATAAGATACCCTCCAGGCTTGAGCTGCTTATGCATTTTTCTCAAAATTTCAGTTTTAACATCCGATGAAAAATAAATCAGAACGTTCCGACAGAATATAATGTCAAATTGACCTAACGAAGAGTACTGTCCTAGCAGATTAAGGCTTTGAAACTTAACGCGCGCTTTAATCTCCGGTTTAATCGTCCAACTCCCTTCGGGGTTTTTTCTAAAAAAACGATTCAAGCGATCCTGCGACAACCCACGGCCAAGCGCCAGCATCTCATACTCACCACGCTTCGCCTGATCTAAAATCACTGAAGAGATATCTGTGGCGACAATTTCTTGGCCTGCCGAAAAAGCCCCCGCACGAGACTGTCTAAACTCTTCGATCACCATACTGATTGAATAGGGCTCTTGACCGCTTGAACAGGCTGCAGACCAAATCCGCAGCTTTTGCATTGGCTGACCACTGGCGATTTCGGGCAATAGTTTATCTTTGAGTATTTCATATGGATGAATATCTCTAAACCATAAGGTTTCGTTGGTTGTCATCGCGTCAATGACTTGCTCTTTAAGGAGATTGCCTCCCATCGAGTTAAGCCGATTCACCAGCTCGCTTAATGTCGCAAAGCCTTCCTTTTGCATAATTTTGCTTAGGCGGCTCTGTACAAGATATTGCTTGTGCTCGGCTAATAAAATTCCACAGCTTTTCTCAAGAAACTGGCTAAAGTTTTTGAACTCATCAGATGTGATCGTGAACCCTGTTCTCACATAGCCCCCTTACTTAATCAGCGCTTACTGACCGCTTCAATACGTTTAACCACAACAGAAGCAAGTTCGTCAGGATTAAACTTAGCTAAGAAGCCATCAGCTCCAACTTTTTTAACCATTGATACGTTAAAACCACCGCTTAAGGATGTATGCAGAATAATGTGCATTCGCTGCATACGCGTATCGTTGCGAATCATTGATGTTAAGGTATATCCATCCATCTCAGGCATTTCGATATCCGAGATCAGCATCAAATAATACTGTTCAACATCAACACCTTTGCCAGCCATGTCTTTTAGCATCAACCAAGCTTCGCGACCATTCTTTGCAGAGGTCACCTTCACACCCAGATTTTCAAGGCTGCGCTGCATTTGATTACGGGCAACTTGAGAGTCATCGCAGATCAAGACATGCAACTCATGTGCGGCTTTTTTAACTTTTTCGGTAGCGATGTCATCGCTGACATCCGTGGATGCAGGGTAAATATCGGCTAGGATTTGTTCAACATCAATGATCTCGATGAGCTTTTTCTCAAACTCAAACACAGCCGTCAAATAGTTGTCTGAGCCGATTTCTGCAGGCGGTGCCATGATCTGATCCCAATTGGTGTTCAGAATCCGATCCACTTTTCTCACAAGAAAGGCCAAAGTGCGTTTGTTGTACTCAGCCACGATTAAAAAACAACGACGTTCATCTTCTGCGGGCACTGGAGACCGACCAATCGCCTCCGACAAGTCTAAAACAGGGATCGTTTCACCTCGAATATGGGCCATTCCCTTGATTACACTTGTCTTTCTAGGAACCTCTGTTAGTTCAGGACACTGCAATACTTCACGCACTTTAAACACGTTAATGCCATAACGCTGACTGGTCTCGAGGCCAAAAAGCAACAATTCAAGTCGGTTCTGCCCAACCATCTGCGTACGTAGGTTTACACTATCTAATATAGATGACATGATTCATCAAACCCCAAGACCGTTCATACATAAGTGACATCCACCTGTTAAGGCTGAACATACACGTGAATTCACATAATTTACCATTAGTTTTACTGTTTTTGCTTATTTTTTTAAAATCGACCTCTAGCCTCGCGATTGAATTGCCCGAATCTATTCAAAAACAGGTTGAAGAGGCGATCATTCATGAGTTTAGCACACGTCTCCCTGAAAGCAGGTTAGACGTCAGCGTAAATCCCGTCAATCAAAACCTTACTCTCGCTGCATGCGAATATCCACTCGAAATCCAAATCCCCTTCAACAGTGGCCAAAGGGTGACGGCTAAAGCCACGTGCCACCAGCCTTTCTGGAGCCTGTTCGTCACAGCGCAGGTACGACAAATGATGACTGTCGTTGTCAGCGCTAAGCCTCTGGTGCGTAACAGCCGGATTAGCGCCAGCGATATTAAACTGGTTGAACAAGATATCTCACGCATCGGCCAGGATTATTTTACACGAGAGCAAGATGTCATCGGGAAACACGTCAGGCGTCAAATTGGCAGCGACCAAGTCATCAACGCGCGTATGTTAGAGGTCGCCATGCTCGTTTCTAGAGGCGACCAAGTGATGATTGAGGCACAAAGAGGCTCTCTGACCATTCGGATGCCTGGTATTGCGTTAGAGGATGGCCGACAGCAACAACAAATTCGCGTACAAAACAGCCAATCCGGCAATGAAGTCAGAGCCATAATTATTGCACCTGGAGTGGTTAGGGTTCAGTAATCGAACTATAATAGTGTGCGAAACCTGTTTTTTGCTTTTTTTGACAAAAAACCTATTTTTTTACTAAAGATTTTCACAAACGAGTCGATACCCTTGCTATACACAGTTTACGAGGTAATTTAGGATGGCTATCGAATTCAACAGCCTATCCTCTAACCAGACATCTGCGAGTCGAAACAAACCCGGTGATGCGAACTCACCATCGACTCAATCAAAATCGTCTGCAGGAGGCACACAGGCACCGCCGAAGGATACCGTTCGCTTAAGCGATGCAGCTCAAGCGATTCAATCTGCAGGTAAAGCAGCGGAAGGCGCCCCTGACGTTAATGCCGCTCGAGTTGCTGAACTTAAAGCCGCCATTGCCGATGGCAGCTACTCAATTAATAACGAAAAACTTGCAGATAAACTTCTGCAGTTTGACAAACTCTTTGCTTGACCTTTATGACGAGCGCATCTTCACAGCGTTTCATCCAACAGGTCAGCGAAGGGGTTGAGTTGTTTGAAAAACTCCACCAGTTATTGGAGGAGGAGCTTTCTATTATCGTTTCAAGAGATCTAGACGCACTCAATGACATGACTCAGCGTAAACACCAAGTGTTACGCGAGATTGAAAGCAGTATTTTAGAGCGCAATCAATCGCTCACTTTGCTCGGCTTTACTCCGTCTGAAGATGGATTTAAGCAGTTGTGCAGCACCCTGCCCTCCCCTGAGCGTAGCGCCTTAATCGGCAACTGGACACAGCTGACCGAGCTTCTTCGTGAAATCCGACTTGCCAATGAACGCAACGAACAAGTTGTATCGCGCAACAAAGCAAATGTAGAACAACTGCTTAATTTATTGCAGGGCCAGCATACGACGAATTCGCTCTATGACCAACAAGGCAGCAAAGGCAACTACTCGGCTCAACGGCGTATTGGGAAAGCTTAACTTAGCCCATAACTTCCACGCCTTAACTCTAGTTTTACATCAGCAAATTCGATAGAATACTTAGAAATCTCCCTATAGTTCAACTGGATAGAACGGGCCCCTCCTAAGGGCCAGATCGGGGTTCGAGTCCCTGTGGGGAGACCACATCGTGTGTCTCTACTTTAACAATGCATGCAACGAACCTTTAGGCAAACTGGTTAACGGCTTAGTAAAGTAGTAAATCAACTGACGCTGCCTTACCTTCTCCTCCTCCGTCAATGCAGACTTCTGAGTTAACTTTAAAAACCGCTTTACCATCTTCAGTCGTGACTCACGATTTACTTCATTGTCGCGGGCTACCTCTAAGTAGAGTTGAGCCAGATTTAACATTACTGTTGCATTGGTTGGGTTGTAGTCGATTGCTAAATTCAGATAACGCAGTGCCTGACCGTATTTACCTGCCATATAATGCTTACTGGCCAGCCGATTAACCTTGTCACTCATCACCGGATCGAAATTCACCTTATCTGGCAGCACCGTGTGATCCACTTTTTCTTCCAATATAGGAACAGCATCACCGCTAACAATTAACATTTCTCGTTGTAAATTCAATGGGCTAACCAAGGTTCTGTTAATGCGTTCAGCCTGCTGCATAAACTCGGCAGCCTGCTCATTATTTTGATTATCCTCACACCATTTCGCTTTTAACAAGGCAGATCGTGCCTTAAATGCAACGTCTTTTGGAAATGAATACTCGGCAAGATTCAGCAAGGTCATCATTTTATTTTCGAGCTCAATCTTATCTTTAGGGTCAGCTGAAAGCATCTCTAAACGACGAATATTGGCAAGGTACAAGTAAGGATCAGGAGATCGATAACAACTTTTACGCCCTAACGAAATGGAGCGCCGATAGGCTGTATCGGCTATCTTTAACTCATGGGTATAGGTTGCAACACGACCTAACTCCATTTGTCTGGGAATACCCAATGGTGATTTAGACGTAGCCACTTCCAGCGTTTCTCTTGCTAAAACCAAATCCCCTTTCCGTTCATGAACGTTTGCCAGAAGATCATAAGCGGGTACTAAAAGCGGATGCGCCTCAATCAGATCATTCAGCAAACTCAACGCTTCATCTAGGCGATTTAGGCTGATAAAGGCTTTTGCCAAACAGAGTCCTGTATCTTTATCCGACATATCCCAAAAATGCTGTTGCAGGATATCCAGTGCTTCATCGGCCCGCCCTAGATCAATCAACAAGGTTGCTTTAATCCGCTGTGCAATTTCATAGCAAGGCTCATACACAGGAACATCATCACAATGCACAAGTGCCGCTTGATGATCACCCGCCTCTATTGCAACATCGATGGATCGTAAGACTTGTTTACGCGCAATTAACGCATCAATACGGTATTTAAGTTCATCAACTGTAAATGGCTTAGTAATCAGATAATCGGGATTGCTTTCAATGGCATGAAGAACAACGGCTTGTGATGAATCACTGGTCATAAAGATCCAACCACATGTCGGACGCATGTACCCTCTAAAACGCGCTTCTTCTAACAACTGAATTCCCGTTGTTTTGTCACTCGCATTATGGCCTAACAGGACAATATCAAACGCCTCGTCACGCACGGTGTCGAGTATTTGTTCATTGATGGTCATCGCTTGAATATTCACGACGCCTAGCTGCCGTAGCATTTGTGAAATAGTCGAGCGCATATTGCCACTGCTCTCGATCAGCAGAACGCGCTTGTCGGAATATGATATTTTTCGCGGATTCACGCTGCGTATGCCTTAACGACTACAGAATATAAACAAGAGTATAGCGACTTATCCTTAGGTAAGGCTAGCGGAAAACCCATTCTGAACAGCGAGATAAAAACCAACTCATATTCCAAAATGATATAAACATTTATACATTAGTTATATTTACATTAGCCTAATAAGGAATAAAATTAGGGTATACAATCGCGGTTTTGATTTAAACAGCACGCATTCCCTCAAGAACGACTTCGGAGCTTTCTGTATGTCCAATAAAAAAACACCGCCAGCCAATGAACGTCGTCGAGATCTTCTTAAGCTGGGTCTAGGCGCAACGGTTGCGGCCCCCCTCCTGAGCCTTGCAGGGAATGCAAGCGCAAACGCAATTCGAACATCCGCACACGTGGTGATTAGCGGTGCAGGTGCAGGTGGTTTGGCCATGGCCAACCGTCTATCGAGAAGTTTACAAGGTGCCAAAATCACCTTAATTGATGCCCGCCAAGAACATCATTATCAACCTGGCTGGACGCTGGTTGCGTCGGGAGTCTGGGACAAATCCAAGACCCTCAGCAAAACAGCCGAATGGATTCCTTCTGGAGTCAATTGGATTCGGGCAATGGTAACCGAATATGACCCTGATAATAACCGAGTCACACTCAATGATGGACAAACACTGACCTACGATTACTTAATTGTGGCGACGGGCGTTGAGCTGCAGTATGAACGCATTGAAGGAATGGATGTAAATTTAATTGGCCAAGGAAAAGGTATCGGCAGTGTATACGCGGGTATTGATGCGGCGGCAAAAACCAACGAAGAAATCGAGCGTTTTATTGCCAAAGGCAGCGGAAAGGGTGTTTTCACTCTGTCCCCCACCCCCATAAAATGCGCGGGCGCGCCTCTAAAAATGACCTTCACGACGCTGTCGCGTCTTGAAGATGCAGGGGTTCGTGATCGTTTTGACATGCACTTTTTCACCCCCACTGATCGAGTGTTCAGCGTCGACTACTACAATGATTTTGTAAAACAACGCTGGACTGAACAAGGCTTAACTCGGCACGACTTTCATCGTTTAACCGCTATTGATGCGGATCGTAAAGAAGCAACCTTTACCCTGCAAGATGGCAGCGAAATCACGCAAGATTATGACTTCCTGCACGTAGTTCCGCACATGGCCGCTCCAAAATCGGTGCGCGAGAGCGAATTGATTTTTAAAGAAGGTCCTTTTGCTGGAAACTGGATGGAAGTTGACCGGGAGACATTGCAACACACTCGATACAGCAATGTATTTGGGATTGGTGATGTCATGGGCATGCCGTTCAACAAAACAGCGGCCAGTGTCAAAATGCAGGCCTCGGTTCTAGAACCCAACATCCTAGCTCATATTCAAGGCCAACCCTTGTTAGCCAAGCATAATGGATACACCTCTTGCCCAATGATCACCGCCGTTGGCAAAGCCATGCTGGTTGAGTTTGGTTGGGGTGGCGAACTCTTGCCGTCCTTCTCCTTTATTGACCCTAAAGAAGAATCTTGGGCTGTCTGGATTATGAAAGACAGAATGCTGCAGCCTGCGTATAACGCAATGCTGGTTGGTAAGGTTTAAGGAGCATTACGATGACATTAGCTGGTATTTTAACCGTTGTTTGGTTTGCGATTAAACCTTACCTATGGCTTATTCTTCTCGCCCTCGCTGTGCTCGTTGCTGCACAGATTGCAGGTCGTATAAAGGGCTATCGCTGTTTTTCCACTCAAGGGCGTTTTGCATGGATTTTAGGCCCAATCATTGGAATTTTGGCCTTTATTTTCATGCCTAGAATTTTTAACTCCCAATTTGGCTACGTCGCAACCTCCTTCGACTGGCTTGCCCTAATTGGAGGCAGTTTAGGGGTAACTGTTTACGCGCTTATGGTCCTTAGACCTTTGTGCCATCTTCGCAGCTGCCGTTAACTAAAAACACAGGATCAACTCTTCTGTAGGGTTGATCCTGTGTTAGCTAAATAAGCTGGATGGCCAAGGGATGTTCGACTCGAATGCGTATTTGATGGTGACGCGCATTCTCTCGAATCAACCAACCTCGAACACGCAAGGTTTTTCCTTCAATTTGATCAAACGACAGACTATCAAATCGTGGCAAGTCTGAGCGTCTAATCTGCAAAGCCACCCCTCCTTCTAAATTAATCCAAACAAACTCAGCGGACTGCCCAACACGTACCACCTGACCATGAACAACGGCAGCCCCTCTTGCTGAATCCGGAATCTCGGTGCTCAACAGGCCCGGAGAGTATTCGTTCTGGCTCCATATTCGCTTTGCCTGCTGCTCTGCTTGTCGCTCAAACTGCGCTAAACACTCAGCAAACTCAAGATTAGGTGCAACATGCACTTGCATCACCCACCCGTCGGATAGCAATGCTCTCTGCAGATTGGTGCCATCCGGTAAGAACAGATACGCCAACGAGCGACCATAACGGTCTTTTCTTTCTTGGCCATATTGGAGGAGTACGCGATGATCATGCTCGCGTAACAAACCCTCTAACCATTTTTTTCCTTCGCGCGCATAGGGTTCATCCGGCTGCCCATCGCGCCCCAACTCTGGGGCATCTATCCCTAACAGACGCACACGCTCACCATTGTTCAGCACAAGAGTATCCGCATCAATCACATAACGCACCTGAGCCGATTGAGTGGGGGCACTGGGAGGACACGGCTCCGCAAGCACTGGATGACTGAGCACGAACGAAAAAAAGCCCAACCAGAGCATGGGTTTTAACATTTTCACCTCCGCTTTATTCCTTTGAAGAGTGGTATACGAAATTGGCATTGATTTTGAGAAGTCTCCAGCAAAAAGCAATTGATATCAACCAAGTAATTAACTAAGCCTATTAGAGCCTTAAGGAAATACAATAGCGAATCGATAGAGAATTGACCGTATTTGAACTAAGGTTAACAGCGAACAGTGGATGAAGCTTTTTTTAAATAAACATTAAACATCATCTCTGTCATGACACGAATCGACACCAACCCTTCGTGGGCTTTCTAACAATTGAATTAGAGCTCGCGTATGAATGAATGAGTGGAGAAACACATGAGCAGCAAGACTATGGATACCGCAGGCAAATGCCCCGTCATGCACGGTAGCCGCACAACTATGGGTAGCAAAGGCACTGGCAATAATGACTGGTGGCCAAATCAACTCAACTTAAGCATTTTGCATCAACACAGCGCGAAAGCTGACCCAATGGGTGAGGATTTTAATTACGCCGAGGCCTTCAAGTCACTTGATCTCGCAGCCGTGAAACAAGACTTAACGGATGTAATGACCGACTCAAAAGATTGGTGGCCCGCTGATTATGGCCACTATGGCCCTTTCATGATACGTATGGCATGGCATGCGGCAGGCACCTATCGGACGGCAGACGGTCGCGGTGGTGCCTCAACGGGCAATCAACGCTTCGCCCCTCTTAACAGCTGGCCCGATAATGCCAACCTCGACAAAGCTCGCCGTTTATTGTGGCCCGTTAAACAAAAATACGGCAACAAATTGTCTTGGGCAGACTTGTTTATTTTAGCCGGTAATGTCGCTCTTGAATCCATGGGCTTTAAAACCTTTGGTTTTGGCGGCGGTCGTAAGGACATTTGGGCACCAGAAGAAGATATCTACTGGGGTGCTGAAGACACCTGGTTAGGCAACAAACGCTACAGTGGTAATCGTGAATTGGAAAACCCCTTGGCGGCTGTGCAAATGGGCTTAATCTATGTTAACCCCGAAGGCCCAGATGGTAACCCTGATCCATTGGCCTCGGCAAAAGACATACGTGAAACCTTTGCCCGCATGGCCATGAATGATTACGAAACCGTTGCGTTAACCGCTGGAGGGCACACCTTTGGTAAAACGCACGGCGCCGGTGATGCGTCGCATGTTGGTCCTGAACCCGAAGCCGCTGATCTTGAGGAAATGGGACTGGGTTGGAAAAGCAGCTTTGGAAGCGGGAAAGGCCGTGACACCATTACCAGTGGTTTAGAAGGTGCTTGGACACCCAACCCAACCCAATGGGACATGGGCTACTTTGACGTTCTATTTGGTTATGAGTGGAAGCTGGTTAAAAGCCCTGCAGGCGCTCAACAATGGGTCCCTATTGATCTGGCTGAAAAAGACCATGCCCCCGATGCAGAAGATGCCTCAATTCCGGTTGGCATCATGATGACAACCGCCGATATGGCCATGCGCGAAGATCCTGAATACCGTAAGATTTCAGAGCACTTCCATAAAAATCCGGATGAGTTTGCCGATGCCTTTGCACGTGCTTGGTTCAAATTAACCCACCGAGATATGGGTCCTAAAGCACGCTACTTAGGTCCTGAAGTACCGGCCGAAGACCTTATCTGGCAGGACCCTGTGCCCGCAGCGGATTACGAAATGATCAACGCTGAAGACATCGCAACGCTCAAAACCAGCATTTTGGCATCCGGTTTAAGTGTATCAGAACTGGTCTATACCGCTTGGTCATCCGCTTCGACTTACCGCGATTCCGATAAGCGTGGTGGTGCAAACGGTGCCCGCATTCGTTTAGCCCCACAAAAAGATTGGGAGTCCAATCAACCTGAGCAACTGGCCAAGGTTCTGTCTGTTTTGGAAGGTATTCAGGCAGACTTTAATGCTGCACAGACAACAAACAAGCAGGTTTCTCTAGCGGACTTAATTGTTTTAGGCGGTGCAGCAGCGATTGAGCAGGCCGCCCGTGATGCAGGGCATAATATTGGGGTGCCTTTCGCACCTGGACGTACCGATGCAACGGCGGAACAAACCGATGCTGAGTCCTTCGCGCCCTTAGAACCCGAAGCCGACGGTTTCCGCAACTATGCGAAAGCTAAATTTGTGGTCTCTGACGAAGAAATGTTAATCGACAAGGCTCAACTACTTGGGTTAAGTGCACCCGAAATGACCGTCCTTATCGGTGGACTGCGTGTACTGGGAGCCAACTATGCAGGAAAGACAGACGGTGTCTTGACCCACACTCCGGGTCAATTAACGAACGACTTCTTCCTGAATCTGGTTGATATGGAAACCGTGTGGCGTCCAACGTCTGAAGACAAAGATCTCTTCGAAGGTCTAGACAGACAAACCGGCAACGTGAAATGGACAGCAACACGTGTCGACTTAGTCTTTGGCTCTAACTCGCAACTGCGCGCCTTAACAGAGGCCTATGCTCAAAATGATGCCAAGGATAAATTCGTTAAGGACTTTGTGAAGGCTTGGAATAAGGTCATGAATGCGGATCGCTTTGATCTTGCATAATGCACTGCCGTCAAGCTGACATGTGATCAATCGAGAGGGATGAGGCTAACACCTCATCCCTCTTATATTTTTAGCCATGAGCAACCGTGCTTTATCCGTCGACACCTTTATCCCCATCCGTATCCTTCTCTGCTACATGCAGCCTATGGCCGACAACAGCATCCACCTCTCTCTATCCAACGCTCAAACCATCAAACCATGAATTAACATCATAAAATAATGAAATAATATCATTTTTATTCATGAAAGGTTGTGCGTATAAAGTACACATGCTTCAAGGCCAAGGTGTTTCGATAGTGTTTAGCGGCCTATTTTCTAGGCCACTGGATTGAGAACCCCGGATAGGAAAACCTGAAATGTGACGCGTACTTGTATTCAAGGCAAACAGCACATTCAGGTTTGATCTCAGAAAATGCGTACATGGGATACCCGACGACGATGAATACAGATTTCACTTTTAGTATTAAGCGTATTCGTTTTGACGAGAATTATCAGCCGTCAGACAGTACACGTATCACCACCAACTTTGCTAACCTAGCAAGGGGTGAGTGCCGCCAACAGAATTTGCGCAATGCTTTAAAGATGATTGATAATCGTTTTAATGCGTTAGCGCACTGGGATAATCCCAAAGGAGATCGTTACGCTGTCGAGCTGGAAATCATTTCAGTGGACATCGAGATTCAAGGAAAAGGTGGCCGTTTCCCTTCAATTGAAGTGTTGAAAACCAACATTATTGATCATGCCACCAACGAACGTATCGAAGGCATTGTTGGCAACAACTTTTCCTCCTATGTGCGAGATTATGACTTTAGTGTCTTGTTGCTTGATCATAACAAACAGCAAGAACGCTTCAGCATCCCAGAGAACTTTGGTGATCTGCATGGCAAGCTTTTCCAAACCTTCGTTGCGTCAGAGACATACAAGCAACACTTCAAAAAGCCACCCGTTATCTGTTTGAGCGTTTCAGATAACAAGACCTATCACCGTACAGAAAACCAGCATCCGGTACTGGGGGTGGAATACCTGCCCAATGAGTCCTCATTGACCGAGCTGTATTTCAAAAAAATGGGACTGAATGTTCGCTACTTTATGCCTCCCAACAGCGTGGCACCTTTTGCTTTCTATTTCGTTGGTGATCTGCTGAACGATTACACCAATTTGGAGCTGATCAGCACCATCAGCACCATGGAAACCTTTCAGAAGATTTACCGACCCGAAATTTATAATGCCAATGCTGTTGCCGGAAAATACTATCAACCGAACTTAAAAAACCCGGATCACTCAATCACACACATCGTGTATGACCGGGAAGAGCGCAGCACCTTAGCTATCGCACAAGGGAAGTTTGCTGAAGAGCACTTTATCAAACCCTATCGGGCAATTCTGGATCAATGGTCAGCTAACTACGCTTAATTAATCACTCAGATAAAAGTACTTATAATGAAAACACTCTTACCAACTTCAACAGCAGGCAGCTTACCGAAACCCTCTTGGCTGGCGCAACCTGAAACACTTTGGTCACCCTGGAAATTACAGGGTGAAGAACTCATTGATGGCAAACAGGATGCGTTACGTCTGTCGTTGCAAGAGCAACTGCAAGCAGGTGTTGATATTGTCAGTGACGGCGAACAAACCCGCCAACACTTTGTGACAACCTTTATTGAACACCTGAGCGGCGTTGATTTCGAAAACCGTCAGACGGTCCGAATCCGCAACCGCTATGATGCCAGCGTACCCACCATCGTGGGCCCGGTTTCGCGACAAAAGCCCGTGTTTGTGGAAGATGCCAAATTTTTACGTCAGCAAACCACGCAACCCATCAAATGGGCATTGCCTGGCCCCATGACCATGATCGACACCCTGTATGACGACCACTACAAAAGCCGTGAAAAGCTCGCCTGGGAGTTTGCCAAAATACTCAATCAGGAAGCGAAAGAGCTAGAGGCAGCGGGTGTGGATATCATCCAGTTTGATGAACCCGCCTTTAATGTGTTCTTTGATGATGTGAATGACTGGGGCATTGCCTGTCTGGAGAGAGCCATCGAAGGACTGAAATGCGAAACGGCCGTCCATATCTGCTACGGCTATGGCATCAAAGCCAATACAGACTGGAAAAAAACCCTGGGATCGGAGTGGCGGCAATACGAAGAAATCTTCCCGAAACTGCAACAATCCAATATCGATATTATCTCGCTCGAATGTCACAACTCACGCGTGCCCATTGAGCTACTGGAACTGATCCGGGGTAAAAAAGTGATGGTCGGCGCTATCGACGTGGCCACCGACACCATCGAAACCCCTGAAGAAGTTGCAGAAACACTGAGAAAGGCCCTGCAGTTTGTTGACGCCGACAAGCTGTATCCTTGCACGAACTGCGGCATGGCCCCCCTATCCCGCCAGGTGGCCACAGGCAAGCTCAATGCTTTGGCGGCAGGGGCACAAATTGTGCGTGATGAACTGCTGACCAGATAAGATCCACACGCTGAGGGTTACTTTAAGCCGGTAGCCCTCTGCGCAATTATCGGTGTGTGAAGGGTGTTCCCGGTTACCCGATTAGCTGTCCTGAGAGCGCAACGAATCTAATAGTGATAACGACACGAAATGATCGTAATCGCAGTATCATCCACGGCGTAGACTAATCGATTCGTATCATCTATACGCCGCGACCAAAAACCAGCCAAGTTTTCCTTTAATGGTTCAGGTTTACCAATACCTTCAAAAGGTGATCGTCTAACGTCGTTTAACAGCTTATTTATTCGTTTAAGCGTTTTTTTGTCCTGGGTTTGCCAATACAGGTAATCCGTCCAGGATTCGTCAGTCCATGACAGTAGACGACTACTCATCTATCAAATCTCTGCTCGTTACTTTACCGGCTTTAAATTGTGCAATTGAGCGATTCAAATGCTCAGCATTTGCTGGGGAGCGCAGCAGGTGCACTGTTTCCATTAGACTGTTGTAGTAATCTAGCGACATAACAACAGCATCTTCCGAATCACGGCGGGTAATCACAGCTGTATCTGCGTCATTAACGACAGAGTCTAGCACCGCTTTCAGACTATTTCTTGCTTCAGTAAAAGACACAATTCTCATAGAACCTCCACATGTACATTTTACCGGACAAGTATAACCTCAAAGCCTAACATGTACAATATAACGGACATATCCATTGTGGTAGCTAAAGCCTAAGCGCACTGGTGATGTTGACGTAACGAAGCCGCGACCAAAAGCCAGCTAAGTTTTCCTTTAATGGTTCAGATTGTAACCTGAGGGGACCATGGCTGACGCGGTAGAGCCCTCAGGTTCGTCTCAGTAGTACCGATTTTTAAAAATGGTATCGGTACTCTTGGGTCTTGCCTGCGTAGCCGTATGCGGTAGCCCGGACATCTTGAACGTAAACATAGCTCACTTCATGCAGATCTCCGAGCAATTTGCTGAACCCGTCAAATGCGGCATGGATATACTCGACCTTCTCAGCTTTGGTGTTTGTCTCATCTGTGATTTTGATATCAAAGTAGACACTTTGTTTGCCAAGTTCTGCTAGAGATACTCCACCAATGATCCAGTCGTCCGGATCAACGTAATCGATTGCGATTGACGTTACCTCCGGCTTTTTCTTGAGGATGCGGGTTGTGAGATCCATTAAGAGGCCGGAAATGGACTTTGTCATTTCCGGAGATTTTTTTGCACTTACTTTGACGTTGAGAATGGGCATAGTTGGTTTCCATTAGTTAGCTTTGCAACTATATAGATATAAAAACACTCACTTTAAGGCGGAGCGCACACCACGAACGTTGTTCACCGTATCAGCAAAAACTTCTTCTCCGATGGTGTGCTTAATTCTTGTCGTCACGACTCCACTAGCTTCATTAAGAGCCGCATGAATTTCGACCGCCGCCGCTGTCGGCTGAACGGTTTGCTCTCGACCATCCTGTTCGGAACTTATGCGCTGAATAAAGCCCTTCGCCGCCAGACCATCAAGTGCGCGTGTTGCTGTGGGTCGTGATATGGCCATGTGAACATTATACCCAGGGTGCAGAGGCTTCACAGGCTCAACAGCAGAGGCCATCACCACCAGCCGCAGGGTTCCCCCTGCGGTGAGCGCATCAAAGGGATAACAGGTCACCAGTATCAGTCCATTTGGAAAGGCGGTGGGCATCAGCCGGGTAACGGCCGAATCCACCACCTGAATCTGATCAACCTGGTATATCACAGTTCCGTTATGGTCGCTGAGCATCAACGTCTGACCTGGTTGTATATTCCTCAAGAAGCTGAAGTGGGTATCTCTGTGCCCAGTGATAATCCGTGCGGCATGGGTCATCGCCTGTGCCTGCATATTTTCACCGGGGCCAAAAGCCAGCGAGCTTCCGCTGTCTCCAGCCAGTACAATCTGATCTATATCCATATTAGGCACGCTCAGACGCGCAACCGGCCAGTGGTCAGCCCAGGGCCAGGGTTTTACTGCTGTGCCGCTGTCCAGACTTTCAGCCCAGGCATCGGCCAGCAGCCATTGCGCCAGCCGAGCTTTTGCAGGAATCCACAGGGCCGTTGAGGTGAGGATCATACCAGCAGCCACAAGGGCTGCCAGTATGAAGTTACGGATGCTGAGGGTCATGCACACCACCTTGAACCGGACTTTCTGCGACGCTCCACAATCATGAGGGAAAGTGCTGCCAGCAGTGCCGCAAGTCCTCCGGCGAGGGTCAGCTGATACCCGGTAGCGCCCTGAGCCATGCCCAGATCAAGGCCGTGGGGTTTGGCTGCAGGCACCACCAGCGTTTCGCTCTCTTCCTGTTCAGGACGGACAGGTGTTTTATCAACGGCAACCAGGCTGGTGTATGGCGTAACCAGGTGATACTTAAGACCCAGCGCAATGATTTCAGAACGGATCTGTTCTCCACTGACACCTCTAAGATACCCACGGCGCCAGTCCTGCACCGCACGCTGGGCCCAGTCTGTCATGATACCCCGGGTATTATCCGCCGGTGCCAGTGTCAGTGTTTCCTGCCATGCAGTATCACCGGTACGGCCACTGATACGGACTTCGCCTGTGCCGTTTGCCAGCTTCATCGAAACAGCCAGCGGCTCACCCGAGTAAAGGTCAGGAATTACCGATGGCATCAGGTCTTGAATCCCCTCGCCTTCGATCCGGATATCGGTCATTGCCGGTTTTTCCAGCTTGTTGAACAGCGTTTGCATGGCGCTTTCAGATTCAGACGGAGACGCAATATACGTAAAGGTGCCTCGCCCGGCGACTGCAGCCTCTTCCATAAAGTAACTGTTGGGTGCGCTTCCGATACCCACGGTGAACAGGCGGGTGTTATTGAGACGGCTGCGGATCAGATCAAACAGTTGCTGTTCGTTGGACACACTACCATCGGTGATAAACACGATCTGGCGCAATCTGGGAGTGTCATCATGGCTACGTATACCTGTCAGTGCAGCAGTCAGCGCAGGTGCCATTTCGGTACCACCGCCTGCCTGCAGTGAGTTGATATAGCTGGCGGCCTGCTGACGGCGCCGAGTATCGGCTATAACCGGCTGGTTAAAGAGCGTATCGGTTGAAGAGTTAAACTGAATCACATTAAACGTGTCATCAGATGCCAGCCCATCTATACCGGCCTGCAGCGCTCGGCGTGCGGCTACAATTGAGGTACCCGCCATGGAACCTGATGTATCAATCACAAAGATCACTTCCCGGCTGTAGCGTGCTGTGTGCAGATCCTGAGGCGGCATCAGCATCAGCAGACCATAGTGTTCATCCCCATGCTGCTCAGAGAAAAACGCAGCCGAGGGCTCGTCACTTTCCACCGGTGTCCAGTTCAAAACAAAATCACGGTACTCATCCGGTTCATCCACCAGCAGGCTGATGATGTAGCGACCCTCTTCTGTCTGTTGCTGGCTGATCTGATGTGAAGGGCTGTCCAGGGAGCTGAGTCTGAATCCAGGTTGCAGATTAAGGCTGATCTCAACAGGCCCCGGAGTATGGCTGAATGCGGTTTCGTCATGACCAGTTGAGGCCATCACTGTTTTACGCTCATCCGGCAGTACCTGCCAGCCGCTGCTCAGGCTTGCCTGTCCTTCAACCACACGGCGCACTTCTCCGGGCTGTAGCGGATTATAACGTGGGGTAATCGCCAACGGGAAACCGGCGCTGAACTGGCCATCTTTCCAGACCAGAGTCTGCTGGTACTCAATACTGATGGTGACCTCGCCACCCGGCGGAATATTGGCAACTGATGTGTGAAACAGGTTGGGACGGTCCTGCTCGGTGAGTGCGGCGTTCTGTCCCTGAGATTTTGCCTGCTCATAGGTTGCCCGGGCCTGCTCTTTTTCCTGAATATCACCCTCGATAATGCGGTCTCCTATCTGCATTTTCAGGTGATCGACGGCTGCCTCACCTGGCAGAGGGAACAGATACAGTGCCTCTGTCCAGTTATCTGTGGGGTTATGGAATACCTGGGTCACCTGAGCGCGCAGCACAGAGCCTGTAATCTCCATGGCCACACGGGTGCTGACCAGCGGCATATCCTGCTTTTTCCCCTGCTCATCACGGGATACCAGAGTACCCTGAGTAACAGCATCAGCAACCACATTCTGTGCACATCCTAGTATCAGACAGGCCAGAATCAGTGGGCGCGTTCCTTTGTGTGAAAATATACGCATGTCTCTTCTCCTCATTAAGATGAGACGAGTATCTGCTTTCTGTTTGAGGAAAATATGAAGTGAGTGTGAAGTCCTGTTTTTCTGTGAAACAAGAACACCAGATTAAACTCAGGTACAGGTGGCACGCACCCTAGTGGTAGGGTCTACAGCTTTACACTAGCTGATCTGCCAGAGATAATGTGAGCATATGCACCACTTATGGACCGGCGTTTTGACAGAGGGAACACCATGGCGGTACTGATTGTTGAGGATGAGCCCTCTATTGCTGACACCATACGCTATGCGCTGGAAACCGAGCGCATGGATAACATCTGGGTCACCACCGGACAGCAGGCTCTGGATGCACTCAGCGAGGGTAATATAGAGCTGGTTCTGCTGGATATCGGCCTTCCCGATATGAGTGGATTTGATGTCTGTCGGGTCATCAGACAGACATCCTCGGTGCCGGTGGTGTTTCTGACCTCCCGCCATGAAGAGATCGACCAGGTGCTGGGTCTTGAACTGGGCGCTGATGATTACATCACCAAACCCTTCAGTCCCCGGGTGCTCACGGCCCGTATCCGTGCCCGCCTGCGCCAGCCTCCGGAAGCGGCAAGTATCACCCCTGCCGGTTTCAGTCACGATGCAGATGGCGCCAGAATCACGCTGAATGGTGTCTTGCTGGATCTGAGCCGCTATGAATACCGCCTGCTACTGTTACTGATGAGCCATCCCGGCAGAATCTATTCCCGTGAGCAGTTAATGCAACAGGTGTGGGAAGAGCCTGAACGCAGCTTCGACCGCACTGTCGATACACACATCAAAACCCTCAGGCGCAAAATCCGTGACATCAGCGAAAACTGTGACCCGCTCAAAACCCGCCGTGGTCTTGGCTACAGCTTTGAGGCGGACGCATGAGCCTGAGATTACGCCTGATTCTGGTGTTTCTGTTTTCAGTGCTGACAGGCCTTGGCAGTGTGGTTTACTGGGTACTCGATGAGCTGGAGCCCCGTTATCAGGAAGCTCAGGAGGAGATTCTGGTCGATATATCAGAAATGATGGCCACTCTGATCGCCAACGAAGGCGTCAGCTTCAGCGAAAGCGGTGACACCGTGATCGACACACATCTGGCTGAACGGCTCTTTGCAGGGCTGGCCGGCAGGCCGCTAAACGCACAGATTTATGATCTGCTTAAAACCGAAGTTGATCTGAGAATGTATATCACCGATGTCAGAGGCACCGTAATTTTTGATTCTCATTACACCGATACTGGCCGCGACTATTCCCAGTGGCGCGATGTCTATCTGACTCTGCGCGGTCATTATGGTGCCCGCAGCAGCGACGATGTACCCGGCCAGAGTGATACCAAACGGCTCTATGCCGCAAGCCCGGTGCTGTATCGCGGTGATATTATCGGTGTGGTGTCCACCGGAAAGCCCACCCACAACATCAACCGCTTTATCAGCCAACTGAGCACCAACCTGCTCTGGATTTCACTGGTCGCTGCACTGGCAACGCTGTTGACCGGTCTGGTGATCACCCTCTGGATTACACGGCCCCTGCTCCGCCTTGAACAGTATGCCAAAGGGGTTTCCAGAGGCGAACGCCCCGCTCTGCCTGCGCTTGGTCATAATGAAGTTGGGCGTGTAGGTAAAGCGCTTGAAAACATGAAAGCCGCACTGGATGGCAAATCCTATGTGACAGATTATGTGCAGAGCCTGACGCACGAACTGAAAGCCCCGATCGCTGGCATCCGTGGTGCAGCAGAGCTGTTACAGGAACCCATGTCCGATGCACGGCGCAATCAGTTTCTCAATAATATTATTGAGCAAGGTTCAAGGATGCAGGAGCTGATCGAGCGCTTGCTGAAACTGGCCGCCATTGAATATCAGAGCAGCCTGGAACGACACGACAAAGTCGTACTGAAAGAGCTGATCACAGCAGTCTGCCGGAGCCTTGAAGACTATGCCAGCCAGCACAGAGTCAGCCTTGAATACAGCTGTGACCCTTCCCTGTCCATCACCGGCGACAGTACACTGCTGCAGGATGCACTGAGCAACCTGATCCGGAACGCCATAGAGTTCTCACCGCCTGAGTCAGCTGTACTGATCGGCGCCATACAAAGCGATGGTTCTGTTTACATCAGCGTAAAAGATTCCGGGCCTGGGGTGCCGCCTTTTGCCGAAGAAAAACTGACCCAGCGCTTTTTCTGTCTGCCCCGGACAGATGGCAGCAAAGGCAGTGGGCTGGGTCTGAGTTTTGTTCATGAAATCATGCAATTGCATAACGGAAAGCTGAATTACCACCGTGAAACGGAACCACCAGCCACTGTGTTTTCACTGACACTGCCAGTTGAGTGATGAAATACACATGTTCTCATTGCCCTGGTAATAAGATTTACCCTCTTCAGTGATCTCATATCTGACCGCAGGAACCATCTCCTGAGTCTTCTACTAGGCTTGCAGTGGGAATGAATGTAAGGGTTTTTCCTGCACATTATCCGCCTGTAAGTTTCACAAATAGATCGCGTGAAGAGCGGATGGTTATGTAGCTGTAGCAAGATGGGCATAGAGCCGAAGAAGGCAGCGACAGGCGTACTTGTTCCAGATCGTTCAAGCACTGTAGATTCGGTAGCCGTTCCTGCCCTGTTGCTTGATTTCGTACATTGCAGAATCGGCTTTCTCCAGTAGCGTTCCCAATTCACGACCATGTTTTGGATAAAGACTAATTCCTATGCTAATACCGAGATCGAAGCTGTGATTTCCCACTGTAATGGGTGTATTGAATTGCCTAAGCATTTTTTCGGCCACATCAACAGCCTGGTTTTCTTGTTCCAGCTGAGTGGTGATAACGACGAATTCATCCCCACCGATACGAACGCATATGTCTGTATTGCGCACACACCCTTGCAGCCGCTGGGCAACTTCTTTAAGCACCCCATCGCCTACTTTGTGTCCTGCTGTGTCATTTATCGGTTTAAACTTATCAAGGTCAATATAGCAAACCGCCAGAGACTGATGAGCCGACTGGCCAGCAACAGTACCTTATCGAAGATTACATCCATATAGCGTTTATTATTGAGCCCTGTCAACGGATCTCGATAAGCCAAATCGAGCGCCTCGGCCTCCGACTCCAACAAACGCTGGTGGAACAAGCTAAAAACCGCGGCAAGCAGGGCCAAATATTGCAGCACCAACAAGATTGTACCAAAAGCAAATGCGTACACATGCCATGGGGGATACAACAGTCGAGAAACTGGAACATAAGCCAGCCAATGCAGCAGTAGCAATGCGGTAGCGGTCAGAATAGCAAAGCGAATGGCCGGATGTAGGCTTAATTTACTGCGGACAACCATACCCCATACAACGGCGAGAGCTAACGCATTAAAAAAGCAAATACCCAAAGTATGTAGCGAAGGAATAGATACCAGCAGTGGCTGAGCCATGGCCCATAGCACTGCCACAGTGCTCACACCAACTACCCAGTAACGAACCAATGGGACACTAAAAAATTTAGACACACCTACGACCAGTGCCAACTTTTCAATTAATACGAGAACTACATACAATACTGAACTGGAGTACGAAACATTAAACAGCGTGAATGCCACTATCGACAGTCGAGCTGTTGCTGCGGAGAGTACAGCCAAGGCTCACCAACCAGAACCGGGGTTGGTTCTTGGTACCTTGCTGGCCCAAAAGAAAAGTATAAAAAGCAGTATATATAAAAGTGCCTGTAATGTGGATGAGATCAGCCAGTCCGGCGGAGTATGTAGTCATGCCACAGCACCTCTCACTTTTGGCGGTCGAAGTCCAAAAAAAGGAAGACCAAACTTATCCAGTTTACAGACGAAAGCTTAGACCCTCACAGCGCCCGTGGCAAAAAATTATTGGCTAACATCGTGTTACTCCCATCCCACCTTAATCCGCAGCCGACAGATCTCCCCGATACGCATCCCGGTCGCGTAGGAGAGCGCAATGGCCGACTGCTGCTTGAGGTGGGTGCACTGCCGGATAATGGCATGCACCTCATCCGGGTACAGCAGATCCGGGATCTTCTGCTCCTGTTTCGGGTAGGGCACATGCAGCGGGCTGAGCGGTTTGCCCAATACCTTGCTGAACAGGAAACGCACCGCAAACACGGCCTGCGGACAACTGGCACGGGACCAGTGACGATCACGAATGACGTGCAGCAGGTATTCCTGCACATCACTCTCCGAGAGCCGGTCTGGAGAGCGATGAAAGTATCGCGCCAGTTCGGTCAGTTGATACAGATAGGCCTAGCAGGTCTTGTCGGAAAGCCCGCGCATGGCCATGTAGTTGATCACTTGTTGACGTAAGGGTGTCATGGCTTAAACCTCCTGACTGTGAGAGGAGATTTAAGTGTGGTCAAAGGCAGGAAGCCCCTTCATCGAATCACTGCGTGCCGAAATCCGCGTGCGAGGCTACAGCCTGCGCACTGAAAAAACCTATACTTTCTGGATCAAGCGCTTCATCCATGTTTCATGGCAAACGCCATCCTCGCAACATGGGGGCCAGGAGAGATAAAGGGATTTAACTGAACGCCAGACACGCTACCGCCCGGCCGGTGCTCCATCACAGCAAGTCGGTACTTCTCAGTTGTCTGATCGAAATTACCCTATCTTTCTTGTGGGCGCAATGTGCAAATGGGCTTGGGATAAGTGCATATGAGAGGCAGAGAGCGCATTTTCAAGTGAGCTTTCGCGCCCCTTCTGCCCCACCCCTATCGCTTGAAGATGAAACTGACCTGTCTGAGGCACGACATCATAGGCAGGTGTAAGGCGGTAATGGTGATCTGATATGTTTTTCAGCAGCCCATGATTGCACAGGTGATGATCCGAATTGCCCACCAGGATATTAAAAACCATCCTGCGGAACATGCTCAGAAGTCATTATCATACTCTTTTCGGCTCTGCCGGATTCTGCGTGGCAGATCAAAGTTCAATGCGACCAGATCCTGTTCCATTCTGCGGATGGTGACGCGTGATAATCCTGTGCGCGCCTGAACCTCTGCCTGCGTCCAGCGACAGCTCTTGCGTGCAATCAGCAGATGTTCGCCTAACTGCTGCAATGCAAATTCAGCCGGGGATAACAGACTTTTCATAGAATGAATACCATAGTGTTCCTTATAGCGCTTAAAGGAAACTACAGTATTCATTTTGGCATGATGCAAATGCGCGCTTAAACTTAAGACAGCGCCTCTCTGACTGCCCGGGCCGCATGAATCGCGGTGGTGTCATACAGGGGGGTTGTTGTATCCGATGGGCTGACCAGCAATGCAATTTCAGTACAGCCGAGGATGACGGCCTGCGCACCGCGCTGCTGAAGTGAGGCGATAATCTCGAGATAACGTGAGCGCGAGCTGGACTCGATCTTGCCCAGACACAATTCGGAGTAGATGATGCGATGCACATCATCACGTTCAGACTCATCCGGAACCAGCACCTCGATACCGAAATGATCTTCCAGTCGGGAGCGGTAAAAGGGCTGTTCCATCGTGAAGCGTGTGCCCAGTAGCCCAACCCGCTGAATCCCATCCTGCCTGAGCACTTCGGCGGTGGCATCGGCAATATGCAGTATCGGGATATCGATAGCCGCCTGGATCTGATCGGCAACCTTGTGCATCGTGTTGGTACAGATCAGCAGAAAGTCAGCGCCTCCTGCCTCAACCGAGCGCGCTGCTTCACTCAGAATTCGTCCGGTTTCATCCCACTCACCACGATGCTGCAGTGCTTCGATCTCAGCAAAATCGACGCTGTGAAGCACCACCTTGGCTGAGTGCAGGCCACCCAGCGCCTGTTTGACGCCCTGGTTGATTGCCTGATAGTAACTGACGGTAGATTCCCAGCTCATGCCGCCCAATAAACCGATCGTTTTCATTGTCTCTCCATGTTTTTTATATAAGCAGAGTCAGTCAGCTTTACGCCGGATACCAATCACTCTGCCCGCCTTGTCCGGTCGTGGTAGATTCTGGTGTGCTGCAAACAGCTGATCAACCTGCTGCTGAACCCCTGGCGGGAAAGGTGCTGCTCGACGCTCTGCCATGCCGACATGCATCGTGATCACCTCATTCGTGGCGGCCAGCCAGCCGTCAGTGGCGTGGATCATCTGATGGAAAAAGTGCAGGCGCTTGCTGTCAGCATCCAGCAGTTGCGTATAGATCAGATAGGGCTCGTCGCACTGCAACTCACGGTCATAGGTGACATGCATCTCGAGCGCAAAGGATGATCCACCCTCTCGTGCCGGATACTCTGCATCCATCCCCAAATGTGCCAGCAGCGCATCAGTGGCGTGATCAAATGCCAGTACATAATACGCCACATTCATATGCTGGTTATAATCGATCCACTCGGGCAGTACTTTGCCCTCACCCAGTAAGAGAAGCTGCTCAGACATGTTTCAGAATCCTCAAAAAAATCTGTATTCATAGATCGAATCATAACCCGGAGTGGAATACAATTCGCCACCAGCAGTTATGTCTGTCGCCAAACAGACTCCAGAGCCTACCTCCAGTTGCCTATAGAAGGCCTCTTTTCCGATGCGCAGGGTTTTGCTGCTATCTTGCTGGCCAGCGCCCAGGTTTCATTACAGCATTTCAATGATGCCTTGTGGGTAAACCGGTGTCTCACGACTCTTGATGTGCTTTAAGTCATACCAGCGAGCTTCAAACCTGTGGCCACTTGTCTCAATCCCGGGCAAGACATGTTTTTGATAAATATCACTGTCCTTAAATCTTGCCTCATATATAAAAACGATTTCATGGCCTTCCTGACCATTAAACATAAAGAGGTTTTCAATAACGCCAAGCAGTTTTAATTGATCGACTTCCTCACCTAGCTCCTCTTTGACTTCTCGGATAGCCGCATCCCTGGATTTTTCACCAAAGTCAATGCCACCCCCGATAGGCGATAGATACCTCTCGTTCTTTGCAGGGTCAAAGCTTTCGGCAAGCAATACCTTCCCTTGGCTGCGAAATACGCATACAGATTTAGCTCTTATGTTTTTCATTTTTTAGAATAGATGTATCTGCTTAACCTCTTCGACAAGAATTAGTGCGCCAGCCGACAAGAGGAAAATCCAGCTTCTGGAACATAATGAGACCCGATGCCGAACAAGCCCGGTATCGACGAGTTCACGTGTCATTATTCTAGACTCTAGGGGAAATATCATGACAGAACACATTTGCACTTCCAGTTGTACTCACGGCATCAGCGCTGAAAGCAAGAAAGATGTTACCGAAGAGTTTGATACGGCAAGGCGTTCATTTATACGGAATGCCTTTGTTGGTGGCGGCGCTGTATCGCTTGGAGCAATGGGCGTAAGCATGTCTCCGATGAGCTATGCGTCTACAGGCACATCATCGAACACTGTGGACGCTGACGCGCCGGGGCCGATGCATTACTACATACCCGCCACACCCGAAACGGTTCTTTGGGGCTACTTTAGCAAGATTGCCAAACCCGTAGTGGAAATTGAATCCGGCGATTTTGTTACCATAGAGACGCTGACCCATCATGCCAATGATGATGCCGAACGCATGGTAAAAGGTGACCCTGGCGCCGAAAGCATTTTTCACTGGGATGCCCAGCGCAAAGGGGTTGATCGGCGCGGAGCAGGTCCTATGGATGCCGCAATTGGGGCTGGCGGTGGGGCAGGTGTGCATATTTGCACAGGGCCTGTTCGTATCCAGGGCGCTCAGCCAGGCGATATTCTTGAAGTCCGTATCGCGGATGTGGCCCCAAGACCCAGCGGCAACCCTGATTTCAAAGGCAAAAGCTTTGGCAGTAATGCAGCAGCTTGGTGGGGATTTCACTATGGCGATATGCTGACCGAGCCGAAAAAGCGTGAAGTCGTCACCATTTATGAGGTCGATGCCAGAGGGGAACGCAATTGGGCCAAAGCTGTATATAACTACCGGTGGACACCGCAAACCGATCCATTTGGAGTGGTTCATCCCACCATCGACTATCCCGGTGTACCCGTGGATCACCGCACGATCAGCAAACGAGACAATATTCTACGTGATATTCGCATTCCTATCCGACCACACTTTGGCACGATTGGCGTCGCACCGGCAGAAGCCGATATAGTGAACTCCATTCCGCCAAGTTATACCGGTGGTAATATCGATAACTGGCGCATCGGTAAGGGGGCAAAGCTCTATTTCCCCGTGGCCGTGGAAGGTGCCATGTTCTCCGTGGGTGACCCTCATGCCTCTCAGGGTGACTCGGAACTCTGCGGCACGGCTATTGAGTGCTCATTAACCGGTACTTTTCAGTTTATCTTGCATAAAAAAGCAGATTTGCTAGGAACCGCTCTGGCAGAGCTAAACTACCCCTTACTGGAAACTCAAGATGACTGGGTGTTGCACGGATTTAGCTATGCTAATTATCTAGCCGAGCTTGGACCTAATGCCCAAGAAGACATCTACAGTAAGTCATCGGTTGATAAGGCCCTGCGGGATGCCTATAGAAAGATGCGTCACTTTTTAATGACGACTCAGCAGCTCGACGAAGATGAAGCTATCTCACTGATGTCAGTGGCCGTCGACTTTGGTATTACCCAAGTGGTTGATGGCAACTGGGGCGTACATGCGATACTGAAAAAGTCGATGTTTCCGGCACGCGGCAGAAGCTGACCCTTCTGGCACAACAGTTGCGAGATAAAAAACTCACTCATTAAGGATCGAAAGATTGCTGTGACTGACCTAAAACGTTTTTCTGCCAGTGCCATACCAGCAGAGCTACGCCAATGGGCCTGGAATGACATACTCGCCAGGCTCGGCTTATCTAGCGATGCTACACGCCCAGACACAACCCATGACAGTGGCTATATAGCCCTGTCAGTGTCGGCACGCAACTCGGTATTTGTGCATCTTACGGCAGCACCGCAAACCCTAACAGCCCTTGCAAGCCAATCGGCTCCTCCTTCATCAAGCACCGTATTAGTGCTTGCACTGCTCGATGGCACTGCACAGGTGCTAGATGCCGACCAAAAAGTTCAGTTACGTTCAGGCGATATTATGCTGCTTGATCCTAACCAACCTTGGCACCTAACACTGCAAACCCATTTTAGAACGATGCTAATCAAGCTGGAGTCCTCCAGCTTTCTGCTCAGATTAGTCCGCACAGGACGGCAAGAAGCAAATCGGATCAGTACACAACAAGGTATAGGTACGTTATGCCTAAATATGCTGCAATCCTTGACAGATCAATTGGCTCATCTGGATCGCAACGAATTACCCGCCCTTGAAACAACACTGGCCGAACTACTCGTCGCCTGTCTATCACATAAACACTCAGATGCATTGGATGATACCACCGATGTGCAATTGGCACATTTACGTAGAGTATGTCGATCAGTTGATTCTTACTTGGATGACCCAGAACTGAATATTGAACAAATCGCAGCACAAGAAGGTTTGTCTGTCAGGTATTTACAAAAGCTGTTCAAAAACAGTGGTACCACCTTCAGTGAATACCTGAAAAGCAGACGGATACAGCATTGCTGCATTGACTTGGCTAACCCAACATTGGCGCAATTCAGCATTGCACAGTTGTGCTACCGATGGGGGTTTAATGATGCTGCAAACTTTAGCCGCACCTTTTCACAGATCATGGGCATGTCACCGAAAAATTATCGTGCAGCTCCACCTCAGGATCTTCAGGTCCAACTACAACGTGGCTGTCCGCAAACCAAACCTTCAACTCGATCCGCATACGCCCAGCCTCAAAATATTCCACTGGACAATGCCATTATGCAGCAGCGTAAGCCTTTTCAGGAGGTTCTGGATGATCATGCACGCTATGTGCTTTCTCTAAAACTGGCACCCAAACGTCTTCCCGTTATGGAGAACACGCCCCCTACTCAATCCAATACACATACACCTCGGCAATACTACCTGCCCGCATCAGATAAAACGGTTCACTGGGGCTATTTCAGTAATGAAATAAAACCGGTTCTCAACATCCGATCCGGTGATATTGTCACCATTGAAACCTTGTCCCAACATGCCACCGATGACAGTGACCGGATGATTGATGGCGACCCTGGTGCTCAGAGTGTTTTTCACTGGACACGCACGAAAAAGAACGTTGATCGACGTGGAGCTGGCCCAATGGATGCATCAATCTTTGGACGAGGGGCTGGAGAAGGGTTTGGCGTGCACATTTGCACGGGCCCCATCTATGTGACAGATGCAGAACCCGGTGATGTCCTAGAGGTTCGCATCTTAGACATTCAACCTCGCCTCAGCTGTAACCCATTATACTTAGGAAAACATTTTGGCAGTAATGCCGCTACTTGGTGGGGTTTTCAATACGACGACCTACTGACTACACCCAAAAAACGTGAAGTCGTGACCCTGTACGAAGTCCACCAGCACAGCCATCCACCTCACGCTAAGGCAATTTATAATTTTCGGTGGACACCCCAGACCGACCCCTATGGCATAGAACACCCGACAATCGATTACCCAGGCGTGCCCGTTGACCATACCAGCATTAATAAACAGTTTGGTATTCTCGAAAACGCAACGATTCCGGTCAGACCCCATTTTGGTGTTATGGCCGTTGCCCCGCGTGAATCCGGTATAGTCGATTCCATTCCACCCAGCTATTTTGGCGGCAATATGGATAACTGGCGTGCTGGAAAAGGCACTCAACTTTTCCTACCTGTCGCTGTTCCAGGTGCGTTGTTTTCAGTTGGTGATCCTCACGCATCACAAGGTGATTCAGAACTCTGCGGCACCGCAATCGAATGCTCGTTAACCGGTATTTTTCAGTTAGTACTGCATAAAAAGCAAAACCTAAGCGGCAGTTTTATGGAGGACCTTAGCCACCCGTTTCTGGAAACACCGGATGAATGGGTATTGCAAGGCATGAGCTTTTCCGATTATCAGGCAGAGCTGGGACCTAATGCTCAAACACAGGTATATAAAAATTCATCGCTGGAAGCGGCCATGCGCGACGCCTTTAGAAAAGCGCGTCATTACTTGATGAAAGAACACAAACTCAGTGAAGATGAAGCCATATCACTGATTTCCGTCGCTGTCGACTTTGGCATTACGCAAGTAGTCGATGGCAATTTGGGAGTTCATGCAATTATCCGAAAAGCGATTTTTCCGGACTATAAGCGTTAGGAGCAAGCGCGATGGCGATGGCGATAAATTGTTAAAATTAACACCCTTTAACAACAGCGCGAGCACAATCAGCGCTCGCTTGCCTAACCTCTTCCATATCGGGATGCGTCTTTAAATATGTCATCCACGACGAATCTATGACCTTCACTTCATCTTCAATCCAACGCTTGAACGCCATCACCTTTTGATACTTAAAATGAGGGGCAGGTGCGACAAGGTAAAAGTCATACTGGGACTTCATATAAATGGGCAGCGGGCAAATAAGCTGCCCTTTTTCAATTTGTTCATACACCAAACTATAACGCATCATCGCCAACCCTTGGCGGGACAACAACGCCTCCATCAAAGAGGTCGAATCCTCCACATGCAAATGCGACTTCATCGGCATATCGTAAAGATCTAAAAATCGCTGCAACACAGGCCACACATGTTGAACATCCGGCCCTGTATCGGTAATGATTGGAATATTGAGTAACTGCGCCCTAATTGGCTCGTCAATGTGAATCATTGATGGATGACACACCAATACCAAATACTCTCTGAATAACAACTGCGAAGTCAGCCCCGCATACTCGCCTCGACCTAAACGAATACATAAGTCCAAATCACTGTCTGCAAAAGTTGATAAATCAATGCTTGGGCTCAACCGAAGATTAATCTCCGGCTCCTGAGCTTGAAAACCACCCAAACGCGACACCAGCCAACGGTTGGAAAACGACGGTACCGTACTGATTACCAAGGTATTGGGACTTGGGTCTTCCATGATCCCTTTGACCCCTTCTTCCAACAAGCCGAACGCCTTCTCAACATACTCAAATAAATACTGCCCTTCTGCAGTCAGTACCACTTGGCGGGTGTGCCGTTCAAACAAGTCCACCCCCAAGGCCTGCTCCAAGGTTTTAATCTGCTGACTCACCGCCGCCTGCGTGACAAAAAGAGACTCCGCCGCCCTTTTAAAGCTAAACGTCTGGGCTGCATAACGAAACGCTTGTAAGGATTTAAGCGGTGGTAAAGCACGACCAGAAGACATAGACGGCCTCTTTATAAATAAGATTTTCTTAACTATAAGCCATTATTTCTCGTTTGTCGCACAGCATTGAATAGCTGATCATGTATCTAAAGAAGACGATCACTAAAGGCGGTCAGGTCTAGATCCCTTAACGATAAAAGCACTGACTCCTCCAAATACACTATAGCCATTAAGGGATTTTACTCCGTAATCAAGCAAACTAACAAAAGGAGAAACACCATGAAAGCATGCACATCAGACGAAATGAGCATCATCAAAAGCAGCCACTTGGATACACACAACAGCTGCAAATCAACATTAGAAAATCTAAACGAAAAACCATGGAAAGCGATCTTCAAAAAAATCATCCGTAACTCACGTACCAGACGTAAACTCAGACAGTTAGATAAAACGCAACTGGAAGACATAGGACTAACCGCCGCCGACGTAGAGCAGGAAGTCAACAAACCGCTATGGAAGTGATTATGAACTGTAAATGAGGGTGCTTCTGCTGTCCGAGTCTATTTACCTTCTTTATTGCTACAAGCACCCCCTTAAGGAGCTAATGGTAAAGTCTCAGCAAACGACCGAAGGAAATGCCCTTGAGCAGTTTGCTGTAAGCCTGTCACGCACAAGACTAACAGATAATGAAAAGTTCATTCCTTAAACTTGCTCCAAACTTTGTTAAATACTTCATTTCCTAGAATTACTGTAACATAACCAGATCTGAGTTCAGAAAGACGCCGTTTCGCTTCCATTGACCATTGTTTGTCTATCTCAGATTCTGGATGATTTAGATTACGCAACAGTGAACCCACAACCAAGGCACTTTCTTCAACCGGAAGTGACACTGCTTCATCTATTAATTGCTTTGAGTTCATGTCTCCACCTCTGCTTGTGGTCAGGTGTATTTAGCCGAACTTTGCCAGATTCACTAGACAAAAAAAGAGAGGCTACGCCTCTCTTTTTACTTAACCCTATTCAAAACGAATAGTTAAATACGCTCGATGATCGTTGAGATGCCCTGCCCCATGCCGATACACATGGTTGCTAATCCAAACTGACCTTGTTTTGCTTCCAGTACATTCAATAGCGTTGTACTGATGCGCGTACCTGAACATCCGAGCGGATGGCCTAAGGCAATCGCACCGCCATTCAGGTTTACTTTATCATCCATCTTATCCAACAGCTTAAGATTTTTGAGTACGGCCAAGCCTTGCGCAGCAAATGCCTCGTTCAGTTCGACATAATCAATATCATCAATTGTTAAACCAGCCGTTTTCAAAGCTTTTTGAGTTGCAGGTACTGGACCAAAGCCCATGATTGAAGGATCACAGCCAGCAACCGCAAGGCTGACGATCCGCGCTCTTGGTGTCAAACCCAGTGCCTCGGCTTTCGCAGCCGACATCATTAACATAGCAGACGCACCATCTGAGTAAGCAGACGAGGTTCCTGCAGTCACTGTGCCGACCTTGGGTACAAACACAGGCTTCAGTTGACCCAGTGTTTCGACTGTGGTTTCTGGACGAATAACTTCGTCATAAGTCAGTAAGGACTTAAAACCTTTTTCATCGTGCCTTCAACGGGGATAATTTCTTTATCGAAACGCCCCTGCAAACGTGCTTCATAGGCTAAACGGTGCGAGCGAGCGCCCATCTCGTCTTGCATCTGGCGAGAAATGCCGTTCATTTTACCGAGCATTTCAGCCGTCACGCCCATCAGCATTGCTGCTTTTGCCACATGCTTTGACGCTTCTGGGTTGATATCGACACCGTGGGTCATGTCGACATGCCCCATGTGCTCAACACCACCCACTAAATAGACATCACCGACACCAGCCATGATAGAAGCCGCAGCCGTGTGCATGGCCGCCATGGACGAGCCGCATAGACGGTTAACGGTTTGAGCGGCAACCGTGTGGGGAATACCCGCAATCACCGCCGCATTACGGCCGATGTTAAAACCTTGCTCTAGGGTTTGGTTAACACAGCCCCAGATAATATCGTCGATATCCGCAGGGTTCAGACCTGGGTTTCGTGCCAAAATGCCCTGCATAACGGCTGCAGATAAAGACTCTGCACGCACATTACGGAAGGAGCCGCCTCTGGAGCGTCCCATTGGCGTACGAACCGCATCCACAATTACTGCATCATTGGGTTTTAAATTCATGATCCTTCCTCCATTACTTGCCAAAATAGGTTTCGCCGTTAGCGGCCATCTGCTTCATTTTCTCGGTCGGTTGATACAACGCACCGAGATCTGCATAGGGAGCGGCCATGTCTACGAAGGCCTGCAAACCCATTTCATCCAAGTAATGCAAAGCACCACCACGGAATGGAGGGAAACCTATTCCATATATTAAGCCCATATCGGCTTCTGCTGGGGTCGCGACGATCCCATCTTCCAAGCAACGAACCGTCTCGATGCACAAGGGGATCATCATACGGGCAATGATCTCGTCTTCACTAAATTCGCGTGAGGCTCCAACCACACCCTCCAATAATGCAGGCACTTCATCATCCAGCACTTTCACTTGCTTACCACGACGGTCTAGCTCGTAACGGTAAAAGCCTTTGTTGTTCTTTTGACCAAAACGTTGCAGTTGGTAAAGACGATCGATCGCATTTTCACCTTCGTGCCCCATACGGTCTGGGAAGCCTTGAGCCATCACACTGTCGGCATGATGCCCTGTGTCGATGCCTACAACATCAAGTAAATAGGCAGGTCCCATTGGCCAGCCGAAACGTTCCATGACCTTGTCGACCTGCACAAAATCTGCGCCATCACGAAGGAGTAAACTAAAGCCTGCAAAATACGGGAACAAGACACGATTCACCAAAAAGCCTGGGCAGTCATTGACGACAATCGGTGTCTTACCCATGGCTTTGGCATAGGCCACTGTCCGTGCGATGGCGACTTCAGAGGATTTCTCGCCACGAATGACTTCGACCAACGGCATTCTGTGCACCGGATTAAAAAAGTGCATCCCACAGAAGTTTTCAGGACGCTCTAAGGATTTGGCCAATTCAGTGATTGAGATGGTTGAAGTATTAGACGTCAGAATGGTGTCGGGTGATACTGCTTTTTCAACATCGGCTAAAACACTGGCTTTAACCTTGGCATTTTCGACCACTGCCTCGACAACCAGATCAACACGATCAAAGTCACCATAGCTCAGCGTCGGTGTAATTTGAGTCAACACCTTCGCCATTTGCTGGGCATCCATTTTGCCACGCTTAATCTGTCCATTCAGAAGCTTCGTCGCTTCATCCAGTCCAAGCTGCAAGGCCTTGTCATTAATATCCTTCATCAGGATCGGAACACCTTTAGAGGCCGACTGATACGCAACGCCCCCGCCCATAATTCCTGCACCCAGCACCGCGGTTTTTTTTACAGGTGCGGCATCTTTTTCGTATTGCTTACTGACCTTTTTGATGTACTGATCTTTTAAGAACAAACCGACCAATGCACGTGTGACACTATTGGTTGCCAGTTTCGCAAAGCCTTTCGCTTCGACTTGAATGGCCTTATCGCGGGTCATATTGGCACTTTTCTGAATCGCGCCTAATGCCGCTAAAGGAGCGGGATAATGCGGACCTGCTTTGCCACCAATAAAGCCCTTCGCAGACTCAAACGCCATCATTTGCTCAATTGCATTGAGCTTGATCGCGGTGGTTTTTTCAGTACGACGCGCTTGATAGTCAAACACGCCTTCGGCTGCTTTAGCCAAAAGATCCAATGCAGCCTCACGCACAGCATCTTGAGCAACGACGGCATCAACGGCACCGTCTTTTAAGGCGGCATCGGCACGCTTATCAGACCCACCACAAATCCACTCATTGGCGTTATCGACACCAATCAAGCGTGGAAGGCGCACGGTTCCACCCCAACCTGGGTAAATACCAAGCTTAACTTCCGGTAGACCTACTTTCGCTGCCTGCCCCATCACACGGAAATCGGTGGATAAACACAGTTCAAAACCACCACCAAACGCAACACCATTGATTGCCGTCACCGTTGGGAATGGCAAGTCCTCAATCGTGTTGAAGATTTCATGTAAAGACAGCAAATGCTCAACAATGGCCTCTTCACTTTGATCAAACATTTGGCTGAATTCAGTAATATCGGCCCCGACAATAAAGCAGTCTTTTGCACTGCTGAACAACGCCCCTTTCACGTCAGTCATCTGTGATAGCTGGGTGACGACGTCACGTAGCTCAGCTAGGGTCATTTGGTTGAGTTTATTAACACTGTCACCTTGCAAGTCAAATGTGACCTCAACAAAGCCACCTTCAATCTCACTTGCGCGTATTGCTTTACCTTGAAAAATCATTCGCACTCTCCTGTCTTTGAGATCTGTTTAAAGACTTGCTTCTAACTCGGGAACGG
>NZ_AONB01000022.1:0-78334 GCF_000585235.1 Nitrincola nitratireducens | reverse complement strand
CTTGCTGCTGACCGTTACGCCTAAGTCTTCAGCGGTTTTAACCTCTAGGGGCTTTTTCTTGGCCTTCATGATATTCGGCAAGGATGCGTAGCGGGGTTCGTTCAAGCGCAGATCAGTGGTCACGACGGCTGGCAGTGTGAGCTTCAGTGTTTGCAAACCACCGTCCACTTCACGTGTCACCAGCAAATGCTCCCCTTCAACCTTAACTTCTGAAGCAAAGGTGGCCTGTGGGCGGTTCAGTAAGGCCGCCAGCATTTGGCCGGTCTGGTTGTTGTCCGAATCGATGGCTTGCTTGCCCAATAGAATCAGACCGGGCTGTTCAGTTTCCGCGACCTTAGCAAGGATGCGCGCCACCGATAGCGCATCGGGGCTGTCTGGAGCTTCAACCTGAATGGCACGATCCGCGCCCAGCGCCAAAGCCGTACGCAACTGTTCCTGACAGGCTTTGCCACCAATGGAGACCACCACCACTTCCGAAGCAACGCCCTGTTCTTTTAAACGCACGGCTTCTTCAACCGCGATTTCACAGAAAGGATTGAGGGCCATTTTGACATTGGCCAGATCCACATCTGAGCGGTCGGCCTTAACACGGACTTTCACGTTATAGTCGATAACGCGTTTTACGGCGACGAGTAGTTTCATCGTCAAACTCCAAACAAAATAGTATTTATTTTCAATTAATTAAAAACAACTTCTACAATTAAACTTTAAATTCTAAGTCCGCCGTCCATCTCAATAATACGACCCGTGAAGAAGTCATTTTCAACAATATATTGTAGGGTGTGTGCCATTTCAGAAATTTCACCCAAACGACGTAAAGGCACTGCGGATAACATGCGCTCAATTGCTTCAGGCTTCATTTGTGCGGTCATTTCTGTTGCAATCACACCCGGCGCAATACCACCCACTCGGATACCATACCGCGCCAGCTCTTTTGCCCAGCTGACCACCAAGGTAGCCACGCCTGATTTTGTTGCAGAATAGTTGGTTTGCCCTGCATTACCCGCACGCGAGACGGATGACACATTCACTATCACGCCACCCTCACCTTGCTCCGCCATAATCGCAGCCGCCTCACGGCCACAGAGAAAGGCTCCCGTCAGGTTGACACTCACCACTGAGCTCCACTGGCTCAAAGACATCTTATCTACCAGCTTGCCATCTTTAATTTTGATCAACATGCCATCACGCATGAGACCGGCATTGTTCACCAAGCCGTGGATCTGACCAAAATCGGCACGAATGCTCGCAAAGGTCGACTCAACCTGACCTTCGTCGGTAATATCACAAACGTAGCCCTGAGACTTAACGCCCAAGGCGACCAGTTCGTCCGCTGTGTGCTGCAGCCCCTCGGCATCCAAATCGATCAACGCGACATTGGCTCCGAGTTTGGCCAGATGAACAGCCATACCCGCACCTAAACCGCGCGCTCCACCCGTTATCACAAAGGTTTTATTGTGTATTTGCATTGCGTATGTTCTCCAAGTCTATTCAGCTCATTGTTTAGGCTGACGGACTGCTTTCAACTAATGAAATAAAGCCTGCAGCGACTAGCGCTTCTTCAACCTCAGGCAAGATACTGGCATCATCGATTGTTGAGGGTGTCGCATACTGCTCACTTGCAGCAATTTTACGCAGGACAGCCCTTAGAATTTTACCTGAGCGGGTTTTAGGTAAGCGCGACACCACGATGGCGCGCTTGAAACATGCCAGCGCACCAACCTGATCACGAATCATGTTAACCACATCAGCTTCTAAATCCTGAGGTTCAATATCGGCTCCCGCCTTTAATACAACCAGCGCTACAGGCACCTGACCCTTAAGTTCATCGTGAACCCCGATAACGGCACATTCCGCCACCTGTGCATGCGCCGCCACCACCTCTTCCATCTCACCTGTCGATAGACGATGCCCCGACACATTAATCACATCATCGGTGCGCCCAGTAATAAAGACATAGCCGTCATCATCCTTAAAACCACCATCTCCCGTGTGGTAGTAACCCGGAAAGTCAGTCAAATAAGAGGTTTTAAAGCGCTCATTATTTTTCCAAATGCTCCATGCAAACCCCGGCGGAAGCGGAAGCTTAATGCAAATATGACCCGCTTCATTCGCAGGCAGTTCATGACCCTCGGCATCCAACACCTGAATGTCATAACCCGGAATCGGCTTATTGGTTGAACCCAAACGTGGAAGCGATGGGTCTTCCCAGCCCATCATGGGTGCCGTCATCGGCCAGCCAGATTCGGTTTGCCACCAATGATCTAAGATAGGCACAGATAACAATTCGCTTAACCATTGGTAGGTTGAGCTATCAAGCTTTTCACCCGCAACAAAGATCCATTTAAGACTGCTTAAGTCATAGGCTTTGGCCAGCTCACCTTGTGGATCTTCTTTACGGACAGCTCGATAGGCCGTCGGCGCGCAGAACATTGAGTTGACTTTATATTCACTAATCAAGCGCCAAAAGGCACCGGCATCAGGCGTGCGTATTGGCTTCCCTTCGTAAAATATTGAACTGCAACCGCCCATTAATGGGCCGTAGACGATAAAAGAATGTCCGACCACCCAACCGATATCAGATGCACCCCACCAGACATCGCCTGCACGCATCCCATAGACTTGATGAATGGCGTACTTCAAAGCCACCGCGTATCCACCGACATCTCGAACGATGCCTTTGGGTTGGCCAGTGGTGCCGGAAGTATAGAGAATATACGAGGGATCCGATCCCTTCATCGGAACCGCTTTTGCAGGAACAGCGCCCTCTTGGAAGGCATACCAATCCAGGTCTCGATGCGCATCCATTTGTGCAACCAGCATCGGTCGCTGACAGACAATCGTATGTTTTGGCTTATGAGCCGCTAAGCTAATCGCTTTATCGACCAAGGGCTTATAGGCAATTTTCTTATCAAACTCGATGCCGCATGACGCCGTCAGGATGACTTTTGGTAAGGCATCGTCAATGCGTATTGCTAACTCGTTGGCAGCAAACCCACCAAACACCACTGAGTGAACGGCACCCATTCGCGCACATGCCAGCATGGCAACGGCCGCTTCCGGGATCATTGGCATGTAAATAACGACCGTATCGCCTTTCTCAACACCCAAGCCGCTCAGTGCACCAGCAAAACGCTCAACTCGTGCAAGCAACTCTTGGTATGTGATGGCTTCTTTGGTCTGAGTCACTGGCGAGTCGTAATACAACGCGACCTGCTCTGCACGCCCCTGTGCAATTTGTGCATCTAGGGCAAGATAGCTTAAATTCAGTTCACCATCAGAAAACCACTGGTAGGTTCCGTGTTCTGTTGCCATCAAGGCTGTACTTGGGGCTTTAAACCAGTCTAGCGCTTGGGCCTGCTCCGCCCAGTAGGCGGCCGGATCTTTCAAGCTCGCGGCATACACCTGCGAATAACTCATACATCACCTCTATTATTGTTTTTGTGCACCGAGATGAGCCCAGTCAATTTGGACTGGGCAGGTATTGCATCCCTATTGATACAAGCGAATTAGGCTCGAGAAATCTAAATGACCATTCCCTTGGCTCTTATGAAGATTAAACAACGCTCTCGCGGCAGAGCCCATTGGCGTCGCACATGCACTTTGCTGGCTGATGTCCATTGCCAATCCCAAGTCTTTAAACATGAGATCGACCTGGAAGCCACCTTGATAGTCGCGTGATGCGGGTACGTTTTCCATGACACCGGGCACGGGGTTATAGACCTGCAACGCCCAGTTATTGCCAGAGCTTTGCTTCATAATGTCGGAAAGAACGGCTGGATCTAAGCCATTTTTGATGCCCATATTCAAGGCTTCGCAGGTGCCCGCCATCAGAATGGCCAACATCATATTGTTGCAGGCTTTTGCTACTTGACCTGCACCATGATCACCGGCATGAAAGATGTTTTTGCCCATGGCCTCTAAGATAGGCTTAGCCGCTGCATACTGCTGCGCATCCCCACCGACAATAAACGTAAGCGTTCCGGCCTGCGCGCCGCCAACACCACCAGACACGGGTGCATCAATAAAATGTATGCCTTTTGTTGCCGCCGCAGCCGCAACCTCGCGTGCGGTTTGCGCATCAATCGTGGAGCAATCAATCACTAACGTGCCTTCAGGAACGCAATCAAACAACGCGACATCGGCGTTCATTAATAATGATTTAACGTGCTTGCCCGCAGGCAACATTGTAATCACAACGTCAGCGCCCTGTGCAGCATCAACGGCAGAAGACATTGATTGGCATCCAGCCTCAACAGCTTTAGCCAAGGCCTCTGCCGATAAGTCAAAGGCCTGTACACTGTGACCGGCTTTTGCCAAATTGGCCGCCATTGGGCCACCCATATTACCTAATCCAATAAATCCTATCGTCGCCATGCGCTTCACCTTTTTTGTTTTTATACGATTGAAAATGCCTTTCGACATCGGCCGCTAAATACGTCGTTACAAATCCTGTAGCGGATGCTCTCCCGACCAAGGCGATTCGAATAACTCGTCGATAAACGCTGAGTCAACGTTCTCCACCTGATCAAAGGTCCACTTAGGTTGATTGTCTTTGTCGACCAGCAGCGCTCGCACCCCTTCGGGGAACTCTCGATGTCGACAGCATTGAACCGAGAGGTTTAACTCTTCCTGAAAAACTTCCTTTAGCGACAAGTGGCGGCACTTATCCAACTGTCGAGCAATCATATGAATCGAGACGGGGCTACCGTGACCGATGGCCTTTTGTGCCCGCAACACCCATTTATCCTCTGTCTCTAGGCTCAGCAGCTCCGCTCGCATATCAACAACAGAGACATGATCTGTAACCTTGCGTATCAAGGCCTGGTGATCACGTATTGGCGCTGGCATCTCAGCAAACGTGGATGCTGACTCCATCTCCAAGCCTTTAAGGATGGGTTGGATAACCGCTTCTGCTGGATGTGTCCAGTCCGCCGCCACCAAGCTCGTCATCAATGCGTCTCTTAGATCCTTACGAATTGCACGGTCGGCCAATCCTAAAAACAACGCATCTGCGGCATTAATGGGGTTACCCGTCAAACCCAAGAACAAACCGGTTCGTCCCGGCATGCGATTGAGAAACCAGCTTCCCCCCACATCAGGGTATAAGCCAATGGTCACTTCCGGCATCGCCAAATGCGAGGTTTCAGTCACAATTCGGTGACTGCAGCCACTAAGCAAGCCCATGCCACCACCCATCACAATGCCACTGCCCCAGCAAATAATCGGCTTGGGATAGGTATGAAGAGCATAATCTAAACGGTACTCACGCGTAAAAAAGTCTTCTGGAAAAGTACTATCCGGCTCGTTAGCGATGGCTTTATAGAGCTTGACAACATCGCCACCCGCACAAAAGGCTTTTTCACCCGCACTGTCTAGAAATAGCGCGCAGATTTCTGGGTCATCACGCCACTTTTCCAATTGAGGCAACAGCAAATCGATCATTTCAAGCGTTAGGGCATTCAAACTCTTTTCAGCGTTTAAATGAATTTCACCAATTCGCTGCCCACTCTTGGTGGTGTGTTCAGAAAATACAACGCAACTCATAAACGACTCCTCGTTGTTAAACCTTAACGATTTTTCCATTCAGGTTTACGTTTTTGCAAAAATGCATTCACACCTTCACGCTGATCTTCGGTTTGAAAAAGATCAACAAATAACTCACGCTCAAGGATATAGCCTTGGTGATAATGCGCATTTCGGCTGTTTTGAATCAATGCTTTACAGGCCGCTATTGATGAAGGACTTTGCTGACATGCTTGTTCAGCTAAAGCCAAGGCCTGTGTAAATGCCTGCCCTTTTGCAACCACTTCTTCAACCAAGCCGATCTCAAGCGCCTTAGCGGCATCTACCTGCTCTGCGCATAAAATCATGCGCTTCGCCCAGCCTTCACCCACCAGTATCGTGAGGTTTTGTGTGCCACCCGCACATGGAAGCAATCCTACTTTTGCTTCAGGCAGCCCCATTTTTGCTTGCTCTTCCGCGACTCTGAGGTCACAGGCTAAGGCAACTTCGAGACCACCGCCCATGGCATAACCGTTAATCGCGGCAATGGAAACACCCCTGAATTGGCTGAGTGTCTCAAACGCCTGACCAAAAAGACGCGCCATGTCTCGCGCCCTTGAGCGATCACCATCCGCAAAGAGCTTAAGATCGGCTCCGGCTGAGAAAAACTTCTCACTGGCACTGGTTAACACCAAACTCCACACATCAGGATCGTCATTGAGAGAATGAACGATGTCAATTAAGGCTTGCAGACTCTCGGCTGTCCAAGTATTTGCAGGCAGATTATTCAAGGTCAAAATCGCAACATGACCACGTTTTTCTAACAAAAGTGCATCAGACATGCTCAACTCCTAAAGTTCAGTATCGGTATCGGCCAACACACGACGCCCGATAATGACACGCATTATTTCATTCGTACCCTCAAGAATCCGGTGTACGCGCGTATCGCGCACGAACCGCTCCATCGGATACTCTTTGATATAGCCGTAACCACCAAAGAGCTGCAGAGCTTCGTCGCAGACCTTAAAGCCCACATCGGTGGCAAAGCGCTTTGCCATCGCACAGTAAGTCGTCGCATCTGGATCTTGTCGATCAAGTTTACTGGCAGCCAACCGCACCATTTGACGCGCAGCCACCAGCTCTGTGGCCATATCGGCCAAACGGAACTGAAGCCCTTGGAAATCCCCTATTTGGCGCCCAAACTGCTTACGCTCAAGCAAATAATTGCGCGCTTGGTTCAAGGCTTGCTGCGCCGTGCCAACCGAGCAGGACGCGATATTAATGCGACCGCCATCCAAGCCCTTCATGGCCAATATAAAACCATCACCCTCTTCGCTTAGAAGATTAATGGCTGGAACCCGAACATTATCAAAGGTAATCATCCGCGTCGGCTGACTGTTCCAGCCCATTTTATCTTCGCAACGCCCGTAGTTAATGCCTTCACTCTGCGCATCCACCACAAAAGCTGAAACACCACGTGCGCCAGCACCTCCCGTGCGCGCCATCACGACCAATACATCGGTACTGCCCGCGCCTGATATAAAGACCTTGCTGCCGTTGAGTATGTAAACGTCGCCATCCCGAACAGCGGTTGTTTTTAACGACGCGGCATCCGATCCCGCATTTGGCTCGGTTAAGCAATAGGAGCCTAGTTTTTCAGCCGTCACCAACGCAGGGGCATAGACCTCCACCACTTCTGGCTTAGCAAAGCTGGTCACCATCCAAGTGACCATGTTGTGAATGGTCAGGTAGGCCGTGGTTGAAGTGCAACCCATCGACAAGCGTTCGAAAATAATACTTGCATCCAAACGGCTTAATCCCAGCCCACCAACAGCCTCTGGTGAATAGAGTGAGGCAAAGCCCATTTCACCTGCCTTACGAATCACATCCACTGGAAAAAAATGCGTTTGATCCCACTCAGCCGCATGGGGCTCTAACTCATTGCGAGCAAACGCCGTCGCCATATCCGCAAATGCAATTTGGTCTTCGTTTAATTCAAAATCCATTAAAACCTCCACAGGGCTGCGCGCCCAATCAGTTAGGGTGAAACTTATTTCAACTGAATGGTCATGTTAGGACCCGACGCAATATCGTCTTCGAACCAACGCGCCGTCACGGTTTTGGTTTCCGTATAGAAACGCACCGCTTGCTTACCATAGGCGTGCTGATCACCGTAGAAGGACTTGCGCCAGCCGGTGAAGGAGAAGAAAGGCAGTGGTACAGGTACGGGTACGTTAATGCCCACTTGACCCACTTGTATTTCATGCTGATATTTACGCGCGGCAGCCCCTGATGCGGTAAAGATAGACGTGCCGTTACCGTATGGATTTTCATTTATCAGTGCGATGGCTTCTTCCAAAGTGTCGACTTCCAACGCAATTAAAACCGGCCCGAAGATTTCTTCGCGGTAGATCGACATATCACGAGTGACTTGAGTAAAGAAAGTCGGCCCAACCCAGTTGCCATTCGGGAAGCCCTCTACTTGGCAAACACTGCCATCCAGCAAGCATTCAGCACCCGCATCCTTACCTTCTTGAATAAAGTCCAGCACGCGCTGTTTGGCTTGAGGATTGATCAAGGGGCCGTAACCGGCTTCAGGATCATTCCAGGCTCCTGGACGAACCTTCGCTAATGCATCGCGCAGCTCTGGAATCCATTGACGAGACTCACCGACGAACACGGCAACTGAAATCGCCATGCAACGCTGGCCCGCTGCACCAACAGAGGCACCCACCAGATTATTAATCACATGGGATTTTTGTGCATCGGGCATAATGACCATATGGTTTTTAGCGCCCGCAAAGGCTTGCACACGCTTCATATGATCTGTGCCCGTTTTGTAAATATGCTCGCCCACGGCAACAGATCCTACAAAGGAGATGGCTGGTGTATCTGGGTGAACCAAAAGCTGATTAACAACATCTTTTGTGCCGTGAATCACTTGCAACAAACCTGCAGGTGCGCCAGCCTCTTGGAAAAGCTCGGCCAAACGCATCGGTGTTAAGGGATCTTGTTCAGAGGGCTTGAGCACGAAGGTGTTGCCGCAGGCAATCGCCATTGGGAACATCCACAAAGGAATCATCGCCGGGAAATTAAACGGCGTTATACCGACACACACGCCAAGCGGCTGGGTGTAGCTGTAGCAATCCACTTTGCGGGCAACGTTTTCAACCGTTTCGCCCATGCTTAAGGACGCAATATTGCAAGCATGCTCAACCACTTCAATTCCGCGCCACACATCACCTTTGGCATCTTCAAAGGTTTTGCCAGTTTCGCTGCTTAGAATCGTCGCCAATTCATCATGGTGCTCTTTCAGCAATGCTTGGTAACGCAACATAAGACGCGCACGCTCTGATACGGGCACTTCTTTCCAAGTTTGAAAAGCCGCTTTTGCGACGGACACCGCTTGATCGACTTCTGCAGGTGTTGCGCAGGGCACTTGCGCAATCACATCTTGAGTGGCGGGATTGGTGACTGGGATCCAATGCGTGCTTTGACTTTGAACCATTTCACCGTTAATCAACATGGGTACTTGATGTGTCATACGTTTGATCTCTACCTTTATTGTTATTGTCTAATCCGACATGACCCTGACAAGATAATATATTACCTTTACGTTAACGTTAATATCTAATCAGGAATTTTTCAATACAAATATGTTGTAACATGAAATTGAGCCAGTACTGATTGATAAAGTTGTTAAGATGATGGACTATATTGCGACTTTCAACTAAGGTTTACCTTAACGTCAACCAAGTGAAAATACTAAGCAATGAGCCAACCCTCTTCCTGGCCTATTCCAAATGGCAGTACACGCTTTGTTCTCCCACGCCGCACAGTCACTGAACTAAGCAAACATCCGATCAGTAAGGATCTGTACCCTATAGCCATGGGCTATTACAAGCGCGCATTCGGCCACAGCATGTCTCGTAGCCGTCACGATGACTGTCTACTCATATATTGCGTTGATGGCTGCGGAAAACTTAATGCAGGATTAAAGTCATACAAGATCACGACTGGCGACTTTATTTTGCTACCCAAAGATGAAATTCACAGCTACCTTGCCGATAACAAAACGCCTTGGAGCATATATTGGTTGCATTGTGAAGGACAACTGATTGACGAGTTCATCACCCCTCTCAAAAAACTGAGCCGCCACCCTGTATTGCAACTGGGATTGCATTCACGACTCATCTCTGATTTCGAAGCGCTCTTGGATCTTAGACAATCGACTCAGTTGTTTGAGTCCTACCTCCACTCAAGCAGCTTACTGCGCCAACTGCTCACCCATATCACGCTGCTCCACACACAAGCACGCCATCACTTTGACAAAACATTTGATATGGACGCCATTCAAAGCCTAATGCTCAGATGCGTGCATGAAACATTAGATATAGACACGCTAGCGGCGACGGCCAACCTGTCGAAATTTCACTTCATTAAACGTTACAAAGCCTTGACGGGTAGCACACCCATCAATGACTTTATTCGAATGAAAATTGAACGCGCCTGTCATTTGCTGGACATCACCGATCAACGGATCAGTGAGATTGCCTGGACACTCGGCTACGAAGATGCTACTACTTCTCTCGAGCCTTTAGAAACGTCATGGGCATCTCGCCGAGCCAATATCGAAGCATTCGCCTAGGCAAAGCAACTTATAAGGAATAACCCACCTTAAGAGGAATGCATTGGAGTCGACTCTTTTTCACGGTACATGGCATAGTCTGCCAAACGCACCAACCCATCTGCATCAATGGAGTCTGTGGGATAATATGAGACCCCCATGGCTGCAGTTAACGACAGCCATGGATCCATTTTTAAACACACAAGCGGCTCGGAAAGAGCTTGATTTATCTGGTCCATTATCCGTCTAACCCTGTCCGGACGCTCAGCACTGCGAAGCAAAATAACAAACTCATCACCAGAGAAACGGGCAAGACAGTCATCCGCCTCAATCACGTTCGAGATTCGGGTGGCTATTTCTTTCAGCGCCAAATCACCCGCATCGCGCCCCCAGGCATTGTTAATATGCTTGAATCGATTAATGTCGATAAACAGCACTGCCATCGACTGCTGACGACGGTAATGCTGATCCCCTTCAATTAATTTACGTAATTTGAGTGTAAAGGCGTCACGGTTCATCAGGCCTGTTAGCGGATCGGTTTGCAGGCGCTTTTGCATTTGCTCAACACCTCGTGCTAATTCACCCAACTCATCCCGACGATAAATATTCACCGGCGCATCCAGCTCACCATCACCCACTCGCACTAAGGCTTCTTTTAACTTACGCAGATCCGCCGCAACCCAGTTCAGAATAGCCAGACCAATCAATATGGCAAGAATGATGGCCACCACAGCGATATAAACACTGCGCTTAATATTTTCGGTAATGCCTGACATAAAGTCACTGTCTGGCACTGCAACTATCGACAACCAATCCAGCCCGGCATCATCTCGCACACGATCAAATGCGACGTGGATTAGCTGGTCATCAAAAACAAGAGACAGGGGCCGAGTTTCATCTGGCACACCTTGCTCTTCAATGCTGGCAATGACTGCCCTATAAACGTCCGACATAATCGGCACGTTTACATCTTCAACGGCCACACGAACAAACTCACCATCACCGGTTGGAAGCACATTCGGCGTATTGGATGCTGCAATTAGCTTTCCATTCGGCTCAACAATAAAGGCAATTCCGTGTGGCGAGACACGCAAATGACCGACGAACTCATTTAAAGCACGAAGGGAAACATCGGTGGCAACGACCCCCTCAAAAACACCCTCATGCGACAAAACTTGACGCGCGCGCGTTGCGATCAACTGTCGCGTGCCAAAATCAATGTAAATAGACGTCCACGTATGGCCGCGCAACTCCTTACCATCCAGATACCAAGGCCGCACACGAGGATCAAACAAACGCTCCTCTTCGCGCACTTGCTGCATTTCCCCATCGATCCCTTCATAATGATAGATTTTTCGATACTCGGAGGCCTCTAATTTTAAACGCAGTTCTACCTTAGTGTCAGATAAGCGCTGCAAACCAATCCCCTGCCCAGCTTCATTGCCATAATAGACATAGTCATTAGGATCTGTATGAAGAGAGGTGGCAATCCAAAATCGTGTTTTAAGATTGGCCATATCAGACTCAATTGGAATCGGTGCCGGCATTCCTATAGGGAAGGCCGTTTCGAGCACAGCGCCGGAACCAATAATATGACGATCTATTGCCTGGGTGATTCGACCAACCGTTTCAAGCAACAGCTGATCTATAAGGGTATTAATGGCTTTGCTTCCAGCCTGATATGAAAGGCCACCAATGGACAGCGCCAAACATACAACCAAAACAACATAGGGAATCGTTAATACAGAGCGAAGCGACAGGACACCTTTGCGTTTAGCTTTTAACATGCCCTTTATTACCCCTCGCCCTGATCTTGTTTTTAAGGCGTAATAGAATAAACAGCTGAAAGCTGTATGTCCATCTAGGATCACATCTTAGATGGACCAAAAAGCTAGCAAATTTCCAATGCAACGGCTGTCGCTTCACCACCACCAATACATAAAGAAGCAACCCCACGTTTTAAATGACGCTTCTGAAGCGCATAAAGCAGCGTCACCAGAATTCTAGAGCCACTAGAGCCAATCGGGTGACCCAATGCACAAGCACCGCCGTTAACATTGACCTTGTGCTCATCCAACTCTAACGCTTGCTGAGCCAACAAGGTCACGACGGCAAAGGCTTCGTTGATTTCAAAAAGATCTACACTGTCTTTATCCCAGCCCGCCATTTTGAGCACTTTCTCAATCGCACCAATCGGCGCCAGGGTAAATTCAGCAGGCAATTGTGCATGCGTAGAATGCGCTACAATACGCGCCAAAGGCTTTAAACCTTGACTCAGCGCTTCGGACTCTTTCATCAACACCAAGGCTGAAGCACCATCGGAAATTGAGCTCGAGTTTGCCGCCGTCACAGTACCGTCTTTTGCAAAAGCGGGTTTTAGTGAACGAATTTTATCCAGGCGAGCTTTTCCTGGTTGCTCATCAATCGCCACCACCTGCTCACCGGCACGAGTTGTAATCGCCACGGGCGCAATTTCATCCGCAAAGCTGCCGGACTCGATAGCCGCCAAGGACTTCTCCAAAGAGGCGATGGCAAAGTCATCCATCACCTCTCGAGTTATGCTGTGGGCATCGGCTGAGCGCTGAGCAAAGCTTCCCATCAAACCGCCTTCGTAAGCGTCTTCGAGACCGTCCATAAACATATGGTCCATCACTTTTCCATGACCCATTCGCAATCCTTCACGAACTCTAGGCAACAGGTACGGCGACTGACTCATATTTTCCATACCGCCTGCGACCATGACCGCCGCACTGCCAGCACGCAACTGATCATGTGCTAGCATGACAGCCTTCATGCCAGAGCCGCACATTTTATTAATCGTGGTACAACCAACGGAAATCGGCAACCCAGCTTTTAATGCCGCTTGTCGAGCAGGTGCTTGGCCCAATCCAGCCGGCAAAACACACCCCATAATCACTTCATCAACGCTATCTGAGGGCACTCCCGCACGCTCAAGCGCCGCTTTAATGGCCACAGCGCCCAAATCAGGAGATCTGACACTGCTTAAGTCACCCTGCAAACCACCCATGGGCGTTCTAGCCGCTCCGACAATCACAATAGAATCGTTCATTTGTTACCTCATGTATTTGGGTGAATGGAATGCTCGATCCTCACCCACTACCTGATTATTTAAAGTTCTTTTTATAGAATTTTTGAAACTCGCCGATAATGCCCGCACGGAACATCAATACGCAGAGAATAAAAATCACACCTAAAATCACGTTGACCCAGTCACCCAGTGCACTTTGTGCTAACTGATGCTCAAGACTCACCACAAATGCAGCACCCACAACAGGGCCTAATAACGTCCCCACACCACCGACCAAGGTCATCAACACCACTTCACCTGACATATGCCAATGCGCGTCATTTAACGAAGCCAACTGGAAAACGATGGTTTTTACTGAGCCCGCCAAGCCCGCCAAGGCAGCCGAGATAACAAAAGCAACCAACTTGTAGCGATCCACATTGTAGCCAAGCGATGTTGCACGAGGCTCATTCTCTTTGATCGCCTTCAGCACATGACCATAGGGTGAATGCACCATCCGATGAACCACGGCAAAACCAAACATAAACACCGCTAACACGAAATAGTACATCGCCAGATTATCGGCCAAATTAATGACCCCGAGTAACTTACCGCGCGGAATACCGTGCAGACCGTCTTCACCACCGGTAAAAGAAGACTGCACGTAAAAGAAAAACACGAGCTGCGCTAATGCCAAAGTAATCATGGCAAAATAAATGCCTTGACGACGAATGGCCAGCAGACCAAAGCCCAACCCAAGCAGTGTCGAGGCCGACGTACCCGCCAAAATAGCCAACTCCGGTGTTAATCCCGAATAAGTACTGAGCAGGTAGCCAGTGGTATAGCCCCCTGTCGCCAAAAAGGCCGCATGACCAAAAGACAGCAATCCTACATAGCCAAGCAGCAGATTAAAGGCAACGGCAAAGAGTGCGAAGCAGAGTATTTTCATCAAGAAAACGGGATACACCACATAGGGCGCGATTAACGCGATCACAAAAAACGCACCGTACAGCATTAGCTTTCTTCGCTCAGAACGCTGCTTCTGCTCAAGCACACTTTTACGCGCAGGACTTGCATACACTGAAGTCGTCATACTATGCCTCCTTCCCAAACAGACCCGATGGGCGAACCAGTAACACCAACACCATCACCAAAAATATAACCGTACTTGACGCTTCAGGATAAAAAACCTTCGTTAAGCCTTCGATAATCCCCATCGCCAAACCGGTGATCACCGCACCAAGAATTGAACCCATTCCTCCAATAACCACCACGGCAAACACAATAATCAGGATATTGGCCCCCATGACGGGTGTAACTGAGTAGATCGGCGCCGCAAGAACACCGGCAAATGCCGCCAACATAACCCCAAAACCATAGGTCAAGCTCACCAACAGTGGCACGTTAATACCGAATGCCTGCATCAATTGCGAGTTTTCTGTTCCCGCACGCAGATAGGAGCCTAATTTTGTTTTTTCAATCATGAACCAAGTGCCGATACAAACCACCAAGGCCGCAACGATAACCCATGCACGGTAATAAGGAAGGAACATGAAACCAAGATTCACGCCGCCTCTAAACACCTCGGGTATAGGGTAACGCAAGCCCGACACACCATAGATATTGGTTAGAACCCCTTGGATAACAAGCGCCAAACCAAAGGTTAACAACAAACTGTAAATATGGTCTTCATTGGCAATTTTTCTAAGCAAGAAAAATTCAATTAAAACACCTAAAACACCAACAATTAAGGGGGCAAGTATTAAAGCAACCCAGTAATTAACACCTAAGGTATTAAATAAAACAACTGTGCATAACGCACCTAACATATAAAATGCGCCATGGGCGAAGTTAATAATCTTAAGAAGACCAAAGATAACCGCCAAACCTAAGCTTAATAAGGCGTAAAATGCACCATTAATAAGCCCAAGCAATAACTGACCCGAGAGCACAGCAATGGGTACTCCGAAAATCATACTCATAGTAAGACCCTACCTGAAAATACTGGCTAAACCGACCTAACTAAGTTCACGCCCTTCATTACTTTGCAAGGACGTGAACTCATTTGCGCTTAGTTATTGACTAATTTGCACTGACTTTCAGACAGAGGACGGTAAGCCTCATCACCAGGAATGGTTCTCACGATCTTATAAAGATCCCACTCATCTTTAGATTCAGCCGGGGTTTTCACTTGAGCAAGGTACATATCATGCACCATACGACCGTCTTCACGGATATAACCGCCCTTCGCAAACATGTCATTAATCGGCGTATTCATCATTTGCTGACGAACAGCTTGCGCCTCATCTGTACCGACTTCTTTAACTGCATTCAAATAATGCACAGTACTTGAGTAAATACCAGCATGAACCATGGTTGGACGCACACCGGTTCTTTGCATAAAGCGATCAGACCAAGCACGCGCATCGTCATCCATGTCCCAGTACCATCCAGTCGTCAACTGAATACCTTGTGCCGCTTGAACACCCAACGCATGCACATCTGTGAGGAACAACAACAACGCCGCCAGCGTTTGACCGGATTGCGTCAAACCAAACTCACCAGCGGTGGTAATGGCATTGGTGGTGTCAGAACCCGCATTCGCTAATGCCACAACTTTTGCACCCGAGCTTTGCGCTTGTAAAATAAACGAAGAGAAATCACCGGTAGGGAAAGGATGACGTACCTTTTGTACGATCGTGCCACCATTCGCGGTTACCACTTTTTCAACGTCGCCTTCTAGCGCATGACCAAATGCATAGTCCGCGGTTAGAATAAACCAGCTGTCGCCACCTTCCTGAACAACCGCTTGAGCCGTACCGTTTGCCAGCGGGTAAGTATCGTAAACATAGTGAATGTGGTTCGGCGTACAATGCTCATTGGTAATACTGGATGCGGCAGATCCAGACACTATGCCTAAGCGATTGCTTTGCTCTAGAATGCGGGTAGCGGCGATGGTCACCGAAGACGCGACTAAACCCGCCACCATATCAACACCATCGTTTTCAACCCATTGGCGCACCGTACTGGATGCAACGTCAGGGCTGTTTCGATCATCCGCACTCACCACACGAATATTCGCACCATTGACTTGCCCGCCTACATCCTCAACAGCCATTTGCAAAGCCACCAACCATTGGGTCCTGCTAAATCACGGTAGGTACCTGACATATCTGCAAGATAACCAATTCGAATTTCATTATCACTGATGGCCGCTTGTGCAGTCGTTGCGATAAGGGCTGAGGCGATTGCGGCTGATAAGAGTTTTTTCATTATTTTCATTGTGTGTCTCCAGTGCCTTTTGGCTGTTATTTTTTTTCTACATGAAAGAGAACGCGCTTTAAAACACATTTATTTGCATAATCACTACACAAATAAATATTTCTTTAACTAAACACCTAGGTAGGTATTTAATAATTCTTGCTTAGAGGCCAACTCATTGGCTTGAATTTCTTCAACAATCTGACCGTGCTCCATAAGATAGTGACGATCAGCTAAGGGAGCTGCAAACCGGAAGTTTTGTTCAACCAAAACGATGGTTAAGCCTTTTTCTTTTAGTTTGATCAACACCTCAGCGAGCTTTTGCACGATGACGGGCGCCAACCCTTCAGTAATTTCATCCAGCAACAGCAAATTAGCACCTGTCCGTAAAATTCGAGCCATGGCCAGCATTTGCTGCTCCCCACCGGATAGGCGTGTACCTTGACTGTAGCGACGCTCATAGAGGTTCGGGAACATGCTGTAAATCTCATCCAGACTCATACCATCACTGCGCACGGTGGGTGGTAACAACAGATTTTCTTCAACATTCAAGCTTGAAAAAATACCGCGTTCTTCTGGGCAGTAACCGACACCCAGATGAGCGATATGATGCGCCGGACTGTCAATGGTTTCGCGACCATTAATCATGATCGAACCCGTTCGACGTCCAACCATGTTCATGATTGATTTTAGTGTTGTGCTGCGGCCTGAACCATTACGCCCCAGCAGAGTCACCAACTCCCCACGCCTTACCAGTAAATCGATTCCATGAAGAATGTGCGATTCACCATAAAAGGCATGCAAGTCCGTGACTTTTAATTGTTCATAATTGGGTTTAATTGAATCGGTCATTAGTGTGCTCCCTCAACCGCTGCGGACTCACTGCCCATATAGGCCTCTCTTACCTTAGGATTCTGCGACACATTGGCATAATCCCCTTCAGTCAAGATTGCTCCTCGAGTGAGCACAGTAATGCGGTCACAGAGCTTACTCACAACGCTCAGGTTATGCTCAACCATGAGCACTGTGCGACCGACGGCGGCTTGACGGATCAGCTCAACCACACGATCAACATCTTCATGACCCATTCCTTGAGTCGGCTCATCCAACAACACCAACTCAGGCTCCATCGCCAAGGTCGTTGCCAACTCAAGCGCACGCTTGCGGCCATAGGACAACTCAACGGTCACCGTGTCCGCAAAGGCTTCAAGCCCGACAGACTCCAACAGCTGGTATGCACGATCATTTAAGCGGTTAAGCGTTTTTTCAGATGTCCAGAAGTGAAAGCTATTGCCTTCAAAGCGCTGAAGAGCCACACGCACATTTTCCAATGCCGTCATATGCGGGAACACAGCTGAAATCTGAAATGAGCGAATAATGCCTTTACGAGCAATCGCGGCAGACTTCATCGCCGTAATATCCTCACCCTTAAACAGAATTTGTCCGCGTGTTGGAATCAGGAATTTGGTCAGCAGATTAAATACCGTGGTTTTACCCGCGCCATTTGGACCAATCAACGCATGGATGTGACCCTTTTGAATCTTAAGATTCACATCGTCTACGGCTGTAAACCCTTTAAACTCTTTAACGAGATTGCGGGTTTCAAGTACGAATTCGGAACTCATAGGAGTGTGCAGCCTCTTTTTATTGTTAGATTCGCCGACTTAAAGCATTACATTTACGTAAGCGTCAACTTAACTTATCAATAGTCACTAAGGGTTTACAAGTAATACTTTGGTTGTATAACCTGACAAACCCCTTAGCAACTCACCCATCTCATTAATAAATAAGGATTAAAAAGTTTTAACCAATTTCACGCTCAGCCGATTGGCGCAAAATAAAACGCTGTATCTTGCCACTGGGCGTTTTTGGCAACTCTTCGACGAACTCAATTTCGCGCGGAAAGGCATGCGTAGACAAACGGTTACGCACCAAATTCTTTAATTCATCCTTAAGCGCTTCAGTCGGATCATACGCAGGTTTAATGACAACATAGGCCTTGATTATCGACCCACGCTTTTCGTCTGGCTTAGCCACAACACCGGACTCCGCAACCGACGGATGCTCCAATAAGGTACTCTCAACATCGGCAGGCCCGACTCGATAGCCCGCCGTGGTGATAATGTCATCGTCACGTCCGGTAAAGGAATAGCTGCCATCGCCATGACAGAACACCATATCACCCGTCAAGTAATAGACCCCATGAAACGGATGCTTCTCCGCCCAAGTATAGCCATTGAAGAAAAACAGCGGAGATTGGGAAACATCGACCGCTAATTGACCCGTCTCACCCTCTCCCACCTCATTGAACTGTTCATCCAGCGCAACCACTCGATGCCCCGGCATTGAAAACCCCATTGCACCGATGCGCTCGACATGCTCAAGACGATGGTAGTTACAACAAGTCATCCCCGTTTCGGTCTGACCGTAGTGATCCTTAACAGGACAACCTAATCGCCGCCCCACCCAGCTGATCACCTCTGGATTCAACGGCTCACCTGCACTGCTCGCCACTCGAATCCCAAGACTTTGATCCTGAGCGAGCAAATGGTCATTTGCCATCAATAAACGATAGGCCGTGGGCGCTGCTGCAAGATTGGTAATTTGATACTTTTGGATCATTTGATAGGTGGTTTCTGGTGTAAACCCCTGCTCATTAAAGTGCGTCGCTTGCCCCAACAACAAAGGCCCCACCACAGCATAATACAAACCATAGGCCCAACCAGGATCAGCAACATTCCAATAACGATCTTCAGGCCGCAAGTCGATGGCATATTTCATATAAAGATAAAAAGACAGCAAGGCTCGCACAGGAACTGCAACCCCTTTCGACTTACCCACCGTACCCGAGGTAAACATCTGCAAAAACGGATCGTCTCTTTGCAATAACACCGGCTCAAATTGATCCGACTGCACGGACACGCCCGCCCCAAAGTCCGATACATTTTGCAAACCCAGCCCATCACTCAACCCAACACAAAGTGCGGGTGGGAGGCTTTCCAACTCAACCAACTTAGAGAGATTTGCCTGATTCGTCACAATACAACGGGTAGAGGCCTGCTCCAGACGATACGCAATCGCACCTGAACCAAAGGCAGTAAACAACGGCTGATACACCGCCCCTGCCTTTAAAGCACCCAACACCACAATCAACAACTCAGGACATCGCGGCAAAAGCCCGGCAACACGATCACCAGGCTCCACCCCTATTGTTTTTAAGTAGTTTGCAAAACGAGCCGACGCTTGACTCAACTCTGAGAAGGTCATCGAGGTCGTACGACCGTCAACCCCTTCATGATACAAAGCCACCTTGTCGAGATCGCTCGCCCAGCGATCACAAATCTCATGGGCCACATTGACACCACTCTCAAGTGATCGCGATAACACCTCATTCTCCAACTGATCGGGGCAAAAATCAGAGATGAAGCTCGAATACTCCATTAAACCCATAACAACACGCCTCTTGTTTTTATAATCGATTGCTGCCTAATTGATAACACAGCTTTACCTTTACGTAAAGTGCAATTTATAGAAATTGACGCACAAACAAGCAGAGCTCAGCGAAACACCTTTAAAATCAATATTTATCACTAACGTTAACTGAATTTAGCCCGTAGAACACAAACAACCGCCTGTAAACCTACAACTTTAGCCGTATAATTAAAGCCATATATAGCGCAACTCCCTTCACTTACTGGGCTACAACGACGCCACTCAATAGAAATTACATTGATAGTGAAAAATACACTTTACGTTAACGTTAACTTTGAGTAGTCTTGATACATGCATGAGGTAAACAACATGAGCTTAAAAAAGAAAACATACTCGATTAGCGAACTGGCCAGTGAATTCGATGTCACGACCCGCAGCATCCGCTTTTATGAAGACCAAGGACTGCTCAAACCCGATCGCAAAGGACAAACACGCATATACAGCTCCAAAGATCGGGTTCGGCTAAAGCTTATCTTGCGCGGGAAACGCTTAGGGTTTTCGTTAGCAGAATCAAAAGAGCTGTTTGATCTTTGGGATGAAACACCCGGTGGCAGCGAACGACAATTACTTAAAATGCTTGAAACGCTAGCCGAAAAGCAAGCGCATCTTGAGCAACAGCTAAACGATATACAGATGGCAAAAATTGAAATTGACAGTGCAGAAGCACGCTGTCGTGCTGCCTTAGACGAATTAAGAGAAAAAAAACGCTTAGAACAGACGTCGCTCACAAATCACGACTTAAATAACTCTTCCTTACATTAAAAATAACAAACAGGTAACCAACATGATTTCACAATACTCAGAATTAAATTTTGGACTTGGTGAAACACTGGACATGCTGCGTCAGCAAATTAATAGCTTTGCTGCTGCAGAAATTGCCCCGCGGGCAGCCGATATTGATCACGAGAATGTCTTTCCGGCCGATTTATGGAAAAAATTTGGCGACATGGGTTTGCTCGGCATCACAGTCAGCGAAGAGTTCGGCGGTGCAGGCATGGGTTACTTGGCACACGTTATTGCGATGGAAGAACTCAGCCGCGCATCTGCATCTGTTGCCCTCTCCTACGGAGCCCACTCGAACCTTTGTGTAAACCAAATTCATCGCAACGGCACACAAGCGCAAAAAGAAAAATATTTACCCAAACTGATTTCCGGGGAACATATCGGCGCACTCGCCATGTCAGAACCCAACGCAGGCTCCGATGTGGTCTCGATGAAATTGAGCGCACGTGATGCCGGCGACCACTATGTTTTGAATGGCAATAAAATGTGGATCACCAACGGTCCAGACGCCAATGTGTACGTTATCTATGCCAAAACTGACTTACAAGCTGGGCCAAAAGGCATTACAGCGTTTATCGTTGAACGAGACACCGAAGGCTTCACTCAGGCTCAAAAGCTCGACAAGCTGGGAATGCGCGGCTCTAACACCTGCGAACTGGTTTTCCAAGACTGCAAAGTACCGAAGGAAAATATACTGGGAACACTGAACGGTGGCGTCAAAGTTCTGATGTCCGGGTTGGATTATGAGCGCCTGGTTCTCGCTGGCGGCCCCTTAGGCATCATGCAAGCCGCTATGGATGTTGCGGTACCTTATATTCGTGATCGAAAGCAATTTGGCAAAGCATCGGTGAGTTTGAGCTCGTTCAAGGCAAAATTGCAGACATGTATACGCGCATGAATGCGGCTAAATCCTACGTATATATGGTCGCACTCGCGGCTGATCGCGGTGAAACGACACGTAAAGATGCCGCAGGTGTCATTTTGTACTCGGCTGAGATGGCGACTCAAATAGCTCTTGATGCTATCCAGCTTTTGGGTGGGAATGGCTACATCAACGAATACCCGACGGGACGTCTATTACGCGATGCCAAACTCTATGAAATCGGTGCAGGCACCTCTGAAATTCGCCGCATGCTGATAGGCCGCGAACTTTTTCTGAACAACTAATCCGGCTCGTGGAGGCTTACAGATGCCAATTCTACAAACAAAAATAAATGCGCGTTCTGAAGAGTTTAAAGCGAAAGCAGACGCCATGTCTGTGGTGGTTGCAGATCTCAAAGAAAAAGTAGCCAAAATTCAAGAAGGCGGTGGTGCTGCGTACCAAGAGCGCCACCTTGCACGTGGAAAATTACTCCCCAGAGAACGCATCAATCATTTAATTGATGATGGCTCCCCTTTTTTAGAATTATCGCAACTCGCAGCCTACCAGGTCTATGATGAGGATGTCCCTGCCGCCGGAATTATTACCGGGGTGGGTCGTGTATCCGGCATTGAATGCATGATCATTGCCAATGATGCAACCGTTAAAGGGGGCACCTACTACCCCCTCACCGTCAAAAAGCACTTACGTGCACAGGAAATCGCAGAGCAAAACCACCTGCCCTGCATCTATCTAGTCGACTCTGGCGGCGCCAACCTGCCTCGTCAAGACGAAGTCTTCCCTGACCGAGACCATTTTGGGCGTATTTTTTACAACCAAGCGCGTATGTCAGCTAAAGGGATTCCACAGGTCGCCGTGGTAATGGGCCTTTGCACGGCGGGTGGCGCCTATGTCCCAGCAATGGCAGATGAGTCCATCATTGTCAAAAACCAAGGCACTATTTTTCTTGCAGGCCCCCCTTTAGTTAAAGCCGCAACAGGCGAAATCGTCAGTGCTGAAGACCTAGGCGGAGCTGACGTGCACTGCAAAGTCTCTGGCGTAGCAGATCACTATGCCGAAAACGACCAGCATGCCTTGCAAATTGCACGCCGCTGTATTGCCAACCTTAATAAAAAGAAACAACTCCTGCTTGCGGTTAAAAAACCTCAAGCCCCTTTATTCGATCCCGCCGAACTCTATGGCGTTGTCGGCACAGATCTTCGCAAACCCTTTGATGTTCGCGAAGTGATTGCACGGCTGGTTGATGGCTCGGAATTTGACGAGTTTAAGCAACTCTATGGCACCACACTAGTGACAGGTTTTGCCCACATTCACGGCTACCCTGTCGGCATTATTGCCAACAACGGTATTTTATTTGCGGAGTCCGCGCAAAAAGGCGCTCACTTTATTGAGCTCTGCTGCCAACGCAATATTCCCTTATTATTCCTACAGAACATTACAGGGTTCATGGTTGGCCGCAAATACGAGGCTGAGGGTATAGCCAAACATGGTGCGAAAATGGTCATGGCCGTTGCCTGCGCCAATGTTCCTAAGCTCACTATTTTAATTGGCGGCAGCTTTGGCGCGGGTAATTATGGTATGTGCGGTCGCGCCTATAATCCTGACTTCCTCTGGATGTGGCCAAATGCCCGAATCTCTGTTATGGGCGGCGAGCAAGCGGCAGGGGTGCTGGCCACCGTGCGCCGTGAAAGCTTGAACGCGCAGGGAAAGAGTGGTCAAGCGAAGATGAAGCGACGTTCAAAAAGCCCATCGTCGACACTTACGAGCACCAAGGGCACCCCTATTTTGCAAGCGCAAGACTCTGGGATGATGGCGTTATCGACCCTATCCAAACACGTGAAGTCATCGCATTAAGTCTTTCAGCCAGCTTAAATCGCCCTCAAGAACCCACGCGCTTTGGCGTGTTCCGCATGTGAGACTGACATCATGACAGACACCAACACCTACAGTACGCTAACGGAACGTCGTCCCGGGATTTTCGAGCTCACGCTCAATCGTCCTGAAAAGCACAACGCCTTTGATGATGCGATGATTCAAAACCTGATCACACTCTTGGATCAAGCGGAAACAATTGAGCACCTTCGCCTTCTCGTCGTCAGATCCGAAGGTAAGCATTTTTCGGCAGGTGCAGATCTTGGCTGGATGAAGCGCATGGCAGGCAACAGCCACAACGAGAATCTGATCGATGCACGCCAACTGGCCAAATTGATGGATAAGCTTAACCACTTTTCTCGTCCAACACTCGCCTTGGTACAAGGGGCAGCCTATGGTGGCGCGGTCGGTCTGGCCGCGTGCTGCGATCTTGTCATTGCAAGTCGAGATGCACGCTTTTGCCTAAGCGAAGTCAAAATTGGTTTAATCCCAGCCGTGATCAGCCCCTATGTGATTCGGGCTATCGGTGAGCGCCAAGCTCGGCGCTATTTTTTAACAGCAGAAGCCTTTACTGCTGAAGAGGCTCAGATGTTTGGCTTGGTTCATAAGGTTGTTGACACGTCTGCGGACCTGCCGCATAGCGCTGAAACCTTCATCCAGCAATTGAGCTTAAACAGCCCTGAAGCAATGATGGCGGCAAAATCACTCATTTTTACAGTCAGCCAGCACGCAATAGACGCTGAATTAATTGAAGAAACAGCAAAGCGTATTGCGGATATTCGCGTCAGCGCTGAAGGTCAGGAAGGGCTCAATGCCTTTTTAAACAAGCGCCAGCCTAACTGGATACAGGAGAATAATAACAATGTTCAGTAAAATCCTGATTGCAAATCGCGGTGAAATTGCTTGCCGCGTCATTCAAACAGCCCATCGGCTTGGTATTCGTTGCGTTGCCGTGTATTCAGAAGCCGATGCCAATGCTCGCCATGTTGCAATGGCTGATGAAGCCTTCTTACTCGGCCCCGCCCCCAGCGCTGAGAGCTACCTTCGCGCTGACAAGATCATCGACATTGCCTTACAGTCGGGTGCACAAGCGATTCATCCAGGCTATGGTTTCTTATCGGAAAATACCAACTTTGCGGAAGCCTGTGCGAAGAATAATCTTGTCTTTATTGGCCCTCCTGCCAGCGCAATTGCCGCCATGGGATCTAAGTCAGCGGCGAAAGCATTATGGAAAGCGCAGGCGTCCCTCTGGTTCCGGGTTACCATGGCGCGGAGCAATCGGTTGAGATTCTTCGTGCCGAGGCTGAGAAATGCGGCTTCCCCTTATTACTGAAAGCCGTTGCAGGCGGTGGCGGTAAAGGGATGCGTGTGGTCAACCAAATGTCGGAGTTTAATGACGCGCTTGCCGCCGCTCAACGCGAAGCCAAAAATGCTTTTGGCAATCCAGACATGCTGCTTGAGCGCTATTTAACACAACCACGCCATGTCGAAATCCAAGTATTTTGCGACACTCAAGGCAATGGCGTTTACCTCGCCGAGCGGGATTGCTCTGTTCAGCGCCGCCATCAAAAAGTGCTGGAAGAAGCACCGGCTCCCGGCCTGTCACTCGACACTCGCAAAGCCATGGGTGAAGCCGCCGTTAAAGCCGCACAAGCCATCAACTATGTCGGTGCGGGTACCGTTGAATTTTTATACGATGTCGATGGCTCATTTTTCTTTATGGAAATGAACACACGCTTGCAGGTTGAACACCCTGTCACCGAGATGGTTACAGGACAAGACCTTGTCGAATGGCAGTTGCGTGTCGCCTATGGTGAGCCACTCCCTCTTCAGCAGGACGAACTGCGTATTCGCGGCCATGCCCTTGAAGCTCGTATCTATGCAGAAGATCCAGATAATGACTTTTTGCCTGCAACAGGCACCTTAACCTACTTGCGCACACCGGATGAAAGCACTCATGTGCGTGTGGACACTGGGGTTGTTGAAGGCGATGAAGTCAGCATTCATTATGACCCGATGATCGCCAAGCTAATTGTATGGGACGAAAACCGTGATCAAGCGATTAATCGAATGGTCCAAGCACTAGAGCAGTATCGCATTAATGGTGTTAAAACCAATATTCGCTTTTTACATGCGCTTTCAGACTCGCAGCCCTTTCGTGAAGCACAGCTAGACACAGGCTTCATCGAAAAACACCGCCCTCTGCTATTCCCTGCTCCACGCCTGGATTTGCATCGCGCATTAATTCTATCTGCAGGATTTTTGCTTGAACAAGCCAGAGTGACCTTGCCGCACAATCAAGACCTGTGGTCGCCCTATGCTCAGCAAAATAGCTGGCGTTTAAACTCTGAATACGCAAAGCCGCTTCTACTTCGTGTCGATGAACAACTTTACGAACTTAAAGTACTCGAAAAGAATCATGCATACGAGATCTCGATAGGTGAAAGCTTCTATCGATTGCACGCAGAGCTCGTCAATGATCAATTAAAAGCCGTTATCAATGGCCACCGGATTTCAGTGCACGGCGCTTTAAATGAGCGTGAGCTCGTCTTATTCCATGAAGGCGAATCCTTCCGTTGCGAGCGTCATGAAGAAACCTTTGGCGAACATGAAAGCACGAACCTGGGCAGCTTAACCGCACCAATGAATGGCTCTGTCGTCGCCGTGATGGTCAACCCCGGCGATCTTGTCAAGGCAGGACAAACCCTGGTGATTATGGAGGCCATGAAAATGGAGCATGCAATACGCTCCCCGGTTGACGGCACCGTTGATGAAATTTACTTCAATGAAGGTGAGCTCGTTCCGGAAGGTGCCGAACTGCTTGCCGTGACAGCCAACGAAGAGGTCAGCGCATGAGTTTTCCAAGCACGGTGCGCCTGTTTGAAATGAGCGCACGAGACGGCCTGCAAAATGAGCCTGGTGACTTTATCGCCACGCCCATCAAGATTGAGCTCATTGAACGACTCGCCGATGCAGGCCTAACACACATAGAAGCGGCCAGCTTTGTATCACCTAAATGGGTGCCACAAATGGCAGATGCGCATGACGTTTTATCTGGAATTCAGCGCCGTCCAGGCGTGACATTCGCCGCTCTAACACCCAATTTAAAAGGACTTGAGGGCGCCATTGCCGCTAAAGCAGATGAAGTCGCTGTCTTTAGCGCAGCATCTGAAGCCTTTACCCAAAAAAACATTAATTGCTCGATCGCAGAAAGTTTAGAGCGGTTTATTCCCGTCATTGAAACCGCTCGCCAGAATGGCATACGGGTTCGCGGCTACGTGTCGACTGTGATGGGATGCCCTTATCAAGGCGAGGTTTCACCGTCGGCGGTCGCTAAAGTCGCGCAGCAACTAATAGAAATGGGCTGCTATGAAGTGTCCCTAGGTGACACCATCGGTGTAGGCACCCCGCTAAAAGCAAAGCGTATGCTTGAAGCCGTGACTCAACACGTGCCAATTGACAAACTCGCTGCACATTTTCACGACACCTACGGTCAAGCCGTTGCAAACCTATACGCCGTCCTTGAAGAAGGCATTCAGGTTATTGATGCCTCGGTTGCTGGCTTAGGCGGCTGTCCTTACGCAAAAGGGGCGTCGGGAAATGTTGCAACCGAAGACGTCCTCTACTTGCTAGAAGGGTTAGGCATCGAAACAGGCATTGATTTACAAAAACTAATTAATACTGGCTTTTGGATTACTCAGCAGCTGAAACGGAACAATGGATCAAAAGTCGCTTTAGCAAAAGGAGCGTGTCATGGCCTCTAAACCCATCACTGGATTAGCTCTGAACATTCCGACATTGGACGCCCTTCCAGACGATATACAAAGATACTTCAAGAAATGTGAAGAAAAGCTGGGAATGATTCCCAACGTACTTAAAGCCTATAGCCACAACCCGGCGCAACTTGAAGTATTCAGTCGCTTTTACAACGAACTGATGTTTGGCGAAAGCGAGCTCTCTCCCTTGGAAAGAGAAATGATTGCGGTCGTTGTTTCTTCCGAGAACAAGTGTTTTTACTGCTTAGTTGCACATGGCGCAGCCGTCAGAGAGTACAGTCAAGACCCGAGTCTTGGCGAGCACTTAGTAATGAATTACCGCAGTGCCGATTTATCAAAACGCCACAAAGCCATGCTGGATTATGCTTCGTTGCTAACCCGAACCCCATCTATGGTCACACCTGCGGAGTCCGACACATTGAGATCTGTTGGATTTAGTGATCAGGGCATTTGGGATATTTGCAACCTTGTTGGGTTTTACAACATGACCAACCGAGTCGCCTTGGCGGTCGATATGCAACCGAATTCCGAATACCACGCTCAGCATCGCTAATCCTGAGCACTCAGGGCAGATATATCCTGGCCTATTGGCTATAAAAACAATAATGGAGTCAGTACGATGAATACGTTACCGAGTTACACCAGCGGTGTAAGCGCCAAACCTCTGCTGGGCATGACCATTGGCGATATGTTTGACGCAACCGCTTCCCTTCACCCAGACAACGATGCCTTAATCGTATTGCATCAAGGTATACGTTGGACCTATCGGGAGCTGCAAAACCAAGTCAATATCTGTGCAAGAGCCATGCTTGCTGCAGGGGTACGTCGCGGTGATCGCGTCGCCATTTGGTCACCTAATCGCTATGAATGGACCCTTACTCAGTTTGCAACGGCAAAAGTAGGTGCTATTCTGGTGAACATCAACCCGGCCTATCGGACACATGAGCTTGAGTATGCACTTAACCAGTCCGAAGCACGCTTTTTGATCACCGCCGATAAATTCAAAACATCTGACTATCGCGGTATGATTTATGAGCTAGCGCCTGAACTTAAAATGAGTGCAGAAGGCCAATTACACGCCCAAAAACTCCCGGAGCTCAAGGGGGTGATTAACCTAGACAACGTCAAACATCCAGGTATGTGGCGTTGGCAAGATTTTATGGACTTGGCCGATGAAATTCCGCAAGAAGTGCTTGATGATGTTCAATCAGGCCTACAATTTGATGACCCTATCAATATTCAGTACACCTCTGGAACAACTGGTTTTCCGAAAGGCGCCACACTGTCGCACCACAACATTCTAAACAATGGTTACTTTGTTGCTGAGAGTATGGGGTTTACACACCTCGACCGCTTAGTTATCCCCGTTCCGCTTTATCATTGTTTCGGCATGGTAATGGGCAATCTTGGCTGCGTCACCCATGGTGCCACCATGATTTATCCAGATGAAGGTTTTGAGCCGGGATCCGTTTTGAAGGCCGTTCATCAAGAACGCGCAACGGCGTTGTATGGTGTACCCACTATGTTCATCGCAGAACTGAACCACCCTGACTTTGCCCACTCAGACCTATCATCACTGCGCACAGGCATTATGGCAGGCTCACTCTGCCCAACCGAAATCATGAAGCAAGTCATTCACAAAATGAACATGAAGGAAGTTCAAATTGCCTACGGAATGACAGAAACCAGCCCTGTATCCACCCAAACAGGGGCCAATGATCCGCTTGAAAAACGTGTGACAACGGTTGGACGCACCCAACCTCATTTAGAGTCCAAAATTATAGACCCAGTGACTGGGCGTATTTTACCCAGAGGCCAAGTCGGTGAACTGTGTACACGTGGATACAGTGTCATGTTGAAATACTGGAATAATGAAAAAGGCACGGCTGAAGCCATTGATGAGTCAGGCTGGATGCACACGGGTGATTTAGCCAGCATGGATGAAGAAGGCTATATTCAGATTGTTGGCCGGATAAAAGACATGGTGATTCGAGGCGGCGAGAACATCTATCCGAAGGAGGTTGAGGAGTTCTTGTATACCCATCCAAGCATTGCAGAAGTCCAAGTAACGGGAATTCCAGATGCCAAGTATGGTGAAGAGCTTATTGCGTGGATTAAATTGCAACCGGGTGCCGATGAGGTGACTGAGGAAGCACTTCGTGACTTCTGTAAGGGCAAAATCACTCACTTTAAAATCCCACGTTACTTTAAATTCGTCGACACGTTTCCAATGACTGTCACCGGAAAAATTCAGAAATTCAAAATGAGAGAGATCTCCATTAAAGAGTTGGGACTCGAAGACGTCTAAACGGTCCAGGCCGGGCTGTTTTTAGGCCTGGCCACTTTCATTAACGTATTGCAGTTCAACCTGAAGCAATTTAAGCTTAAGGCAAGCGTTAAATGTCAGGAGTTAATCGTGAAACACTTTCTATGGATGGTCAGTGCCAGCCTCCTAAGCGTATCTCTGAGCGCACAGCCTATTTATAAATGCGTCCATCCCGATGGACGGCTGATTTTCTCTGATACCCAGTGTGGTGATCAAGCCGAAATCCTGGAACAGGAAGGCTCTCTTAACTCAATTCCATCCTTTGCTCAACCGGCTGAAGCGACACGCTCGGAGCCCACCACCGATAGCAAGCCCGAAGCGCTCAGCATATCTGAACGAAACCAACTCAATAATCGTTACACACAACTCTCTAGAGAAATAGATGCCTTCTTCCTCTACTCTGAGCGCCATGAGTTGCAGCATTTGCAAAGTGTCTTATCGCACAATCATCAAGCCGCGCTCGCTGCAACATCGGTGGCTCAAGATGCGCATGCCATTAATCAGCGCTTTAACAACCAAGCCCGAGATCTTCGCACCCGCCTTTGGCAAAACAAAAAACTCATGGCTCGCGAATTGATCAAACTTGAAGCACAACGTGATGCTGCGCTTTATGGGCTCGCCTCGTCTAAGCAACGACGCCCGTAACGGATTTATGACAATAAAAAACCCAGCATTTGCCGGGTTTTTTTATTGGAGTCTCATCAATGATCAGGAGCCGCCTTCGCGTGCTCTTGGTTTTCATAGATTAAGATCGGATCTGAGGTGCCTTGAATAACACCCTCATCGATCACAACCTTAGATACATTTTCCATTGATGGCAACTGGTACATAATATCCAACAAGGTCGCCTCAAGAATTGAGCGCAGACCACGAGCACCTGTTTTACGCTCCAACGCCTTATGAGCAACAGCACGCAGCGCTTCTTCACGGAAGTTAACCTCTGCACCTTCCATTTCAAAGAGTGCGGCATACTGCTTGGTTAGACTGTTCTTAGGCTGAGTCAAAATCTCTATCAATGCTTCCTCATCCAATTCTGATAAGGTTGCAATCATCGGTAAACGACCCACAAACTCAGGAATCAAACCAAACTTAACGAGATCGTCCGCTTCAACATCGTGCAGAACATCGCTGAGATTGCTCTCATCTTTGCTCTTAACCACAGCATTAAAGCCGATAGAGCTTTTCACACTGCGATTACGAATCAGCTTTTCAAGCCCAGCAAATGCACCGCCACAAATAAACAAGATATTCGAGGTATCAACTTGCAAAAACTCTTGCTGCGGGTGCTTACGACCGCCCTGTGGTGGAACGGATGCAACGGTTCCCTCTATCAGCTTAAGCAAAGCCTGTTGGACACCCTCACCAGAAACATCACGCGTTATCGATGGGTTATCAGACTTGCGCGATATTTTATCGATTTCATCGATGTATACGATGCCGACTTGCGCTTTTTCAACGTCATAGTCACATTTCTGCAAAAGCTTTTGAATGATGTTTTCAACATCTTCGCCCACATAACCCGCTTCGGTTAATGTCGTTGCATCGGCAATGGTGAAAGGCACATTGAGCATACGAGCTAAGGTCTGAGCTAACAGGGTTTTACCGCTACCCGTTGGCCCAATCAGTAAAATATTACTTTTACTTAACTCGACATCTGAGTTTTTGTCCTTGTAACGCAAGCGCTTATAATGGTTATAAACTGCCACAGCAAGAACTTTCTTGGCCCGCTCCTGACCTATGACGTAATCATCTAGGCCTTTCTTAATTTCGGCAGGCAAAGGCAATCTATCCCCTGCTTCTTGCTGAACGGTATCTTGCATCTCTTCGGTGATGATGTCGTTACAAAGATCAACACACTCATCACAAATAAACACTGAAGGCCCCGCAATTAATTTGCGAACTTCATCCTGCTTTTGCCACAAAAAGAACAAAACAGCTTGGTGCCATCACCCTTACCTGTGTTACCGTCTGACATCCGGTTACCTCGAACTTGCAAAAAACACGTCTTCAAACACTTTTATGAACACGTGTGTAAATTAGTTAAACCCCTGGTACAGCTCGCTTATCCAATACTTGGTCAATTAAGCCGTATTCTTTTGCGGTTTGCGGATCCATGAAGTTGTCGCGCTCAGTATCTCGCTCCAAAGTTTCAATCGATTGACCACTATGCTCAGCAAGAAGACGATTTAGTGTTTCACGAATCTTCAAAATTTCACGCGTGTGGATTTCGATATCCGTTGCTTGACCCCGGTAGCCGCCTAAGGGCTGGTGAATCATGACACGTGAGTTAGGCAGCGCATAACGCTTGCCTTTTTCGCCCGCAGATAAAAGAAACGCACCCATGCTGGCCGCTTGTCCTATACACATGGTGCTGACTTGTGGCTGGATGAACTTCATCGTATCGTAAATTGCCATACCTGCCGTCACCGAACCACCAGGGGAGTTGATATAAAGATGTATATCTTTTTCCGGGTTTTCAGCTTCTAAGAAAAGCAACTGAGCAACGATCAGGTTAGCCATGTGATCTTCAACCTGCCCAACCAAAAAGATAATACGCTCTTTGAGCAAACGCGAGTAGATATCGTAAGCACGCTCACCCCGTGAGCTTTGCTCGACAACCATAGGCACTAGGCCACCCGCATTGGTAATGTCACTGGAACGTCCGGTGTAAATCTCCGACATGCGTAAACTCCTAAAACCTGTAAGGTATTAACCCTGTAAAGCGAAAAACGACAGTAGGCTAGCCTAACTGTCGCTTTACAATAATTAATCAGAGAATAAAAGCAATAATATGCTAATTATTCAGCCGCCTGACGCTGAGCTGGCTTGATCGCCTCTTCATAGCTAACGTTAGATTCTGTCACTTTAGCACTGTTGATCAGATGATCCAATACTTGATCTTCTAAGACCAGCGCCTTGATTTGATTCAAAATCTCATCGTTACCGTAATACCAGTCGATGACTTCTTGTGGATCTTGGTAAGTCTCTGCCATCTCTTCAATGGTTTCACGAACTTTAGCATCTTCAGGTTTGATTTCATTAACCTTAATCAGTTCCTGAATCAACAAGCCAACAGTCACTCGACGCTTCGCTTGATCAACAAACATTTCTTTTGGCAGCATGTTTGGATCGAACTGTGCATTAGCACCACCGAACTGTTGAACGGCCTGCTTGCGAAGTACGTCAATTTCACGATCAACCAATGCAGTTGGTACGTCGATCTGGTTTACTTCGATCAACTTGGTGAAGACTTGATCTTTTAGCTTAGTTTTCAAAGCATGCTTGAGTTCACGTGCCATGTTTTTGCGAACTTCTGCACGGAAACCATCAAAGGTTGTTTCTTCGATGCCGAAACGGCTGAAGAACTCTTCGTTAAGTTCTGGCAATTTTTGCTCAGACACAGTCAAAACGGTCACTTTAAAGAGTGCTGGCTTACCTTTTAGGTTTTCAGCGTGGTAATCTTCAGGGAAGGTCACATTCAGCTCAACGTCTGCATTTGCAGCAGCACCAACTAGGCCTGCCTCAAATCCTGGAATCATGCTGTTTGAGCCGATAACAAGATCCATGCCTTCCGCACGACCGCCGTCAAACGCTTCACCATCAATGAAACCTTCGAAGTTGATGCGAACACGGTCATTTTCAGCTGCAGCACGCTCAACTTCAGTCCACTCGGCTTGTTGCTTACGCAGAGTGTCGATCATTTTGTCCAGATCTTCTTCAGCAATTTCAGCCGATTGTTTTTCAATTTCAACGCCAGAGAAGTCTTGCAAAACAATTTCAGGGTACACTTCAAAAGTCGCAATGTACTCTAGATCTTCACCCTCTTTATCTTTACGAAACTCGATATTAGGGCCACCCGCAGGCATTAATTTTTCCTGGTCTACAGCCTTGTAAAAAGTCTCTTGTACTACTTGGCTCAGAACGTCTTCACGAATGGCTTTACCAAACATACGCTTAATAACAGAGACCGGCACTTTACCAGGACGGAAGCCATCCAAGCGGCGAGTACGTGCCTGCTGTTGAACCAGCTTGTTTACATCCTGATCAATTCGCTCAGCAGGAACAGTTACAGTAACCTGACGTTCAAGGCCGGAAGTCGTTTCAACAGAAACTTGCATGGAATTCCTCACAGTACATTGCAGTATAATATAATGGCTTGACTGCAACCCACTTTGACTGCTGCAATCAGCAGACCAAAGGACAAGATGCCAAACCTTAATTCTAAAGGGCAAAATTCTCCGTGAACTCTACTCAATAGTCAAGTGATTGCCGTTGTCCATGCACAAAAGACTCCTTTTTTATCCTACATCCCTTTTCTTTTTTGACGTTTCTGGCCTGATTTAAGGTCTAAATGATTTTTTTAAACTCAACGCTAGTATACGGCTCAGGAATGAAATACACTGTCCTTAAGTCGTAAAACTTTACGATAACACATTGTTTAATTTGGGAAATATTCCCTACCACCTTCCTTTTTCCCTTTTTTTAACTCTCTTTATCCTTAACATTAAGGGTGCTATTCCATCGCTGTTATTTTGCCTGCTCACCATAATACCCATGCACTAAGGCATTGAACTTAACTCAACTGCTGAGTTCCTCTTTCAACAGGGTATTATTATGATGCATACAAGAAAAATAACGTCACGTCACACTCCTTTAGGCTATGCAATTAAAGCGGCCCTTCTATCCACAGCAATAGGCCTGGGTAGTGTATCGGCTCACTCAGCTTCATCGGTCACGTGGGACGACATCGTTAATGATCCAGACAACACTCAAACAGTCTTAAGTTATGGCTTTGGACCCAAAGCTCAACGCTACAGCCCAATGACGATGGTGAATGCGGAAAACGTAAACCGCTTAACTCCCGCTTGGTCTTTTTCGTTTGGTGATGAAAAGCAACGCGGTCAAGAATCACAAGCATTGGTTCATGAAGGCGTTATTTATGTCACCGGGTCTTACTCACGCGTATTTGCGATTGATGCCAAAACAGGCAAACAACTCTGGAACTACGCTGCTCGCCTTCCCGATGACATTCGCCCATGCTGCGATGTCGTCAATCGCGGCGCTGCAATTTTCGAAGATAAAATTTTCTTTGGCACGCTGGATGCGGCGATGGTTGCTTTAGATAAAAACACCGGACGCGTTGTCTGGCGCAAGAAATTTGGCGACCATTCAGCAGGCTATACCATGACTGGCGCCCCTACGATTGTTAAAGATCAGGCAAGTGGACGCACACTGCTAATCCATGGTTCATCTGGAAATGAATTTGGCATCGTCGGCAAACTCTTTGCACGCGACCCTAACACGGGCGAAGAAGTATGGATGCGTCCTTTTGTAGAAGGTCATATGGGCCGTCTTGACGGCAAAGACAGCACACCAACCGGAGACCCAAGAGCCCCCTCTTGGCCGGATGACCCCAACACAGAAACAGGCAAAGTTGAAGCCTGGAGCCATGGCGGTGGCGCCCCTTGGCAAAGCGCTAGTTTTGACATCGAAACCAATACCATTATTGTCGGTGCAGGCAACCCAGCCCCTTGGAACACTTGGAAACGCACATCTGAAGGCGGCAACCCTCTCGATTATGATAATTTATATACCTCTGGCCAGGTAGGTGTTGACCCAAGCACTGGTGAAGTCAAATGGTTCTACCAACACACACCAAATGACGCATGGGACTTCTCTGGCAATAATGAGCTGGTTCTCTTTGAGTACGACGACAATGGCAAAACCGTTAAAGCCACCGCCCACGCGGATCGTAATGGCTTTTTCTATGTTGTTGATCGCGAGGATGGTAGCTTTATTCGCGCCTTCCCATTTGTTGACAACATTACTTGGGCCACTCACATAGACCCTGAAACAGGCCGCCCAGTCGAGGTAGAAGGCCAACGCCCACCACCGCCAGCACCGGGTGAAGAGCGTGGCGAATCCATTGAAGTATCTCCACCCTTCCTCGGTGGCAAAAACTGGAATCCCATGGCCTACAGCCAAGATACTGGCTGGTTCTATGTGCCTGGCAATCACTGGAAAGAGGATTACTGGACCGAAGAAGTCACCTACAAAAAAGGATCAGCCTATTTAGGCCAGGGCTTCCGCATCAAAAAAATGTATGACGATCATGTCGGTATTTTACGGGCAATGAATCCTCTGACGGGTGAGATTGAATGGGAACACAAAGAAGCCCTTCCGCTTTGGTCGGGTGTACTCGCCACCAAAGGAGACTTGGTTTTCACGGGCACCAGTGATGGATATTTCAAAGCCTTCCATGCCAAAACAGGTGAAGAGCTTTGGAAATTCCAAACAGGATCAGGCATCGTTTCCAGCCCTGTGACGTGGGAAATGGATGGCGAACAGTACATAGGCATTGCGTCAGGCTACGGTGGCGCCGTACCTCTATGGGGTGGTGACATGGCCGTATTAACACGCCCTGTCCCACAAGGCGGCGCTTTCTGGGCCTTTAAGCTTCCATCTTGGGCTCAGTAATACCCTAGTCGTATACACAGTATTTACATGGCTTTGAGCCTGTTATGACAGGCTCTTTTTTTCAGGAAGCTATCTTATGAAGCCTCTATCAGCCTCTATCCTTCTATTTTCTTCATGTATAAGCCTAATCGCATTCGCCGAAGACTGCCCCTTTACCCCAAACGCCGACTGTGCAAATGGGCAATTTGAATCCATTAAACTGGCCGGGAAGGACTTGCGCTACATCAACCTCAGCGGTGCAGATCTTCGGAACGCTGACTTACGCCATACCGACTTACGTGGTGCTAACTTACAAGGCGCTGACCTGCGTCATGCCAAACTGACGCGTGCCAATCTAGAAAAAACCAATCTACGTGGTGCAAAACTTGACCATGCTAATCTGCAATCTACATCCGCTTGGGCGATGTTTGGCCAAGGCGCCTCTTTCAAGCACGCACAACTAGACGGTGCCGACCTGACCTTTGCTCGCTTAACCCAGGGCAAGTTTGAGAACGCCAGTTTCTATGCAGCCAATCTAGAAATGGCTTGGTTGACCAAAGCAGACCTTGTCGGAGCCAACTTTGAAGATGCCAATCTTCAAGAAGCAAAATTCAATAATGCCAACCTTGAAAACGCTAAGTTCAATGGCGCTATCTTTCGCTTCGCGACCTTTCAAAACACCTACATGGACGGGTGTGACGGCTGCCCACACGACTGGATGATTCCTAAAAACTACACAGACTAAAGCAACCTAAACACTACAAAGCGGAGCTCAAATCAACTCGATAAAACACTTCCGCTTTGTATTTCCCCAAGCTTAATGATGCCAAATTGAATCGCCAAATGAACAAACTGCGCAGTCGATGTCACCTGCAGTTTACTTTTGAGCAGCGCCGTATGATTTGACACAGTTTTAACACTCACACACAAATGCTCGGCAATGTCTCTTGGCGGCATTCCTTTTGCTAAAAGTACAAAAATCTCAAACTCTCTTGGAGTCACATCAGGCAAACCACCCTCTTGTACAGGGCGGTGCATCGCTAAGCGCATTGCCAGTTCGTGCTCAACATAAGGCTTTCCCTGCATGACACGCGTGACTGCTTCCAATAAGACTTTTGGCGATCCACTTTTTGAAATATACCCCAACGCTCCCACATCTAATGCTTGCTGCACCATCGGCAATTCATCGTACATGCTAAAAAACAGAATACGCGCACTTGAGTTACGCTCGATGATGCGCCGCCCAACTTCAAGCCCCGTCAAATCCGGCAAATGTATATCCAATACAATCAGATCCGGAGCATGCTGCTGCCATAGAGCAAAGCCTTCACTGCCCGTGCTGGCTTCTAGAATCTGACATGACTCAAGCATTGCAGATAACAAGCTAGAATACCCCTGCCTAACAACCGCATGGTCATCAACCAATAAAATTTTCATTAAGACACTCCCTCTTGGAAACAAGGAACCTGTAAGATGATTTTTAACCCTTGCCCTGCGTTCGAAACAAACTGCAAATGAGCATTCATTGACCTTGCACGCTCATACATAGATCGCAACCCTACTCCCTGCACCATATTGGCCTGTAAACCTTGCCCATCGTCATCAACAATAACCTCTAATCCCTTCTCCGTTAAATTCATTGTAACCAACACCCTATTGGCACACGCATGACGCGCCACATTGTTTAGCGCTTCCTGCACCAAACGATAAATATGCGTCGCGGCATCTTTTTGCAGAGGTGGCAAAACCTCTGGAAGACATACCCTGCATTTAATGCCACTGGATTGCTGCCACTGCACAACCAATCCCTGCAAAGACTGACTAAGCCCCAGCGGCTCAAGCATCACTGGGTGAAGACTGCGCACTAAACGCAAAAAGCCTTCCTGCATCGCTTGGCAATGCTCGATTATTCGATCCGCCGTCTGCTTCACCAAAGCGGCGTTCTCTGGCGCTTGGGAAATAAGATAAGACTGCGCCCGAATGCCCGTCACGTACTGACCAAGATCATCATGCAGTTCCCGCGCTAGGTAGGCGCGCTCTTTTTCCTGAAGCGCCATTAGCTCTTCCGTTAAACGCTGATTACTTTTTTGCTCCAACTCCAAGGCATCAGACATTTGCGAGAAACAGGCCGCCAACTGACGGGCTTCCGGTACATCATAGGCATTTAAGGAGGCACTAAACTGAAAGGGCTTTTCTGGCTGCACATAAAGGGACGATAGTAACTGCTGAAATGGCTTAACCCCTATACGTCGACCATAGTAGGCGGCCAAGATAGCAATACTGAATGCGACAACAAACAAGACAAACACTAAGACGACCGACTCCCAGACCTCCTCAACTTCATCAAAAGGGTTCGCCACTAACCACATGCGCTGGCCATCGGGTAGCGATACAGTAATCGCATTTTGAAATAGATTTTCACTCCAAATCATCCGATAAAACCAAGCCGGTATTTCATCATGCCCATCAAAATCTTGAAACGTTAACGAATGCTGGACTTTAATCACGAGATGACGCACCTGTGCCTCTTCAAGTAAAGCTAATCGCTGGGGATTATCGTCCGCTAACTGAAACAACAAGCCTGCTAACGCTTGACCGGCTGAAAGCTCACGCTGAATATCAGACCGCCCTTGTTGCACCAAACCAAAAAAAGTTAAAAAAAACAGACAACAAAACACCAGAAAGACGATAATCGACATTCTTAGGAATCTAGGCATAACCACTTACTCATCTCGGATAAAATACCAATCGATGAGTATAACAAGTGAACTGGGCACCCATAGGAGTGAACTTAAGCAGAATATTGTTAGTACTTTAGTCGGAAAATACACGAAGCGGAATTCAAAAGCGCAACGGCCTTTTCTGAATCAAAGGCAAATAGAACATAAAAAGTGTAAATTTATGTATTGAGACAGCTATTTAAACAATGGAGGGATTAAACACAAGACAATGGGGTGGACGATGGGGCTTGAACCCACGACCGCCGGAATCACAATCCGGAGCTCTGCCAACTGAGCTACGCCCACCATAGCGATTTTTTACATTTGAATTGGTGCGGATGGAGAGACTCGAACTCTCACGCCTCGCGGCACTGGAACCTAAATCCAGCGTGTATACCAATTTCACCACATCCGCATATTGATCGTTGTATAAATGGGGTGGACGATGGGGCTTGAACCCACGACCGCCGGAATCACAATCCGGAGCTCTGCCAACTGAGCTACGCCCACCATAACATCTATACAATTTGTTCAGGTTACTGGTGCGCCCGGCAGGAATCGAACCTGCAACCTACGGCTTAGAAGGCCGTTGCTCTATCCGATTGAGCTACGAGCGCTTTTAGCCTGAACACTTACTAAGTTGCAGTAGTGTTGCGCCTCAGAAGTGGTGCGTATCTTAAGGAAGACTTTCACCTTCGTCAACACTTATTTTTAATTTTTTAACAAAAACAAGAAAATGTCGATTTCAGCCCTGCTTTTTAAGTGGCTTAAGGCCTCATCCTTGTTTATGCATGGCGCAGTTTATGCGAAAATTGTCGCATTAAGACAAACTATGTTTCGGGAAACCCTTCTAACAATGAGCGCTTCAATCATCGATGGTAAAGAAATTGCTAAATCTGTCCGCGCAAACGTCAAAGAGGCCATTCAACAAAGAGTAAAAGAAGGCAAACGCTCCCCCGTCTTGGCGGTGGTTCTGGTTGGCCAAGACCCGGCTTCTCAGATTTATGTTAAGAATAAAAAAATGGCCTGCGAAGAGGTCGGCATCACCTCTGTTAGCTATGAGCCAGACGCCAACATTACTCAGTCTGAATTACTAGCACTGGTTCATTCGCTTAATAACGACGAGCAGATCGACGGCATTTTAGTACAGCTTCCCTTGCCCACTCATTTAGACTGCACCGAAATTCTTGAAGCGATCAAGCCCGAAAAAGATGTCGATGGATTTCACGCCTTCAATATTGGCCGACTTGCTCAACGTATCCCTGCACTGAGACCCTGCACACCTAAAGGCATTATGACCCTTCTAAAGTCCACTGGGGTTGACCTTTACGGACAAGAAGCCGTCATTGTGGGCGCCTCTAATATTGTCGGCCGCCCCATGACACTAGAACTGCTCTTAGCCGGTTGCACAACCACAACAACACATCGCTTCACTCGTGATTTGCAAAGCCATGTTGCGCGTGCCGATATTGTCGTGGTAGGTGTGGGAAAACCCGGAATTGTTAAAGGCGAATGGATCAAACCTGGTGCTATTGTCATTGATGTGGGCATTAATCGACTTGATGATGGCTCTGTCGTTGGTGATGTTGAGTATGCAATTGCTGCTGAGCGCGCAGGCTGGATCACGCCAGTCCCTGGAGGTGTGGGCCCTATGACAGTTGCCAGCCTTATGGAAAACACCTTAGAAGCTGCAGTTAACGCAAACCCTTAATCACCGCCACTTCCTATGGCATGCCCTAGTCATTGGGGCATGCTCCGCTCCTGTCTAAGCCTTGCACGCCTTCCAAACATAGATTCAAACAACATTTAACCCATTACGCTGATTAGAAGATCTCACTGTTGATAACATAAACGATAATGTTTATCATTAGCTCTTTATTAGTAAGGATCACTCTGAGACGATTATGAATACTTCCACCCCCTTAAACAGTGAAGAAACTCATCTCGACGCCAGCGTTAATGAAGCCGTAACGCCAGATATTGAGACATCTTTCAACACGGACGCTCAAATTGAATCCACACTTGATACGTCTCTCGCAGAGGCTTCCGCCGAAGTCACGGACATCGAAACAGCTGAATCAGCACTCGACGCCGTTGCTGCGATTGTGCCTGACTCAACGGCAGACCAGATCATCAACTTACTCGAAATCGGCGGTCCTGTTGTTTGGGTCTTAACCGTATTTTCAGTGTTTGCCCTTTCCCTCATTCTTTTGAAATTCTGGCAATTGTCGGTTGCTAACATTGGGGCCAAGCGCAAAACCCTTAAGGCGATAGACGCTTGGAACCGCGGAAAAACCTCCGATGCCATAAATGCACTTAATTATAGTAGCCAATCGCTGCCAAAAATGATTGGCGTTGCCATGCGCGGCATGAAGTCTCAGGGAGATACACCTAAGCTTCGCGAAGAGCTTGGCCGTCTCGCCAGCATGGAAATGGAAAATCTTCGCGCCTATTTGCGCCCTCTTGAGGTCATTGCCAATTTGAGCCCGTTACTTGGTCTACTTGGTACGGTACTGGGGATGATCGTCGCCTTCCAGCAAATGGAAATGGCGGGAAATCAAGTGGATCCAAGTGTTCTCTCTGGCGGTATTTGGCAGGCACTCCTAACAACAGCTGCGGGCCTGACTGTTGCCATCCCAGTATTTATGGCACACAGCATTCTTGAGCGTAAAACAGAGCGCATTGGACATGATATGGAAAATCTGATGACCTGCGTGTTCACACGCAACTGCTTAGATGAAAGCTGCGCATGCAATATACCCGAGACCGTAAAAGAAACTGAGGAAGCTTGGGATAAGAATGGAGCTGCCATTCATGCAGCTTAATCTCAACAAAGGCATACGACGCAAAACGATCAGCATGACACCGCTGATCGATGTCGTGTTTATTTTGCTGTTATTTTTTATGCTGACGTCCAGTTTTATAAAATGGCAGCAGATGCAACTTGCTGTCTCTGCTCCCTCTACCGCATCGGTCGCAACGTCAGACAACCCACCTCTGATTGCGCGCTTATCATCCGACGGACAGGTGTCATTGGGTGGAGAGTCCTTTTTAAGCCATGAAGACGATGCACTCAAAGCCTTTATTGATCGACATGAGCCGTCGCGCATACTGCTCACAACAGATGAAGAAGCTTCCATTCAACAAATCGTCAGTCTTATTGATCGCTTCCAACGCTTAGGGGCCACAAACGTCTCATTTAACGTAGATTAAGCCATGAAACTTTTTACGTCTGCCCAAAACCGAAAAGACAAAGACGACAATTTGATCCCTTTGATCAATGTCGTCTTTCTTATGTTGATTTTTTTCATGCTGGCGGGGCAAATCACCGCTAGCGATGCCTTTAAAGTCACCCCACCCTCCTCTTTAGTCGAGGCTCCCGTTTTAGAAGCTCTCGAATTTGAAGTACTGTTGAATGCCGATGGTGACCTCGCCTTAAACAACACACTAATGGCCCTAGAAGACATTAAATCACTCTTATCGGAGAGCAAGCAAAGCCAGCAAGATGTAGAAATTAACGTGGCATTAAAAGCCGATGCCGATGTTAGCGCCGCTCAACTCAAGCCTTTACTCACGGCACTCACTGAGATCCAAGTAAGTCAAGTAACGCTCTATACACGCCAGGTGATGACTCAACCATGACTCTTAAAAAACGACACGGACTTATCGCCTTTGTGTTTGCGATTTTTTTTCATGTTGGCCTAGTGGTCTTAATTACCTATCGATCTACGACGGTCGCAGAAGAAAGCGCAGAGCTTCCCGGATATGCAGGTGTTACTGTTAGCCTTGCCTCTGCGGGTGATCTCTTGGCTGCCTTGGAACAAAGCGCGGCCGCTGAGGCAGCGGAAGCAACTCCGGAGACCTCACCAGAACCTGCGGTTGAACCGACTCCAGAGCCAACACCTGAACCTACCCCCGAGCCGGAACCTGAGCCAGAGCCCATTCCAGAGCCCATTCCAGAATCTAAACCAGAACCCATTCCAGAGCCTAAACCAGAACCGAAGCCTGAGCCTAAACCAGAACCGAAGCCTGAGCCTAAACCTGCACCTAGACCCGAGCCACGACCTGAACCTAGACCAGAGCCCAGACCCGAACCAAGGCCAACACCTCAAGCCACAGCGACAACGACCACTGCAGCCGAAAGCACTCAGCAAACAACCACGGATGTTTCGGCTGAGCAAACATCCACGCCAACAACGGCGGGAGCCAATGCACCTGGACAACAAAAAACAACGGATACAGGTGGCGACCCCGCTGCACAAGCCACCTATTTTTCGAGCTTAGCGCAACATCTCGCTCGCCATAAACGCTATCCAATGGCAGCAAGACGCCAGCAACGCCAAGGGACTGCAGAGCTTGAGTTCACACTTGATCGAACTGGTAGAGTTATTGCCAGCCGAGTCGTACGCAGTAGTGGTCATAACCTTTTGGATAAAGAGGTTCTCGATATGCTGGTTCGAGCCGCCCCCTTACCGGCTTTTCCAAGCAGCATTACAGAGTCAACCCTTGTGATTACCCTGCCTGTTACATTCAACCTCAGCGAACGTTAACCCGTCGCTGGGGTTTTCCTCCCCAGCTTTTATTCAGAGGCTAGCGCAACGACAGGATCCAAATGTGCGGCTTTCCTGGCAGGTAAGAAGCCGAACAATAATCCCGTCAAAAAGGCACATCCAAATGCCATCGTCACTGGCAACAGGCTAAACATCACAGGCGTTCCTAAATAACCAACCAGCCAGGTCACCCCTAGCCCTAGCCCAACGCCTATCAAACCACCCAACGCCGACACCAGTACCGCCTCAACTAAAAATTGTTGCATGATGTTTATGGTTCTGGCACCTGTAGCCATTCGCACCCCAATTTCGCGAGTACGCTCAGTCACTGAGACCAGCATAATATTCATCACGCCAATACCGCCAACCAACAGCGAGATAGCGGCAATCGAACCCAGCAACAACGTCATCGTATTCTGGGTTTCTGAAACCGATTCGATGATTGATGCCATATTTCGTATTTGAAAATCTTCCGTTCCATGACGAGACAATAAGAGATTATGCACTTGCTCTTGCATCTGATCGATCTCACTCAGCTCTTCAACTGATACCGTAATACTTCTTAAGTGCCTTTGCCCAAATAAACGCAAACTGCCTGTTTGGTATGGAACAATCACCACATCATCTTCATCTCGACCAAATGGAGAAGCTCCCCGCGTACTCATCGTGCCTATGATTTGAAACATAATGTTGTTAATCATCACATACTGGCCCACGGGGTCTTGACCCGGAAACAGCGCATTCGCAGCCGTTTGCCCCATTAAGGCTACAGATGAGTAATTCACATCATCGTCGGGTGTAAAGAAGGTTCCTCGCTCTACGTTCCAAGCGCGTACAATTGGAAAAGCAGATGATGTTGCCATGACCTCAGTTTGGTGATCACGCTCACCCGCGCGTAATGTAACCGAACCACTCAATTCTGGAATGGCTGCCAAAATACCGGGCAACTCATTAATGGCATCCACGTCTTCCGGTGTTAAGGAGGTCGCTCCCCACCCCCTCTGATTGGGTGCACCGGGCCTAATCAGCAAGAGATTAGAGCCCATCGAACTAATGCGATCAACAACCGCTTGCTTTGCTCCATCGCCAATTCCCAGCATGGTAATGACCGAAGCAACCCCTATCACAATCCCTAGCAAGGTGAGAGCTGTTCTAAACAGATTGGCACGTAATGCTCTCAATGACATCCGAAATGCTTCCACCAAGTGACCTGAGCTCCCTGAGTGATAAGACTCGGATTTCTCCTTCGGCACTGAATTCAATACTTGACTCGTTCCCGGATCGGAGACAATCACACCATCACTGATTTCAATAATTCGATCCGCATGTGACGCCACCTTCTGATCATGTGTAATTAGAATTAGGGTATGGCCTTGTTGCGCCAAGGTTGCGAACAGTGCCATTACCTCTTTACCCGTTTGGCTGTCGAGAGCCCCTGTTGGCTCATCTGCCAAGATGATTTGCCCACCATTCATCAAGGCACGGGCGATAGAAACTCGCTGTTGCTGGCCACCTGATAACTGACTGGGACGATGATCAGCTCGATCCCCCAAACCCAGAGACTCCAATAATGCAAACGCACGCTCTTCGCGCTCATCGACGGGCATCCCGGCATAAACGGCAGGCACCTCGACATTTTCCAGCGCTGTTGAACCTGACAATAGATTGTAGCTTTGAAAAACAAATCCAAACGCTTCACGTCGCAAACCCGCCAACTCATCTTTTGATAAATCCGACACATCCACGCCGTTAAATAAATACTGCCCGGATGTCGGGCGATCCAGACATCCAAGAATGTTCATCAGAGTTGATTTACCAGAGCCAGATGAACCAATGATTGCCACAAACTCACCGGGCATAATTTTAAGATCAAGTCCTTTCAGCACATCCACAGTCCCGTCTCCGCTGGGAAAGGATCTCTTAATGTTCCTTAATTCAATAATAGGTTTAGCGTCTAGTGCATCCATGAAACTACCTCATACGTGGTTGCGCGGCATTCATCGGCCCCATGGACGGTCCAGCGGACGCATTCATATTCGATCGTGCAGCCGATCGATTTATCTGTAAAAGAACCTGATCTCCTTCACTAAGTACTCCGTCCATGATCTGTGCATTCACGCGATTGGTGACACCGACTTTCACCTCTAACTCATCAACTCCCCCCTGCTCATTTAGCCGCAACACAGTTGCCTGCCTCTCTCTCGTTTGTGAAGGGCGACCTTCAGAGTTAGAAGACTGCCTTGCTGACTCAGGCCTAGCGCCCTCATTTCTGTATTGAAGTGCGGAAATAGGCAACTGCAATACATTTTCAGCCGACGCAATCACAAAAAATACCTGAGCGGTCATTTGTGGCATTAAACGACCTTGAACATTTTCAACATCAAATAAAGCGTTGTAGAGGACCACATTGCTCTCGACAACAGGCGTTGGCTCAATACGACGTAAGTGTCCATACCAACGCTGCAGAGGGTTGCCTAAGGTCGTGAAATACGCGGGCATGTCATCGCGTAAACGACTAATATCAGCCTCGGACACTTGAGCCTGAACCGTCATAACAGATAAATCAGCAATTTGTAAAATAACAGGTGCCTGCTGATTGGCATTTAAGGTCTGACCCTGACGAGCCGAAATGGATACAACAGTGCCGCTCATAGGTGCATAAATCTTGGCGTAGTTTAAGTTCGCCTCTTCCGCTCTCAAGGTTGACTCTGTCTGTTCAATTTGTGCTTTAATGGCACTGACTTGAGCACGCGCTGAGCGCAAAGTCGCTTCAGCTATTTGCAGTGATTCTTGAGAAGTAGCACGTGTTGTCATCAGGTTTTGCTGACGTTTATACTGAAGGTCAGCTAAGGTAAGTGAGGCTTCTCGATCTTCGAGTTGCGCCCGCTGATTACGAAGCTGAGCTCGGATTGCATCGACACCCGCACTCAAAACCGTCGGATCGATTTCAGCCAACAACTGCCCTTCTTCAACAAAATCACCTACTTCAACATGAATATGTGTGAGTTGCCCAGACACCTGAGCGCCAACATCTACATAATTGCTGGGTTGTAAACGTCCAGTCGCAGTCACGACATTTTCAATATTTCCACGCGTCACGGATACAGTGACCTGCTGAGCTTGGCCATTCTGACTTTGCGTCCAATAGTATCCTCCAATGAGCGCTCCACCCAGCAATAAAGCAACCCAGATAAACAACCAGGCCTTAGATTTACGCTTCTTTCTCACCATAACCTTTATCATTCCAAGTCAATTGAAGATGCCTATTATCAAGTAGTGACACCTCCTTCACAATGTAAATTCCCTGACTTTACATGTCTTTACATTGCTTTATACAGGTTAAAACCAAAAAAGCCGCCATGCTCAATATAAAGAGCATGGCGGCTTTAAAAAATGTGGGATTAAAATCAGAAGCGATAATTCATACTTAACCAGAAGTTTCGAGACTTCGCTTTAATATTGTAATCATCTCTATAAGTGGCCGAATAACTACCGTCAGCATTCTGTGTGAAGCTTGTCTGATAGCTGGTAAAGTCCTCATCTAAGAGGTTATTCACCCGCGCTTGTAGTGTTAAGTTCTTATTGAACTTATAACTTCCCCCTAAGTGGAATACTTCATAATCCTTGTAGAAAAGCGCAACGTCGTTGGCCGTGTCCCAACTGCGGTAGCGCTTAGAACGAGCTTCCATTGTTAAATATAGATTTAACGCCGAATTAACCTGCCAATCCAGTGTGGTGTTGAGCATATGTTTGGCAGTATTGTTTAAAGGACGGCCTTCTTGCGGACCACTCTTTTGCTCAGAGTCTGTATAGGTGTAATTTCCACGTAAGGTTAACTGAGGTGTGATTTTATAGCGTCCTGCCAACTCTAAACCACGAATATCCACGCGATCGATATTAAACTGTTGCGAAAAGCTTGTGAAACCTAAATCTGCCCAACCCTCACCAATATTTGCGCAACGCTCTCCGGGCGAGGCAACTTCACAGTTTGGAATACTGTCTCCACGGGCAATTTTGTCTTTAAACTTATTGGCAAACACGGTTGCATTAAAATTGTGACCTTGTGGTGTGTCCCAATAAATGGCAAGCTCACTATTGATACTCGTCTCTGGCTGCAAATCAGGCGAACCGACAAACGGGCTGGTTCCCTGACCACCAAAGCCTGTAATTCCAGAAAATAAATCACTGGTTTTAGGCGTCTTGTAGCCCGTGCTCACACCACCTTTTAACGTCCAATCAGATGCTAGGTTCCAGACACCATAGGCACGTGGACTGACCTGACTGCCGAACACGTTGTGATTGTCATAACGAACACCACCTGTTAACGTCACATCTTCTAGGACATCCCAGTTATCTTCGACAAAGAGTGCCCACTGTTTATGGGGCTGCACCGTTCCTGAACGGAATCCATCACCGTACATACCAAACACACCGTCTTCTTGTTCAGCATCTATATACTGACCACCAAAAATAAGCCAATGATCACCCTGTACAGTATCAAACTTAACATCCAGTGTTTTTTGACGTGTTTCCATCACGCGCGCTGGACGAGGCAAAAATGCATCCAATTCTGCACGCTGCACCTCTGTCAGATTATTTAAATTTCCACCAGCTGCATCCCATAGATCTTGAAGACGCCCACGCTCTTCAACAGTAAATGGAAGCGTACGGCCATTATTATTTGTCTTCACATAGGAGAAACTAATATCACTATTAATATCACCCCACTCTGCTTCATGAGTGATCGACCATTGATCGCGTGTAAATTCTTGATTATCGACATAGCCTACCCGTGGCTGCACGCGACCACGTGATGCACGCCAAACAGTCTCTAAGCTGTCTAGTGTACCTAACTGACTGGAGTCATTATCGTATCTCTGAACCGAGGTATCGTAATCAAAAATAATATCGTGTTTTTCATGGGGCTTAAAAGCAAGGGTTAAACCACCCGTCCAGTTGTTATTGTCAACTGTACGCCCTCCTCCGCCAAAGCCTGAGGTGCGATTAAATACCGTTCCATCTGGAGCCGTAACGGACGCATAGGTCGGATTTGACTGATCTCGATCATAGTAACTACCGCGTACAGACAAACCCAAAACATTTTCAATTAACGGGCCGCTGACACTAAAATCAGTGGTCGTGTCATTGCCAAAGTCTTTGTTCGTTTCGTATGTACGACTGTGGGTTATAGAGCCCGTCCATTCATCTGACACACGTTTAGTGATAATGTTAATGACCCCACCCATGGCATCCGCTCCATATAAGGTCGACATAGGTCCACGAATAACTTCTATACGCTCAATCGTATCTAATGGAGGTATGTGGTTAAACTGATTGCCTCCGAAGCTGTTCGGATAAAGATCACCCACATTGTTTTGACGTTTGCCGTTAATCAATATCAAGGTATAGTCCGAGCCCATACCGCGCATACTGATACTGCCTTGGCCCGTTTTATCTGATGTTTCTCCAACATCAATACCCTCGACATCACGAACCGCATCCAACAACGTCATATAAGGTTTTGATGCCAAATCTTCCTTCGTAATCACTGAAATACTGGCGGGAGCATCGGTTATTTTTTGTTCAAACCCTGATGCGGAAATAACAAGGCTGTCTAATCGAACATCTTGATTTGCATACACACTGCCAGCCGCAACGGATATGGACATAAAGAGAAGGGAGTGATGGAATCGTTTCATGGATAATTTCCTTTCGGAGTTAATACAGAATTCAAAGGATTCTCATCGACAGTTTATTGTGATTATTTTATAAAGGTTTTCAAAAAAACCGCCCTATTCGGGCGGCTATGAAAAGTCTACACGTTGAAGTTTTTTGACATTAAAAAGTCAAATTGGCGGACAACCACAAACGGCGGCCATCTAAAACAGCGCCTTTCGTTGATGCGGTCTGATGACTGTACTCACTTGCGTAACAGGTTCCTGTTGAGCAAGCAAATGGCTTGTAGGATCTAAAATCTTTGTTTAACAGGTTTTCGATGGTTCCGCTAAAACGAAGATTTTTAGTCAATTGATAACTGCCACCTAAATCAAAGAGGCTATAAGCTTTGATGTCGCCAACGGCTTCATAGAGCGCCAGATCATCGGTACCAGCAGCTGGCAGGGTATTAAAGCGACGGCTTTCTCCACGATAACTCGCATTTAACCAAAGGTTGGCTTTAGGGGTTGCTTGCCAGTTGAGGCGCGCATTGGCCATATGACGAGGCGTGTCACTGAGCTTCCCGACGACCTGACCTGTTGCATCCTCAATTTCAGTTTCGGTATAGGTATAGTTAAGTGACAGATTCCAATTATCGGCAATCGGCAGTCGTGCCGCCAACTCTATACCTTCAGATTGCGCCCTATTTAAGTTCTCAGTCCAGCCCACTGTACGTTGATTATCAAAGCCGACTAGATTATAGCAATCAGCCGGGGGGGGATTAATCGGGTTGGTGCTACCTGTATAGTTGCAATTATAGCGTGTTGTGCTGCTGAATCGGTCTTTTAAACGACTTTGGAACACAGTGGCATTTGCGCTAAAACCATTGTCTTGTTGGTAATAGAGCCCCAACTCTCCATTGGTGCTTTTTTCAGGGTTTAAACTGGGGTTACCAACCGTTGCGATCGTACCCTGACCGGATATTCCATTTACACCAGCATATAAATCATCAACATTCGGTGTTTTATACCCAGTGCTAATTCCTCCTTTTACGGTCCAGTTATCATCAAGACTGTAAACGGCATATGCTCGAGGCGTAATATGTCCACCAAAGAACTCATTGTGATTGTAGCGCGCACCCAGCGTTACTAACAACTGATCCATCACGGCCCATTCGTTCTCAGCAAACAATGACCAATCTTTCTGAGTAAACTTATTGGGCGCCACACCATCTATCATTTCAGCATCCCAATACTGACCACCCACCGTTAAAAAATGGCTGTCACCGATGGCCTGCATGTATTTGGTATCAAATACAATATTGGTGGACTCAAGCTCACGCGCATCTTTAACATTCTTCCCAGGAATGCCTGTATTGCTTGGATTGTTAGGATTTCCGGGTATCGTACGACCAATCGTTTCAGTTTGATTGTGCATCAAACTGGACTCTAGGGTGCCCTGACCGATACGACTGGTGTGGCCAATCGTAAATTGATCTCGATCATGGCGCAGATCATCGGCGTAACCTCTCCAGTTGGTTGGCGTATCGTTCGCACTCAGTTTACGATTACTAGGATCACCGTTGTCGTATTTTTGGCGCGAAAGGTCAAAATCAAACCACACGTCATGATTCTCGTGTGCCAACAGATCCAAGCGTCCACCAAAACTGGAGATTTTTCCTTCAACCTTGCTCTGACCACGAGAGTTAAGCTGGATAGTCTGCCCAGCAACACCCTGCGCGGTCAAATTGTAATCGTCGCGTTCAAAGTAACTGCCTCTGAGGGTCAAACCAAGCCGTCCTTCAATCAAAGGGCCACTGGTGTAAAAGCTGGTTTTACGGCTGTCCCCAAACTCAGACTCTTCCTGAAGCGTGACTTCTTGAGTTAATGAGCCCGTCCACTCGTCACCCACTTTTCGCGTAATAATGTTGACCACGCCGCCAATTGCATCCGAGCCATAAAGCGTTGACATTGGACCACGAATTACCTCTATCCGCTCAATGGCATTCACGGGAGGGATGAAGCTGGTCGACATTTCACCAAATCCATTCGGAGTAATATTACCGGCTGCGCCTTGTCTGCGACCATCAATGAGAATTAAAGTGTATTCGGATGGCATTCCTCGAATGCTGATATTGAGCCCACCCGTTTTACCAGTATTACCCAATACATCAATGCCTTCCACGTCTTTCAAGGCTTCAGCGATGTTTGAATAATTCTTTTGTTCCAAATCTTCACGAGATACAACAGAAATACTGGCGGGGGCATCGGTAATTTTTTGCTCAAAACCGGATGCTGTTATCACCATGCTCTCTAAACGTACATCTGAGTTAGCTGAAACGAGGCTTGCTGTAGATGCCACGGCTACAACCAGTGCTTTTAGCTTAAATTGACTCACGAAAGAACTCCATTATACCAGCAGGTATTCTAAAATTTCGAAACTAACAATAAATTTATACGTATTGATAATGCTTATCGTTCATTTCAAGATTCTAAACATGTTTACTGATAATAGCCATTACTTAACATAACTTTACAAATAAATTTGTAACGGCACGGAACTTAATTAGAAAAGATGAAACAGGGGGGGGTAAGGTACGTTATCTTCTGATTGACAACGCACCTCGTCGATTAAGACACTTTGCGCTGATGGCCTTCTTTTAGGTGAACGAAACTGACAAGATCATCACCGGATACTTGATAGGCTTGACCAAACCCTTTTACATACAATCCTTGCTTTGGCATGAGTCGATATAAGCGGAAATCACCCAATTGCGACAAGTTCACGACGATCTCGCCATGGCGCTGCGAAAGTGCCTCAATGACTTGCGACCATTGCGAGGTATCACGTTTGATCTCCTCTGCTACAGCATCAAAGGTTAAACGTTTGCGTGCGTATATTTGGCGAGAATCGTTTTCATCGGCAATCAACATAATGGATACATTTGGGCACACCTGTAAATTCTGACCATGACGTGCAATATCACTCACCAATATGTAGTAACCATTTTCCATAAGAACAAAGGGAGCATAACTTACATTGGGCTGATGATCGTCATTCAGTGTTGCCATCAGTAGGGTTTTACAACTGTCTCGAAAGTCTCTAATTTCCGGCTCTAGACGTTCTTGTAGTTTTGCTGTTGTATCATTCATCTACATTTACCTATATTAAAATTTATGCAACCAACGAATAGTGAGCTGGGATGACCAAAGGCCATCCACCGGGATGTTCAATAACGTCTATTGGATACTCATATACCTCGGTTAATTGAGTTGCATCCAGCACCTCTTTCACCCCTCCTAACGCAACACCGCGACCCGCCTTCATCAGCAGGATACGATCTGCGTATTGAGCCGCAAGGTTCAAATCATGGAGAATAACCAACACCGCACGATTTTTTTCTTTAGCCATGTTTTTGAGCACTTGAAACACTTGATGCTGGTGGGTTAAATCAAGGCTCGACGTGCATTCATCAAGGAACAGATATTGGGGTTCTTGAATCGGAAGTGTTTCTAATTGCGAAATGACTCTGGCCAATTGCACACGCTGTTGCTCACCACCGGATAACGACAAATAGTTGCGGTGGCGCAGGTGTTCAGCGTCAAAAAGTGACAACATCTGCTGGATATGTGTATTTCGTAATGCGCTTGGCATAGGGTGACGTAAACTGGTCTCAATCACCTCTTCGACCGAAAACGCAAAGGTGAGTTGCACAAACTGTGGCATAACGGCTCGATACTGAGCCAAAGATGCGGGAGTCCAATGCTTCAAGCGCTTACCATTAAGCGAAATAGAGTGCGCGAGTTCAGGAATATCGCCACTGAGCGCTTTTAGCAAGGTTGACTTACCCGCTCCGTTTGGGCCGAGCACAGCCAACATTTCGCCTGGCTGCAGCGTCAAACCAACATCATCCAATATGACCTTTTCGCCGATTGATAAGCACAGTTGATTTGCACACAACATATTAGAACCCCGATTTTGCTCTTTGCTTTAACAGAAGACCTAAGAAAAAAGGCCCACCAACGGATGCCATCACTAACCCGATCGGCAATTCGGCAGGTGCGATCAAAAGACGTGCGACCACATCGGACAGCACCACCAATACTGCGCCCATCATGGCACTCAACGGCAGAACCCAACGGTGATCAGGCCCTGTGAGCAAGCGGACTAAATGCGGTGCCACCAATCCAACAAAGCCTATCACGCCACTGACCGCCACCGCCGAGCCAACAGCCAATGCCGTCAATGCAATCACAATCTGTTTCATACGTTTTACATTAAAGCCCATATGATGGCTCACGGTTTCACCCATAAGAAATGCATTCAAGGCACGGGAAAAAAATGGCAAACAACAGCAAGCAACCAAAATTGGGATTCCTGCCATGGCAACGTCTACCCAAGATGCACTGGCTAAAGATCCCATGGACCAGAAGGTTAAGCTACGCAGTGCCTCATCCGAAGCGTAATAGGTCAAAACACCCGAAATCGCACCCGTAATGGCATTAATTGCAACGCCCGCAAGCAGCATGGTCGCAATATCGGTTCGTCCTTGAAAAGTTGCCACTTTATAGATAACCCAAGTAACGAGCACACCTCCCATAAACGCTGCTAGCGGCAATGCAAAATACCCCCAAAAACTCATCCATTGTTTGAGGTAGGTTCCACCCAGAACAATCACTAAAATGGCGGCCAAGGCAGCCCCGCTGGAAACACCAACCAAGCCAGGATCCGCTAAAGGATTGCGAAACAAGCCTTGCATTGATGCCCCAGCAATTGCCAACCCAGCACCAACAATAGCGCCTAACAAAACCCGTGGAAGCCGAATATCCAGAACGACTAGGCGTGCAAAGGCATCGTCAATTGATCCTGTTAAAACCCCCAAGACTTGCCATATATTGAGCGAGATCGCACCTTGAGTTAAAGACAGACTTAATGTCACCATCAAAGCAATCAACAAACCATACGCCGCATATTTCTGTGACGTGATTATTCGTTCCATGCAGCCAACCTATCGAGTAACTTTTTGTTATTAGAAGAATTTAGATTGACTTGTTGATACAGATCTTCAATTTGAGCGGGCAAGTCTGGTCCAAAACTCAGAAGTCGTGCATCGACAACTAAGACATTTTTCTGCTTGCCAGCGCGTGTCAAACGTATGGCAGGATCCTGCAGAACTTGCTCAATACCACCCCCCATGTCGGCACCTTGAGACATGGTGATGATAATGTCAGGATTCGCCTGTATCAGTGCTTCTGCGGATACTGATTGGTAATTTTGAACCTGATCTGAAAATGGATTATGCAAACCTGCCATTCGCAACAACGCATCCGCTCGGCTGCCACTGCCCGCAACCATCATGCTGCCATTTCGAATACCCAACACAAAAATAGCGCTAACAGGTTCTTGGTGCTGCGCTTTAATTGTATTCTGTATTCGCATCATCTCGGCGTCTAGCGATGCAACCAGTTCAACACCCTTTTCATATTGTTCAACAATGCGTGCAACCGATAGGATCTTTTGTTGAACACCTTGCAAAGAGTAATCATTCTCGATTATATGAACATTAACACCCGCTGCTTTTAATTGATCAAGCACAGATTGAGGTTGAGCGTCAGCCGTGACTAAAATTAAATCCGGCTGCAAAGACAACAAGCCTTCAGAAGACAGTTGTCTCATGTAGCCAACATCAGGCAACTCTTTGGCCGCTTCTGGCCAAATGCTCGTCGTGTCTCGCCCAACCAAGCGATGCTGCTGTTCTAGTGCATACAGAATTTCAGTGATGGACCCATCAACCGAGACAATTTTTTGGTACGAGTCTGAATACACATTCAAACTGACCAATACAGCACAAAGCATCATCGGAAGCTGTTTTGTTAAACGATTATTAAGCAACATTCTGACCTTCCTTCAACGCATGAAAAGCGGCGATTTGATGAGTGAAAATATCTCCTTTATCATCTCTCCCCAAATAGATTTTAAAAATACATGCACCATCCTCTGCGTAAAATAAAATGGCATGTGTCTCTTTTCCCCTTAATGGTCGGCTCAACAAGGCAATATCCGTTACGGCATCAAGTTTTAAATGCCCTTCCAAACCGCCACCACCTCCTTGCAGGTTGTAATAGCCAAAACCAAGCTTGCCCTTGGGAAAAGCGTCTTTGAATTCAAAGACAAACCCCTTTACCTCTATTATTGTGGTCACCTTACCCCAATCTGAGATACTCTCCAGAATGGACTGCGCCATTAGACCGGGCAAAGCCACAAACTCATCGGCACCAAACTGGCTAACAATCTCCCACTCCGACACACCTAGCTGCCTTGCCATTTCCACAGGTCGAATCATTGGCTGCGAGGCTAAAAGTTCGCTAATACGATCCGATAGCGTTAATTCAGAACTCATACATCACCTTTGTTAGTAAATTGAGGGCAAGGTTACCCTCGCCCTCTTCAGTCTCTCTAAAACTGATAGGTAAAACTGACTTTGAAGTTACGCCCAGGCTGAGTAAACGCATCAACGACCTGACTATCGGCATTAAGGCTGCGAACATCTGCCCAATGGGTATAACTCTCATCGGTTAGATTAAAAATACCCGCCTGTAAGGATGCATTGCGGCTCAACTGATAACTACCCAACAAGTCGAACGTTGTATAGCGACCTGGATTAAATCCATCCGCTCTGGAATTTCGTCTTTTGGCTTCAACATGCGTCATAATCAACTCAGACCCATAGCGCCCGTTATCAAAATGCAAACCAGCCACTAGCTTCGCCGGGTCGATTGTATCCAAGTTCACCTTCTCACCGTCTTCCTTACGATGGCCACGATGCTTAGCATAGGTGCCTGACAGAGCCCAATTTGGGTGATATTTCCAACGCAAACTGGCTTCAATACCCGTCACTTCTACACCATCGCGATTCACACTTTGATAGGTTAGAGGATCAGAAGGCCTCCCTGTGCCAGACACTTCAGCATTTTCGATAAAGTTTTTATAGTCTGAGCGGAAAAGACTAACGCTATAGTTAAGTGTTTCATCTCGACCACGCAGCCCCACTTCATACATCTTACTGCTTTCTGGTTTCAAATCAGGATTGGCAATCGTTCTATAGGCAAAAAATGGACTGCTTAAGTTCGTAAAGCCACTGTTCACATCACCCGGCGTGGGTGCACGAAAACCCTCAGAGTATTGTGCAAACCAATTCATCAGTGGGGCTTGTTTCCAGACCAGGCCCATTTTGGCAGAAAGTGCACTGTCTGAAAGCTCAACTGGCGATAAGCGCGGTACAAGGGATCATTCGAACTAGGGGACAGCTTGTAGGAGTCATAACGTAACCCCGGTATGATACTCAGCCGACCGACACTCATTTCATCTTGAACAAAAACACCTAACAACCTGTAATCTGTATCTGGAAATGGCTTATCAGGAAAACTGGTTCCTGCAGGATCGCCATTGCGTAAAGCACTTATATCTGTAACAGAAAAGTCAACGCCATAGTTAATACGATGACTTACCTGCCCCTCGATATTGGTCTCCATAACTGCATTAAGGCCGCGTATCTGTTCCGAATACGCGTTGTCACGCGTCCTATCTCCAATACTTCTTCGTTCATCGCTAAACTGACGATTGCTTGAGTCTTGTTGATACGCACTCACCCGTGCATATTGCAACCAAGGATTCAACTCAGACTGATAGACATAGTCAGTCTTGTAAAGATCACGACGCACACGATCATTGGCAGTTAAACCCGTGGTCGTACCCGTCACTCCTGTAAGCACATCCGTGGCCGTTAGCCGATTAATTTTCTCGGCTGTCAGCTTAATTTGATGCTCATCCGTCACATCGTACACGAGTTTAGATAGCCAATATTCAGCCGACTTATCCTGAGGGTTCGGTAAGGTTCTTGCATTTCCCGTACCTTCAATAGAGCCTTGGTTTTTGAGCCCCTCCCCATCACGCGCTGTAAACAATAACATGCCGGCAAGCTTTTCATTTCGGCCAGCGAAAGCGGGAGTGACAAAATAGCTTTTATCTTCAGACGCATAGCCTGCCCGAAGAGTGACTTGTTGGTCCTTCCCTAATGTCAGCAAATCAACAGGATCTTTCGTGACAAAACTTACAGCACCCGCTAAACCCTCACTACCGTATAAGGTTGAGCTTGGCCCCCTAAGCACCTCGACTCGCTTATACCCTTCAGGCTCTAAATAATCGCCTCGTCCAGTCAGCATAGGTCCAAAGGTATAAATCGCCGGAAGTCGCACACCATCGGTTTGCAACATGACCTGATTCCCTTCAAGCCCCCGAATATTGATCCCTTCGTTACCTCCACGACCAATACTGCTTAACGCCGCACCCGAACGCATAGGTTGCGCTTTGACAGAGACTCCCGCTTCGTAGCGAAGTAAGTCTTTAATATCCGATGCTTGCAGCCGCTCGATATCGTCTGTTGTCATCACCGTTAATGTGTTGGCAACATCAAGCACATCTTGCTCTGTATGCGAGGCCGTAACGGTTATTTCTTTTAAGTTCGTCACTCCCTGACCTAGCGCCCAAGTGGACACGGATAAACTCACGGATAAAACAAGCAACTTCTTTGGAAAATGATGGGACGTACGCATACAGAGTTCCTAACGGATATAAATACAAATTCAAACCGGATGGTATTCACGGGCAAGTCTCATATCGTTATCCGGAAGGATTCTATCGGGATGAGCAGCCTATCAATATTCTCCGAGGACACATCATGGATGTTATCCGCGAAGCTGGCTGCCTGGGGGCGTTAGGTGGCTGGCTGAACGTGCGGGATACAACAACTCTTTACAACTGAGCACATCGCTTTTACTTGGTTAATATAAGCTTGCCGTTTTTGGTTCGAGTTAAGCGATAGATCTCAGTGTCATGCTCGATCTCTAAACGACCTTGCTCTGATAAAAGCTCTTTACTGTTTATTCTCTTGACTGCTGTGACCTTTGACAATAAAGGACTCACAACTCCCGCTGTCGAATCGACAGACTTATTTCCTGATAATGCCATACACTCCTCCTTAACACTAATAACAACCATTATCGTTATCATTAATGAATTGTCAACAACTATTCCCTATCAAAGATTGGCTTCAGTCAAAAAGGGAGGCATAGAGCATAAAAAAACGCCCAAGCGTAAACTTGGGCGTTTTCTAGGAAGCAGACGATCAGGCATTACTCAGATTCACGGTACCAAGTGGTTCCTTCACGACTGTCTTTTAGCACAACACCTTGCGCCAGCAAAGCTTGTCGTATCTCATCCGCACCGGCAAAGTCTTTTTGTTGCCTCGCTTGATTACGTGCCTCGATTTGGGCTTGGATTTCCTCTGCAGAAATCATCCCCTCTTTATCAGCACCTTTCAAAAAAGCGTCTGGATCTTGCTGGAGAAGACCCAGTACATTTGCCAAACGTTTTAATTCAGCGGCATAGGGTGCCGCCTGTGCCACACCTAATCGCTTGTGCGTATTCAACTCATTGACTAAATCAAATAAGACGCTAACGCCTTCGGTGTGTTGAAGTCGTCTTCCATTGCATCAACGAAACGCTGCTCATATTCAGGCGCCACACTATCGGCAACCACACGTGTATCAATCCCCTGTAAGGCTTGATAAAAACGCTCAAGCGCAGAGCGTGCTTCTTTTAGGCTTGATTCAGAGTAATCAATATAGCTGCGATAATGAGCACTCGTCAGAAAATACCGAACCACTTCAGGATTATAGTCTTTCAAAACCTCACGAATCGTGAAAAAGTTGTTCAATGACTTAGACATTTTTTCCTGATTCACTCTAACAGGGCCTGCATGCATCCAATAGTTCGCATAGGTACAGCCATTCGCCGCCTCCGACTGAGCTATTTCGTTTTCATGGTGCGGAAACGGAAGATCAGGCCCCCCGCCATGAATATCAAGCGTCTTGCCAATGCAGCAGAGTGACATTGCGGAGCATTCGATATGCCAACCAGGACGCCCATCACCCCAAGGCGATGACCAGCACTCTTCACCGGGCTTAGCAGCCTTCCAAAGCACGAAGTCTAAGGGGCTTTCTTTAACATCCCCCACTTCAACTCTTGCACCCGAACGCAACTCTTCAGTTTGTTGACCACTGAGCTTGCCATAGCCTTCAAACTTCTCAACGCGGTAATAGACATCGCCATTGGACGCCGCATAGGCGTAGTCTTTTGCAATCAAGCGCTCAATAAAAGCGATGATGTTGTCCATATTTCCGGTCACACGCGGTTCATGATCAGGCCGCTCAACAAACAATGCTTTTTCGTCTTCATGCATGGCGGCAATCATGCGATGGGTTAATGACTCAACAGACTCGCCTCGTTCTGCTGCGCGCTTCATAATTTTGTCATCAACATCGGTAATATTGCGGACGTAATTGACGTCCCATCCTTGCCAACGCAAAAAGCGCGTCATGACATCAAACGACACCATCACCCGTGCATGACCAATATGACAATAATCGTAGACTGTCACACCACACACATACATGCCAATTTTACCTTCTTGTAAAGGCGTAAAGGGTGCTTTTGTTCGAGTCAGAGTATTGTATATCTGTAACATGGAGTGAACTCTTGGATAATGAATAAGGCAGTATAAATGTTACTTTATACCAAACGGCTGTAGATTATAGACTAATTAAATACCAAAAACCCAGATCCCTTACGGCAAGGTTATTTTAGCGAGTTGAGCACTACCCAGAACACTGCGTTCCCGCGTCAACCAAAGATCACCCTGGTGCCAAAGAATCGCCTCCCACTGCCCGGCGGGGTCTAAACGGTGATAGCTGGCATTGTCCCAATCCGGCAATTGCCCCTCTTCAGGCACGGGCAAAATCCAGATAAAGGAAGACACCGATAAAAATCCAATTCGATAACCAAGCAGAGCCAAACGTCTTGACTCTGGATCAAAGTCCGCTGCCGTTATCAACCCTTTAACGGGATAGGTTGCACTCGCCGTTAGTGACTGTTTAGATTTACGCGTATCCACTCGATACAAGCGCGTTGCTTGATCTTTCCAATTTTTGGTAAACAACCAAAGCTGACCATCGACATGCGCGAGGGCTTCGCAGTCATTATTGTGTGCGTGAAGCTTAGATTCCGGACGTGTATCGGACAGCCTGATGTCCATTTGAGCAGAGGAGACAACGCCGCGATGCTTCGATTGAAGTAAATCCGACCAAGGAACAGAGTAAATCTGGAAAGAGTGCCGATCACCACGATTATTGCCACAATCCGCAATATACAAATGCCGATCATCTTGTGCCAGCGCTTCCCAATCTCGGTTTTCGCTATTTAACGGGTGAACTCTACGGAGAACAGTGCCATCTTGCTGGGAAACTTCATAGAGGGCTGCACTATTGCCACTGTCATTCATCGTCCACCATGTGCCTTGATGAAATGCAAGTCCTGATGTTTCATTCAGCTCAGTGGCTAGAGTGGCAATCGGCTCAGCGTTGAGTCTATTGGGCAGAGGAGAATAACTGGCTTCAGCAATCGTCTCAAACACCTGATCCAGATCCTCTGGATCTAGCAAATCGGATCGGTCTGGATCATCACGGCTTGAGTCCAGTATTGAAAACGCTGAAGAGTCTGGCGCCTCTAATCGATCCGCTAATACAACACTTTCTTTACTGGGTACACTGCAGGCCAGTAACAGCGTTACCAGCACTGACAGCATCACCACTTTCACAAAACAACTCATCCGTTATTTTGAACTTTCGCCCATGAGTCGCGAAGCGTAACCGTGCGATTAAACACCATTTTTTCATCAGTTGAGTCAGGATCAACGACAAAGTAACCCAAACGCTCAAACTGATAATTGGTTTCCACCGCTTGATCTTTAAGCCCAGGCTCCGCACGTGCATCCGTTAGCACAACTAAAGACTCAGGATTCATAAACTCCAAAAAGCTTTTGTCTTTATCGGCTTCGGGATTGGCTTCGGTGAACAACCGATCGTACAGGCGTACTTCACAGGGAACAGAGCGCTCCGCATTCACCCAATGAATAACACCATTGGCTTTGTACCCTTCTGGATTTGCACCTTTCGTTGCGGGATCGTAACTGCACTTCAGCTCAACAATTTCGCCTTCCGCATTTTTAATCACTTCTTCGCAACGAATCACATAGGCCCCACGTAAACGCACAGCCTCACCAGCGGCAAGTCGCTTCCATTTGCGCGGTGCAACTTCTTCAAAGTCTTCTTGCTCTATCAGTAAATGACGACCAAACGAAACGCTGCGAACCCCCATTGACTCATCTTTTGGATGAGCAGGTAGTTCAAACCACTCCTCTTTACCTTCTTCATAGTTGACTAAGGTGACTTTTAAAGGACGGGTAACACACATGGCGCGTGGTGCGTTTGCATCGAGGTCATCACGAATCGCAGACTCCAACATCGCCATATCCACGGTGCCATTTGAACGAGTCACGCCGATCATGTCACAGAACTGACGAATCGCAGCAGGCGTGTACCCACGGCGACGCAAGCCCGAAATCGTTGGCATGCGTGGATCGTCCCAGTTCGTTACATGCTTTTCATCCACCAGTTGCTTCAGCTTACGCTTACTGGTGATGGTATAGTTCAGATTCAAGCGTGCAAACTCATACTGACGCGGAACAACTGGGACAGGTAAATTTTCTATCAACCAATCGTACAAAGGACGATGATCTTCGAACTCTAGGGTACAAATAGAATGCGTAATCCCTTCAAGTGCATCCGATTGACCATGTGCAAAGTCGTAAGACGGATAAATACACCAGTCATTGCCTGTTTGATGGTGATGCGCATGGCGAATACGGTAAATAACAGGGTCTCGAAGATTAATATTGGGGGATGCCATATCAATTTTAAGACGCAATGAACAGATACCCTCTTCTAGCTCGCCTTTTTTCATTTGCTCAAAAAGGGCTAGGTTTTCGTCAGCACTACGATCACGATAAGGCTGTTACGACCGGGTTCGGTCAAGCTGCCACGGTATTCGCGCATTTCGGCAGCATTCAAGTGATCAACATAGGCTTTACCCTCTTTGATCAAATGAACGGCCCAATCATAGAGTTGCTGAAAATAATCAGAGGTATATTTAACCTCTCCAGCCCACTCGAACCCCAGCCAACGGACATCACGTATAATGGAGTCGATATACTCTTGGCTTTCTTTTTCGGGGTTGGTGTCATCAAAACGCAGATTGCACTCACCACCATACTTAAGCGCCGTGCCAAAGTTTAAACAAATTGATTTAGCGTGTCCTATGTGCAAGTAGCCATTTGGCTCAGGCGGAAAACGGGTCACGACTTTACCGTCATTCAGATTTTGCTGTAAGTCTTGCTCAATGATCTGATGAATAAAATTGGTGGACTTAGGAGCGTCATTCTTGGTCATATAGGCAACTTATGAAGGCTAAATTAACGGGCGGGAAACAACCGCACTGAACAATAAACCACTATTATAAACGCAGTTTACCGATTAAAGCACGGCTATCATCCGCTAATTCATCAAGAAATGATCGACAATTATCGTATTGCTTTTTGCAAGGACGCTAGCTGATCGTTTAACCACCCTTCTAACCCATCTGTTTTGCGAATTAAGGGATCAACGACCCAAATCATCTGATGGTCAGATTCCTGATGAGATAAACTCAACACTAAATCGGCCTCATCACGCTCTACAATCGGCAAACTCAGAGACATCGCCAAGGGCAGCAACCGATCATCTGTGACAGCCAACCTAGACACATCCTGCTCTAACAGTAATTGATCGACGGCCAATGTCATTTTTTGAATTTCACGTTGCAACTTCCGACGCTGCTCTTCAATACTTCCAGCCGACTCCGGCCACACACGACTTAAATCTCGCGCCGAGATATTGACCATTACGGTTAAGTTATTGCTGTCTAGCCAAAAGAAGTCTTCATCTGCCTCAGGACGCAAACTAACTTTAGCCCCCCCCGGTGACAATTCGTAAGCAGCATCTATTGGGATTGTTCGAATTGAAGATTGGCGCAATACAGGATAGAGACTCAATGTCGGCACAACCGACTCAATCGTCAATACGGCATCCGCCACAGGCAAACTCGCTTGATCGGCACGTGCAAGCCAACCAGCAATTCGGTTCATCGGTAAGCGTTCGGGCGGCAAGTACAGAGTTTCTATATCCGTCGATTGCAGCAATGACTCACTTAGAGCAAACGTAATAGGGGCGACAGTCACGACAGACGCGGACTGAGAAACAGCCGCAATACTAGACAACAACACCCCAATACAGACGTGTTTTACACACTTCATTGAATCACTCTCCAACGACGAATAATTAACGATAAGACAAAACCTAGCGATGCAATCATGACAATGGCAGCACCGGATGGAATGGGTAAGGCTCCAGCCATCGGCAGCAAAATACCCAAAATACAACTCAGGGTTGAAAACAAAACGGAATAGGCAAAAAACTCTCGACCATTACGACTGATCATTCGCGCCGACGTCGCCGGAATAAGCAAGAGCGCCCCCACAAGAATTGCCCCGACCACCTTCACCGAGGCCACGGTCACTAAAGCAATCAGCAAAATAAAAATATAGTCGTACAAACGTATATTCACACCTCTGACACGCGCGAGATCAGGGGAAAGACTGGCCAACAGAGCCCGGTTAGCCCCCTTGATAATAAGCACAGCTGAAACGGCCGTGATGAGCAACAACACCCAAATATCCATATCTTTAACGGTTAAAATAGAACCGAAAAGAACATTTTCCAAAATATGGACATTGACTTTTTTGGCAACATAGAGAATCAAAGCCGCGCCTAATGCAATTGCAAAGGATAAAAACACACCCACCAGTGCGTCATAAGGAATGTCAGTTCGACTCTTAATCCAATGCAATAACATGGCGAACAGAATGCAGAAGCAGAAAAGTGCAACGAAGGGCTGGGTTGCAGGCTCACCCAACAAAATCCCTAACGCCACCCCCGTTAATGCGCCATGCCCAACCGCCTCAGAAAAAAAAGCTAGGCGCTTTACAATCACCAAGGGCCCGAGCGCACCTAATAGAGGTCCTATTAGTAAACCCGCAACCAACGCGTTGGTTAAAAAAGCATATTGAAACATCGACGGAAGCACGCCGATTTCATAGAGGCCAAACACCCATTGACGAATAAACTCCATTACGCAACTTCCTCTTGATCACAGCGCATCACGTTGGATGTTTTACGTCTCACCGTACTCATGGCATGTAAGTTCACTTGATGACCCGCCAAGCCGCCATTAATTGACCACACCTCATCTGCATAGTCTGAAACCCAATCGGGATCATGATGCACAACTAATAGCGTAACGCCTTCAGTCCTCAAGGCGAGAAGTTCCTGAGTAATTAATGCTTGAGCCGTGACATCTAGCCCTGTCATTGGTTCATCGACACACCACAAATGTCTCTTTTGACCCAGTGCTTGGGCAAACATTAATCGCTGGCGCTCTCCGCCCGACAATTGCCCAAGCCTAAGGTGTTTTTTTCCTTCCAACCCTACCCGCTCCAGCAAACCTTCAACCTGCGCACGAATGTTCGATGCGCGCTTAAAAAAAAGCGCTCTGGACGTTAATGTCGTGGTCAAATACTCGTCTATCGTAATCGGTAAGGATGGCTCAAAAGCAAGTTGCTGAGGCACATACGCCACACCCTTATTTTTATCTGGCCAATGACGTTTAATTTGACCTTTATGCGGCATTAACCCCAGCAAACACTTGAGGAAAGATGACTTACCAGCCCCATTCGGCCCAGTGATTGCATGCAAACGACCCGCCTGCAGGGTTGCCGAAATAGGTTGTAGTATCTCGACATCATTTAGCGAAAGGGACATCTCTTTGAGCTGAAGTGTAACGGACATCTTAGCCCCCTGCGGCTTTGGTGAGTGCCAACACTAGGGTTTGTAAATTATGCTCCATTTCGCGCATAACCAGTTCAGCATCATATTCCCCGTGTGTCATGTGCGAGAAGTGAAAAATACCAATACCCGTTGCTTGCTCTATAACGTCAACGTAACGATTTTCCATATTCAACTCAGTGAATAAAACCTGAATGTTGGCCGCTTTGATTCGATCAATGGTATTTTGCAATTGGCTTGCATTTGGCTCGACACCATGAGCGGGTTCAATCACGGTATCAACACCTATACCAAACTCTTGCAAAAAATATCCATACGCATTATGCGTACTTGCGATTCGAACCCCGGTTAAATCAAGATCCATAATACTGGCCTGATAGCGATTTTTTAGGCCTCTCAACTCTCGGGCATAGCGCAATGCGTTGGCTTGAAAATACGCTGCATTTTCGGGATCAAGCCGCCCCAACTCAGCGGCAATTGTATATATTTGACGTATAGCCGCATCTATTGAAACAAAGGTATGCGGGTTATAGGTGTTACTTCCTCGTCCAGAGGACAAAAGTGGCAAGTCTTTATTCGCATATACGACATGCAGGTTCGGTAGATCTAAACCCTCTAATGCATGCGATGCAAATTCATCATGCCCTATCCCATTTAAAACCAGCACATCCATTTCCAGTAAGCGTTTCAAATCAGAAGGCTGTAGCTCATAGCTATGCGGATTAAAGCCACTGGAAATCAAGGGCAGTATTTCGGCCTTATCGCCGACTATCTGGCTGACATAACTGTAATAAGGGTGCAAGGTAATCCCCACAACCAAGGGCTTTGCCCATGCACTGCTTGTCGACAATAAAACACTGAAAACAACAACTAACCATTTCATTTGAGAGTATCCAAACGGTGCCAATCTGAAACATCATGGCATTCACTAATCATGGGAATCGGACTTTCATGAAATAAAATCCGCGCTTCTTCATTTAAGTCCAGTAGAAAGTGGCCATGCATACCAGTGGCTTCAACAAGCAAGTAGCAGCCTTTTTCAATCGTTCGCCAAGTTTGAGATTGATGCGTAAACGGAGGAATTTGTGCCATCATCAGCTGATCAATATCAGGCCAATCACCTGTATTCCCCGTAACAAATTCAATTTCTTGAATCGCTATGGATAACTCCGTCAGTAATTGTTGTTCAAGCGGGTTAAGTTGAACACTCGGCATATGGACATGAGGCTCTGTTCGTATCGAAATACCTATCGCCCCGATGACTAAAACAGCCGCAATAAAAAGCCAAACCCACAGGGTTTCAAGACGACCATCATCTGGGCGAACAGTTTCAATGAACTCAGAGGAAGCACCCGCATCGAAGCCTAAGGCTTCGTTGCGGGACGTGTTGTGACTAGAATTCAGCATAATCATACTCTGCAGGGTCTTCGTGACCTGCATCAAACTGAATGTAGAATTCCTCATCAGACCAGTCAAAGTGGACCTTTGAGAATTGATCCGCTTTTGCACGAGCAATTACGTCATCGTCATAGGTATACATAACGACTTCGCTACCGATCGCATCACTGCCATCACTAAAACCAATTTCACACTCAACACCCTGCGTTGTTTTCTGACAATCAATGTACGGGTAGTGTGCCCATACATTCACCGAACAGACAGCCAACACCGCCGCAAAACAATATTTACTTAGCATTAAACCACCCAAAACTATTCAGGTATCACTTCAAACGAAAGCATGTAAGTCACGCCTGCCTGATCCGCCAAGGGACTCTCAATGGAGCGACGCATATTTGTACTGAGCAAGTGAGGTCCTGTCTTCTCAGGCGTGAAGCGCAAAACACCTTCACTGTCTGTTTTAAGGTCCATTTGCATGCGAGACGAACGCCATGCAGTGCCACCTGGAACTACCTCAACATCCAGATCCGCTACAGGCTCACCATTGAAGGTAAACTTAAAGTTTGCCTCTTCACCGATGACAATATCACTTGGGTGAGTAATCGCATTAAGCTCAAAACCCTGCCCTGTTGGCTCAAGAACGGTTCGTGTTGGTGCTTTTTGAGTGACATAAAATTGAATAATGTTTTGAACCATAGTGGTACGTACATCGCGTGCATCTTCAGGCAGCTGGGAGGCTATCTCTAATTTATTCCCCATGATGCGACGCGCCGTATCACGACCGCCTACCACATAGCTTGTCATATAACGAATCGGAGTGACTAACTCGACTTTATACGTACCCTGCTCATTCAGCTGAACATCAAAGACGCTACGACGCTGACCTTTAAAATAAGGCCCAACGCGCTCACGCTCACCACCTGGGCGGTAAATAGCAACATTATCGACACCGATGGGCTTGTCGAAGCTGAAAACACCGTGAGATGCCGTGGCATCCACTGTAATCCAATGCCCTTCATCAGTAGACAAATTAAATTCGCTTGGCAGCATCCACATAGGGTGAGCAGCCGCATGCCCTGCAAGTAGACCCGCTGACAACACAGCGGCACCCAATAGTTTTTTTGCTTTACTCACTTAGCGTCTCCTGTAGAAAGAATAATTTCGCCCAACTCTTCAGTCGGATCAATGACTATACGTTGATTGGCAACCCCTAACTCAACCGCGCCTCTGACCCAACTGCGATTTCCGTGCTCACGTGCCGCCTCAACATTAATGTAGTAAGTGCCTGCAGGAACAGGTTGGCCTTTTTGATCTACCCCATCCCATGTGACGGTGTAGGTGCCTGGGCGTTTAGTCGCGCCTGTCACGGCATCCAACTCACCCTGATCATAGCGACCAGCTTTTCGCCACCAACGACGCATGTCTTTTAACCAATCAGGCTCTTTGCGCCATACTTCAATGGTTCTGACCGTTTCTTCCTGATCATTTTCCACCCAAATTGCAACATAAGGACGGTAATACATCGGTCCGGCAATTGCTGGGATGGTCACTTCAATATCAACGGGTTGTGCATGTGAATTAAATGCCAATCCACTAACAAGACAGACCCCAAGCACCCATTTACTTTTCACGTTTATCACTCCAAAGATGTAATGAAATATTTAAACCCGCTCAACTCAGCAACATTCTGCACTTCGCAACACAGCTCAATACCGCCACTCATTTTGACTAAAACAAGAAAGCTTAACCTTCGAGACTGGAAGGGTGCTGGACTTAGCACTGATCAAGCGCAGAAAAGGCAATAACGACTCAGCCCAAGAGTCTTCTCGCCACTCACATATGAGTGATTTTTTGGTTAGAAATAAATCCACACAGAAAAACAAGCACTTAATAAGCAGAAAGTTACTATTAATGATAATCGTTGTCAACAACGTTAGCGTTAATGAATTGTAAAGTTACGTTAACTTGCATCTAAGTTGCTAAAAAACCTGATTTTTTGATTTAGTTGAGGCCATTCACGGTTAAGTGAATATTGGGGGATTAAATATTGTCTTGCTCAACGAGCATTGATCAAATGATATTCCAACCTCATAGCTGCTCTTCTACCATTTCAAACAACCACTCCTTGGTTAAACGTCGGGCCGCCTTTGAATCAAACGCGGGCTGATGCTCAAAACCTGGATTTATTGGAAGCGACACCTCACCAAAAAAGTCAGTATGAAGCTCATCAGGTAACGTTTTTTTAGGCTCTTGCCCAAACTGAGCATCAAGCGGCTCAATCCCTTGCATTCGCTTTATCTTCAATCTGTCAAGAAAGACTTCAGGCTTAACAGAAATGCGCTGGATCGGGCCTAACACCACGGGACAGCCTGCCTGAATGCTTTGAAATAGAACCTCCCCCCACTCTTCGGGATACTCTTTTATCTAAACATCCGCTGGTAAAATCTTAGAAGCCCAATGCAGCCAATAGCCATCAAGCGCAACGTCCGCTCTTACTTGCTCCTCGAACTCATGAGCACCCGAGCACTGGACAGCGGCAATAAGCTCGAACAGCTCCCCCTCACGGGATGCGCGACAGAAACCAAGTAAAGGCATCATGGGAAAATAGTGAAACGCTGAGTATGAAAAGAAACCAATCTTAATGGCGAAGAAGCGTTGTGTGCTGAGATCACAAGCTAGATGACGCGAAAATGAGGCGCTTTATGTCCATATGATATTGCTTCCATGTTAATGCTATAACCAAATACAAAAATCACATAAGTAAGCGTGAGTTGTCAACCTATAAGCTTAGTGCGGTTGAGGCTTTTGCAGTAGAGCTGTTTTACTAACCTTCTTACCAGTAGTGTCTGGCAAACGTGCCGAAGATCCAGAGGTGGAAGGCATTTCAGTCGATCTACTTATGACATTTTTAATGAAAATGTCAGTATCACGCATAGGGCAAATAATCCGGATAAAGCTCCGTACGTGGATTTTTCATAAATGCCTCTATCGCCGCTTCCGTCTTACGCTTTTTAAATGGAAACTGGGGTAAAAACTGCAGGCGAGCGAAGTGAAACTGAACATAATCGAGATAATTTACATACTTTGGCTTGCGCTTTGGCCCTAACTGATCGACCCATTGCGCATTTGGTTGGCAATAAAATCGTTAATAAAGTCGCGTAAATAGTAGGCTTGGTATTTCACGAGCGATCGAACAATAGCACAGTTTGCACCTAAGCTGAGCACACCATTTTTTTGATACCTTGGGATGGGTAGCCAAAGATTCAAAGGGCCATTCATATTGTAGGGATCACGTATGTCATTACGCATGGGAATATGCGCTTCTACGACTTGCAAAGGGTCATCTGTTCCTTCCGGCAACTGGATACAAACAAAACTCCCCCTAATCCACGTATATATAATGCGCCGTTTACGATCGATTCGATAGGGATTGCCAACGGCCAGATTTAACAAGATCCAAGGCAGGACTATCAAGCTTATGCAAACAATACCAGCCACAATGCCACGGCCGTGAAAATCCAACTGCTCGATTTTGAATTGATCATAAGGCGTTCCATCACGTAGAAAGCCAGGATTGTCGGAGTCTTCATAAAACTCAAAAGTTGAGATAATATATGACTCACGGTATAACATCTTATGAATTGCCTTATACGCAACCCCTGGCTCCCCATCCTTTGAAAACCACCCCGGATCATAGGCTGGAGCACTTCCTAACATAATGGCAAAAAAGATTAGCTTAAACCATGTATTTAACCCCATAGAGGTCATCGAAGGCACCTCTATCACATCCTCATCTATCCGTGTAATGGATAAGTTCATGGCTTCAATCACATCTGGGTTTTCCGTTGGATTGGGGATAAGTCGTAAAGGGGGTAATTGCATCTGAAAATCCATTTTTGTTTATACATCTGTTGTTCTAAGTCGGTCTTATTAACCCAGCGGCAGTTCCTGTCGCTTAGAGGCCATGTGGCCATGCGACTTTCCGATGACATCGGTCAGATCTGAATTGCCACCGATTTAATATCATCTGATGACAAGATACAAATACCACTGAGTCAGTATCACGCATAGGGCAAATAATCCGGATAAAGCTCCGTACGTGGATTTTTCATAAATGCCTCTATCGCCGCTTCCGTCTTACGCTTTTTAAATGGAAACTGGGGTAAAAACTGCAGGCGAGCGAAGTTAAAAAAGAAATAATCTTGATAGTCTACATACTTTGGCTTGCGCTTTGGCCCTAACTGGTCAACCCATTGTGCATTTGGGTTGGCAATAAAATCGTTAATAAAGTCGCGTAAATAGTAGGCTTGGTATTTCACGAGCGATCGAACAATAGCACAGTTTGCACCTAAACTTAGACCTCCATTTTTTTGATACCTTGGGATGGGCAGCCAAATATTCAAAGGGCCATTCATATTATAGGGATCACGTATGTCATTGCGCATGGGAATATGCGCTTCTACCACCTGCAAGGGGTCATCTGTTCCTTCCGGTAACTGGATACAAACAAAACTCCCCCTAATCCAGGTATATATAATGCGCCGTTTACGATCGATCCGATAGGGATTGCCAACGGCCAGATTTAACAAGATCCAAGGCAAGACAATATAGCTTATGCAGGCAATGCCAGCCACAATGCCACGGCCGTGACCTTTTAATTGAATAGATTTAAACTCTTCGTAAGTTCTCCCTGTGCGGGTGTACCCCAAATTAGCTGGATCTTCCGCTGCATTAAAAGCTACAATTATATATTCTTCTCGATAAAGCATCTTATGAATTGCCTTATACGCAACCCCTGGCTCCCCATCCTTTGAAAACCACCCCGGATCATAGGCTGGGGCACCTCCTAACATAAGCGCAAAAAAGATTAGCTTAAACCATGTATTTAACCCCATAGATGTCATCGACGGCACCTCAATCACATCCTCATCTACCCGTGTAATCGATAAGTTCATGGCTTCAATCACATCTGGGTTTTCAGTTGGATTGGGGATAAGTCGTAAAGGGGGTAATTGCATCTGAAAATCCATTTTTGTTTATACACCTGTTGTTCTAAGTCGGTCTTATTAACCCAGCGGCAGTTCCTGTCGGTTAGAGGCCATGCGGCCATGCGACTTTCCGATGACATCGGTCAGATCTGAATTGCCACCGGTTTAATATCATCTGATGACAAGATACAAATACCACTGAGTCACTGTCATGCATAGGGCAAATAATCCGGGTAAAGCTCCGTACGTGGATTTTTCATAAATGCTTCTATCGCCGCTTCCGTCTTACGCTTTTTGAATGGAAACTGGGGTAAAAACTGTAGGCGAGCGAAGTGAAACTGAACATAATCAAGATAGTTTACATACTTTGGCTTGCGCTTTGGCCCTAACTGATCGACCCATTGCGCATTTGGGTTGGCAATAAAATCGTTAATAAAGTCGCGTAAATAATAGGCTTGGTATTTCACGAGCGATCGAACAATAGCACAGTTTGCACCTAAACTTAGACCTCCATTTTTTGGTACCTTGGGATGGGCAGCCAAATATTCAAAGGGCCATTCATATTGTAGGGATCACGTATATCATTGCGCATGGGAATATGCGCCTCTACGACTTGCAAAGGGTCATCTGTTCCTTCAGGTAATTGGATACAAACAAAACTCCCCCTGATCCAAGTATAAATAATGCGCCGTTTACGATCGATTCGATAGGGATTGCCAACGGCCAGATTTAACAAGATCCAAGGCAAGACTATCAAGCTTATGCAGGCAATGCCAGCCACAATGCCACGCCCGTGGCGTTCTAACATTCCAGCTTTAAACTCCTCATAAGTCCTCCCTGTGTTTGTAAATCCAGGATTATCACGGTCTTCATATCGTTTAAAAGATGAGTGAAAAGCTTCCTCCCAAAAAAACATATAATGAATTGCCTCGTAGGCAACCCCCGGCTCTCCATCCTTTGAAAACCACCCCGGATCATAGGCTGGGGCACTTCCTAACATAATGGCAAAAAAGATTAGCTTAAACCATGTATTTAACCCCATAGATGTCATCGAAGGCACCTCTATCACATCCTCATCTATCCGTGTAATGGATAAGTTCATGGCTTCAATCACATCTGGGTTTTCCGTTGGATTGGGGATAAGTCGTAAAGGGGGTAATTGCATCTGAAAATCCTATTCGTTATTAAAGCTGTTTTGGGTCTTCGATTATTAAAGGCTCAACCATGCTAAAACCCTGTTTGTCTCCATTAGGGAGAATCCGCTCATAGCGAATACCCAAGCGTAGTCTCGGCTGATTTGCATACGAAGACAGGTTGAGCGCCGCAACTCCCGGCCCCATCCATTCTGCCGTTATGCGCCCCCCTCCGACTCTTCGTGGATCAGCTGTATCCTCCCAAGAAGAAAGGAATAAGCCTTGTGATCGTTCAACCCTGATGGACAACTGCCTTACTGCATCGGGGTCCGTTAACCCTGGGAAGTATATTTTTAAATACCCATCCCGATATTTAATATTCTCGACCTCGATATACCAGATAGCCTGCTCAAAGGTCCGCATCTCATGGAAAAAGAAAGTACTCAGCTCATTTCCCTCTGATTTATGTATAGATTCTAAATTCATTAGTTTAATTGATCTTTCAATCTGCTCATCAAATCCATCAGCACGTCTATCCCCCCAATACTGATCACTACTCCCCCAAAACCCCTCATAGACCCATTGTTCTAACTCTGAGCGCCTAACAGAAGCAAATAGAATACCAAACGCGAGTAAAACACCGCCGATAATGGCCAAGGGGAGTGCCGCGATAGACAGTTTAGAACCAATTATTGCTAGTGCGAAAAAACTAGAGCCTGAAAGAAATCCACCGATTAGTCCCGAGGACATCATAATACTGCCAATTGCCTGCAGTGCATGCCCGGTCATCAAGGCATAATCCGAACGCTTATAGCCCTCATAACCTTGCGCGATAGAAATTAACAAACCAGCAGCAAGAGCGACACTTCCTGTTACTGAAGCTATAAAAGCACGACGTGACATATCCCCACTAGACACACCAACCGTTGGACGCTCGGGAATGACAACTCTAGCCCCGGGTAAGTTTGCTGCCAAACGTACACTTAGCCGCCCCGAATCAGAAACCAAACGAATAAGGGCGGGTGATGCGTACAGAGCGCTTGCTGCAGCAACGACACCACTCAAGGCAACACTCAGCTGTACTGCGGGTAAATTTGCTAAAGCGCTCAGTTTGGAGCGAGCCCTGAAATTATTGGCTTGATGCCATTTCTGAACCGTATCAAACGCTCCATACATTGCAAACACCAAAGACATTCCCGACAATCCCAAACTGAGGTTACCTTTGCTCATGTCTCTCACATGTTCGTAGGCCACATAGTCCAGCGTTAAATGCTGTGACATGCTTTGCTTGACACTGGCGTTTGACATACCGGAACCCGTTTGCGCAGATACGGGTTGCTCAAAAATATTGGACATATGTCCACGTAAAAAGACTTCATAGTGCTGGGCAGCAACGTTTGATAAATCACCCGTTGATATCTTTTGTGTACGTCTAACTACGCCTGATAGGGTCTCCATCTCACGAACAATGATACGGCTATTGCCTTCGTAAAACGTGGTAGCAATTTCAGTGTGCAGCTCAAAAAACAGCCTGTTCATGCGCTCCAGCACCTGTGCATCACGAATACTCTCGACCATTTCGGAAGCCACACCAACAAAGGTTGAAAGTAAATTCGCCCAAATCGAATCTTCTTCACTATTGTCTTTTAGTTTGTCCAACACGGTTGCAGGTGCTTGTGAGTTGAGCTTGATTCCGGAGACATAATGGCCGAGTTCACTGGCAACAAACCCAATGCACTTTTCACAGCCCTCCTCTTTCGCACCTTTTAACGCGAGCCGGACCTCATCATGCCAGCGCGGACGATTGGTTACGTCTAACGCCGACCAGAGTTCGATGATTTTCTTTTGAGATTTTTCGCGCTCACTGGGCCCGAACTTCGCAAAACGATGTCGCTGCTCATCGGCGGCACGGTTGAAAGGGTCCGAACTGACTATATTGCGAGCCGCATAGGTCACGTTTTCCCAAAGAAAAATACCTCGCTTACGGTAGCGACGCTCAACATCTTTTTCAAAATATGGAACGGCTGCGATTGCCTTCGCGGTACTTAGAGCATAGTAATGGGTAGTTTCGTAGGCTTGAATATTCGCTTCAAGGACCTCAGCTAAACGCAGCAGGTCTTTTGCTTCCCCGAGAGTATCCTCAATAGCAACAATACGGGCTCGGGAATAACGCTCTTGATGGGTGTCTTTCATACGTTCAAAGGGCGTAATGTCCAAGTCGCCAATGGGGGTGTGACGCAGGACGTTGGCTTCCCGCTCTTCTGGTTTAATATGTTTAAAGTCCTCGATGTTGGCCAATTGGTCAAACGACATCGTGTGCGGATCTTCGCCATGCAAATCAATGGACTGCATCACCTTGTTACGCCAGGTTTCATCACGCTCTAGAGTTTCGAACATAAATGCTGGCCAGCGTTCCTCGCTGTAGGCAATGTACGTATTAATTGCACAGGTATTAACATAGGCAAACGGCTCCGCTTCCATGAGTTGAGCGTCCCAACGGCCTCGGGCTGTTCCATCTCTCCAGGTAAATTGATAATACTGAAATGTTTTTGCACAGGCCGTTGTTTCGTTTGGCGAATTGCAATCATCTGCTCGGGTTTGATAACGAAAAACTAACCAATATCCTTTATCTGTAACACCACGCCCATCAATGCTTAGATTACCGTAGATATACAGATACCCTTGGCGCATAGAGGCCAACTGATGGTGGGGAGCTTGAGTAATACCCGCTGGCCGAGTCAATATTTGGGGTAATTTTTCCGTATCTTCCAACAATATATCGTCTGAAATAACGTAACGACATGGATAAATGGGAATGATTTCCCTTGAGTCGCAACGAGCGATACTGTTTGATGACATATCCTCTGACCTTCCCTGCTTTTTCTTGCAAAACTACATTTGATTGATGACGCGATTTCTTTAACGATTGCCCTATGACAGGATGAACATTTAATTAATCGACTTATTTTACGTTGTATCACTGGACAGCTTTAGGCTCGCAACATTCACCAATCGGTTCAAGCGTGTAGAGTCAGGCATGATACAGCTTTGCTCTAGCTCATCAGCAAGTTCATCGCGATCAAGCAGGTTGTCATTTTCAGATAAGCAAAGGCTCAAGAGTTGTCGAATTGTATTCCGATCTTGAAATTGATGCTTCTCTATGGAACTCATGACGGACTCAAACAGTTCAACAGACATTCCTTCCTGTTCGACGAACTGCTGCCGTAGCCGGAAAACAAAAAGCTCTGTGCTACGACGATTCAATGGGTCAATTAACCTTCGATCAAACGTCAATTCGCAGCCCATTTTTGGCATCCCTTCGATAGGCTGAGTGGTAACAAAATCGATACGATCCATCGAAATGCATAGCATTGAAGAAATTAGATTAGGAGGCATCAATGCAAGCCCCTTAGCAGCCGATACATGCATTAATACTATTAAAAAGAAATTACTTTCCCAAAAGCGGAAAAAAAGCCATTTTCCTTCCTCGTTTTTTACCTTAGTAAAGCGCCTAAAGTGATTGGCTAATTCATCAATCAAGGCGCGTGAACGAACATATACGCCTGGGTACTTATCCCATAGATCGGAAGCCATCCCTGTGACACTAAACAACTGACGTGTGAATCGGTTATCTTCACGCAATTCGACCAGATAGGGTGCTGCCGATTTTAAACTCTGCTCGGCATCACCTTTAAACAGACATTGATAGTCTAAATCAGAACTTTCTAAGCGATCTAGGAGTAAAGGCACGCGCGCTGCATCTAATATTGCATAGGTTCGCATTGGCGGTATCTGCTCATCTTTAGAATATTGCATAATGTCTATGAAAGAAGCCTCCATTTCTGCAAAGAGATAAGGGCGCAGAGATTCTGGCACACTGAGTTTATCCAGTACGCCTTCTTGCAAACCGAGCGGACTGATATCGCTCAACAGGTGTTGTGTAAGCCAATCATCAACGTCAAAATCATCAGGGTTCGGCACATATTCTTTAAATTCGCCGATTTCGACTGGATGCTCCGATGAGATTTGCCGAGCCAGCGCAATCGCAGCAGAGTTTACACCCCGCTGGGCAAGCCATTGAATCGCAGGCATCGCATTCTCTACGGAGTAAAGAATGTAACCTTTGTTTAGCAGAGATTCGCGCGCGACCTCTGTGTAATCCTCAAGGTCTTTCGCCCAAATCGCAACTAAAACAACACATTGGTTTTGCCCATCGGGGGTTACGGTTTTTACGAAACATTGACCAACCCAAGCAAGATAGCTCATAACACGCATTCCTTTACCGTCAGATCTGCTACCAATGTCAATTAAACCTCACTTTGAGAAGCTCCCGACGTAATTTGTCCGCCACCCGATGTTCGGCAACCAACATAGGCGATGGGCTTGCCATCATCTAATGCATGGGCCGCCCCCTGAACAATCACGCAACCGCAAGAGGCTCTATCTCCGACACGCGCCACAGGGCTGCCTTCAACAATTGCAGAACCACCACTCACTATGACTCCCCTACCGTGCCCTTTTCTAGGACAAATATGTGAATCCCCAACCCGTGCTATCGCTGGCATAACTTAATCCTTCTTCTCTTCACATTCTTCACATATCGGTTGAACTTCATTTGCAGCTAAGTTCAACGTAGGAACTTGAGAGCCACCACTTCCCCCCATGGATACAGCCCCCTTAAGGCGAATATTGGGCGCTTCTAATGTGATACCTGAGCCATCAAGAATAATCCTGCCAGCGGGCCCAGAAATAATAAACCTCTCAAACGCCATCAAATGATGCACGCCTGTATTCGTTGTGATTTTACTGCCGACATCAAGCTTATAAGCACCGGAAACCTGACCATCAAAATTGCGTCCTGCTTGATATAAATGATCGCCATGAATGCCTTGTTTTAAGATATTTCCAACATTTTCAATACGATCTTTAGCATACTGTTCGTGCTGGGTACGGCCCACAGAGTAGTGAACATCACGCCCTATTGAGTAATGTGCATCCTGTCCGATGGATTCCTGATGATCATTTCCAACATGTATGGTCTTATTGTTTTCGATACTCTCGGTTTGATCATTGCCAACAGATTTAGACCGATTGTGTCCGATCTGATGCATTTCATCGTTGAGAATCACTGTATTATGGTCTTTTTGGGCATGAAGATAGATTTCTTCATTACCCGCGCTATCCTCAAACGAAAACTCATTAAACCCCTTCCCCTTATGGGTTTTACTGCGAATAGTAGAGCGGGTTTTATTGGCAGGCAGGCTGTTCGGCGGCATCTGCTCAGCATTGTACACTCGCCCGGTAATGATCGGACGATCCGGGTTACCATCGTAAAAGTCGACGATGACTTCTTGGCCTATGCGCGGGATGTAGATTGAGCCCCAGTTTTTACCGGCCCATTGATGACTGACACGCACCCAGCAGGAACTGTTTTCGTTGTTTTGACCGTAACGGTCCCAAGGAAACTGGATTTTGACACGGCCATACTCATCGGTGTAAATCTCTTCGCCCTCAGGGCCGACCACCTTGGCATGTTGTGGGCCGAGCATTTTTGGCCAGCCGGTTTTAAGTGGTGGGCGGTAGACACGCGAAGCGGGCATGCAGACGAATTCGTTTTCGTAGCCGCGACTTTCTTCATCGCGACTGGTGTAACTGTAATCTTCAGCTCGGTGCTGAACGCTGACCAGTAAGTAGGTGTCGAGTTCTTGGGCAGCGTCATCATGGCGCACCAATTCAAACTGATGGCCACTGCGAAAACTGCGGCAGTGGCTTTTGCCAAAGACTTGATCATGCAGGGCTTCGTTATGCTCGGTGCGCAGGCGAATCAGTGGTTCGCCCAAGAGTTTGCTCTTGTAACGGCCCGGATAAGTAAACTGCTCGAAACGCTCAACACCCGGCACGTCCATCATGGCTTTATCAAAGGTTTCCATGCGATCCGAAGGCTTGGTGAAGTCATAATCACGCTGGGCAAGACGCCCTGTGCGAAACTCA